>JAYPCB010000034.1:0-16231 GCA_038124525.1 Cryomorphaceae bacterium
AGGAGAAAGGAAAATTCCTGCCTTGGGCGTTGCGCATTGCCAACAACACAACCCTTGATCATTTCCGCAGAGAAACGCGCAAAAAGGAAGTGCGTTCTACGGGCGAGTATACGGTATTTGATACCTATGGTGAATCCGATCGTCCACTTGAGGCGAATTGGATCGAAGCCCAAATCAATGAAGATCTGCGCAAGTTGATTGATTATTTGCCGGAAGAGCAGCGCAAGGTGCTGCATCTGCGCATGTTCTGTGAATATAGTTTCAAGGACATCGCCGAAGAAACAGGGGTAAGCATCAATACTGCTTTAGGCCGCATGCGCTACGCTATCAGCAACATTCAAAAGTTGATGGCCCAGCACAATATCAGCTTGGAACAATAAAAATCTGAGTGGGATATACGAAGCAGGCATAAGCGCCGTTATTGATGTATCATTAACAGATACACTATGGCGAAAACCTTACCCTACGAAAACTTGGACGTGGGAGCGTCTGAAAAAACCATCCAAAGCATTCTAGAATTCAGTAAAGTCACGGCAAACCTGCCATTACAGAGCAGCCCGCAAGATTTGGAATTCTACTTCAAAAACTAAAAAAGCCCGCATCCGCGGGCTTTTTTTTCTAATTCGCTACATCTGAGAAGAATTTCAACCGAAGCAGCTGCAGTTCTTGCTCGTCGTAATCGTCCCTAAATTCTTCGAGGAGTTCATCCATTGAGCCATGTTCAGACTCTTCCGTTAAAAAGTCGAATACCTCCTCAATGCTGTCCTCGTCCATGATGTCTTCGAGGTAATAATCAAAGTTGATCTTGGTTCCGCTCAATACGATGCTTTCCATTTCTTCAATGAGCTGGCCCATCTTCAATCCTTTGGCGCTGGCGATATCGTCTAGCGGCAGTTTGCGGTCCGTACTTTGAATGATATATACCTTGAGCGCACTCTTATTGGCCACGCTCTTAAAGACCATGTCTTGCGGACGATCGATGTCGTTTTCTTCCACATAGGCAGCAATGGCATCGACCATAGGTTGCCCAAATTTCTTGGCTTTGCCTTCACCGACCCCTTGAATGTTTTTCAATTCATCCAGCGTACAAGGATAGATGGTGGCCATCTCGCTTAGGGAGTTCTCTGCAAAAACGGCATACGGAGGAACGCCTTTGCTATTGGCAATCTTCTTCCTTAGGTCTTTGAGTATGCTGAGCAATGCTTCGTCCATGGCGACGACCTTTTTGGTCTCATTGGCGCCACTGTTCAAGGTGGTGTAGTCCAATTCTTTTCTGACCCTGAAGGCCTTTGGCAACTTACCGGTATTCCCTTTCTCGGTGACTTGCACCGTTCCATACGATTCGATGTTTTTCTCGAGGTAGTTACGGATGATCCCTTGACGGATGACGGCGCGCAGGTGGGTTTCGGATTTGTCTTTATGCTTGCCCCAATTTTCTAACTGGTCCGCATTATTCTGCGATAGGATGGCCGTCATGGAACCGCGTAAAATGTTGACGACTTCCGAAGTCTTGAATTTGCCGTGCGTCTCGTTGATGCATGAAATCACGTCTAACAGCTCGCGGCTGGCATCTACTTTCTCTCTTTCGTGACGACAGTTGTCGCACATCTTCTCACAATCATCTTCATGGAAGGATTCTCCGAAGTAGTGCAGGAGTACGCGTCGTCTACAAATGGCAGCCTCGGCATAACCGGTGGCCTCTTCGAGGAGTTGACGGCCTATTTCTTGTTCGCTGACGGGCTTCTTGCTCAAGAATTTCGCTAGGCGTTCGATGTCTTTGATGTCGAAGTAAGTGATGCAGCTTCCTTCGCCGCCGTCGCGGCCGGCACGTCCAGTTTCTTGGTAATAGCTTTCCAAGCTTTTGGGCATGTCGTAGTGCAAAACGTATCGCACATCGGGCTTGTCGATTCCCATTCCAAAGGCGATGGTCGCGACAATGACGTCGCAATCCTCATTGAGGAAGGCATCTTGGTGCTTGACACGCTTGGCAGCTTCTAGTCCGGCATGGTAGGGCAGTGCATCGATGCCATTCACGACCAGCTGTTCGGCAAGATCCTCCACCTTTTGGCGCGAGAGACAATAGACGATGGCGCTCTTGCCCTTGTTTTGGCTTAATAGCTTGATAATGTCGTGGTCAATGTCGCGTTTTGGGCGTACCTCATAATAGAGGTTGGGTCTATTGAAGCTACTGAGGTAAATGTCCGGCTCGTCCATGCCCATGGTCTTGATAATATCTGCCTGGACTTTTGGCGTTGCGGTCGCCGTGAGGGCGATGATGGGCTTGCGCCCAAGGGCTTTAATGCTCTCTTTGATGGTGCGGTAATCTGGGCGGAAGTCGTGTCCCCACTCGGAAATACAGTGCGCCTCATCAATGGCGAAAAAACTGATGGTGATCTGTTTCAGCAGCTCAATGTTACTGTTTTTGTTGAGCGATTCTGGTGCGACGTAGAGCAACTTGGTCTTGCCAGCGATAAGGTCTTCGTGTACCTGGTCCAATTCTTTTTTGGTCAAAGAACTGTTCAATACGTGCGCCACGCTATCCGCTTCAGAATGTCCACGAATGGCGTCCACCTGGTTTTTCATCAAGGCGATCAGTGGGCTCACGACGATGGCGGTGCCTTCGGCGGCTAGTGCGGGCAGTTGGTAACAGAGGCTCTTTCCACCTCCGGTCGGCATGATGACAAAAGTGTCTTTTCCACCGCTAATACTTTCAATGATTGCGCGCTGGTTGCCTTTAAAATCCGAAAAACCAAAATGGTGTTTGAGTTGATGCTCCCAATTGGTAGACATGCTGCTTGTACTTTGGTTCTTTAATATACGGGATTTTTCAGAGGTTTTCGAAGGTACTAAAGATTGTTTTTCGGATTTTTGACCTCGAAAATTTTATGAACAAGCACAAAGACAAGAACAGTATGAGCTTTATGGAGCACCTAGGTGAGCTCCGTTGGCATTTGATGCGATCCTCGATTGTGGTCGTCATTTTCTCTGTCGTTGCGTTCTTAGGAAAGGCGATCATTTTTGATCAAATTATCTTTGGTCCGAAACAGCCTGATTTCCCGACCTATACCTTCTTTTGTTGGTTGTCCAGTTACATCGGCGGCGATGTATTTTGCTTCGATGAGGTCCCGTTCGAATTGTTGAATATGCGCATGAGTGGCCAATTCCAAATGCACCTCTGGGTTAGTTTGGTGGCAGGTTTGATCATCGGTTTCCCTTATGTGTTTTGGGAAATTTGGCGATTCATCAAGCCAGGTCTGCATCAGAATGAGCAGAAAAGCAGTCGCGGAGTCATCTTTTTCACTACGCTTTTGTTCGTGGCCGGCGTGCTGTTCGGGTATTATGTAATCGTCCCTTTAAGTGTCCAATTCTTGGGGACTTACGCAGTGAGTGCGGAGGTGGTGAACAGAATTGACCTTACCTCCTACATCAGAATGGTGAGTTCGGTGACCTTGGCCACTGGGATCTTATTCCAATTACCTATTGCGGTATACTTTCTGTCCAAAGTGGGCGTTGTTACCCCAACACTGTTAAAGAATTACCGCCGACACGCCATCGTGGGCATTCTTTTGCTCAGTGCCATTATTACGCCTCCGGACATTGCTTCACAAGTATTGGTCACTTTGCCAGTCTTAGTCCTGTACCAAATAAGCATTATGGTGAGCCGTAGAGTGTTGAAAAGAAAAAAGGCTGCTAAAGCTTGAAGTTAGAAGCAAGAAATATTGTCAAGAAGTACCGCTCTCGCACCGTGGTGAACGATGTGAGTTTCGAGGTAAACCAAGGCGAGATCGTGGGGCTGCTGGGGCCGAACGGCGCCGGTAAAACCACTAGCTTCTATACAGTGGTAGGACTTATTCGTCCCTACAGCGGCAACGTACTTCTCAACGGTACACCCATCGAGAAACTTCCGATGTACAAGCGTGCGCAGATGGGCATTGGGTATTTGGCTCAAGAGGCTTCAGTGTTCCGCAAGCTTAGTGTGGAGGACAACATCAAGGGCGTACTTGAAATGACCTCTTTGAGTAAGGAGGAGCAGGCAGAGCGCTTGGAGGAGCTGCTCAATGAGTTCGGTTTACAGCACATTCGTCAGACGCGCGGGGATTTACTCAGTGGAGGAGAGCGCCGTAGGACAGAGATTGCTCGTGCCTTGGCGACAAAGCCGAAGTTTATTCTACTTGATGAGCCATTTGCAGGTGTGGATCCCATCGCCGTTGAGGACATTCAAAGCATTGTTGCGGGTCTAAAGGAGAAGAATATTGGGATTCTTATTACAGATCACAACGTTCAGGAGACCTTGGCCATTACCGATCGAACGTATTTGATGTTTGAAGGTAAGATCTTGAAGAGCGGTACTGCGGAGGAATTGGCCGCAGATAAACAAGTGCGCAAGGTCTACCTCGGTCAGAATTTCGAGCTCAGAGCGCGCAAATAGTTTGCAATCCTAGTTTTTATTGGTGGTTTTGGAATGCGAGGGGCACGTCCTTCGTAGGCTTTAAGCGTAGGTGCAAATCGCTCCACCGCCGCGGCATACAGTGGCAGGTCATAGGCATTCATCTCCGCCCAAACTGCTCCCGGGTCCACCGTTTTCTTCCCGCCCTTGTTGTGGTGCTCTGCTTGGGTGTTTTTCCAATCCAGCAGCTCCCCAAAGTAGGCGATAGAGGCGGCGTAGTGCTCGGTGAAGCCGACGGCATCTAATCTGTCAAAGTTCTTTAACGCCTTCTCCAAAACTGTGGGGTCCTTCAAGAACTCTTGCTGATTCAAATACCCACTCAAAAACGCCGTTTGACGGTTGTTACTCTGCACCAATCTTGTGAAGTCCTCAGGCGTGTGGATGCCTTCCATGAGCTTCTCGTGCTTTTCGTTCATGCGTTTGCTGTAGTGGTTGTAATGGCTCATGCTGCGGGCGATGGGCTCGCGGAGCAAGGTCATTACCATGGCCTCAGATTCAACCACTACGGGGCGCAGTGGAAAGTGGCCATAGATGCATTTGATCTTGGGATCGGCCAAGGCTTCGGCCAATCTTTGGTCCAGATTTTCATGGGAATAGATGCCTATTCGCTCGTCTTCGCGGTAATTTGACTCCAACAATAATCGCAAGGAAGTCCCTGCGGTCTTTGGGATGTGGATAAAAACGAGTTTCTTTGAATTCGACATTGGCCCGAAATTACGTGTTAAAAAGCAAAGTACAACCCCCAGTTTTAATTCTAGGCATGCACCGCAGCGGTACGACTATGGTCGCTGAGGCGCTGAATAGTGCGGGGGTCTATGCAGGGGCTATTTGCGACCACAACAGAGAGCCGCTGTATGCGGTCGACTTGAACGAGAGAATGTTGGAGGCTGCAGGAGGAAATTGGTGGCAGCCGCCCACGAGCGATACCCTTGAACAAGCCTTGGCCAATTTTCAGCCAGAACTTGATTCCAAACATCTGTACGCGGCACATTTGAAGGTAAAAAGCGGGAAAACTTGGCGCCAGAAGATGCACTACAACGGGCCGTGGCTCATCAAAGATCCGCGACTCTGTCTCACCTTGCCCTGGTGGCTCAAGCGCTTCCCAGAGGCGAAAGTCATTTGGGTGTTGCGCGACGAAACATCGGTGATGAGCAGTTTGCTGCGTCGACAGGAAAAAAGCGACGAAGCGCAAAGCGAGCTCGATGCATCAAAAGCCCTCGAGCTACACCGCATATACAATGCACAAGCCTCCGCGACTTTGAAGGCGATGGGGGTGGATTACCGTGCCGTACGCTACGAAGATTTGGTTTCCTCCGATGAGGCTGTTCAGCGGAAAAGCTGGTTTAGTTTGTACCAATTCGCTTCTGTAAAACCCGGCCAGCTCCTCGGTTTTAAGGCCCGCCACATGGCCCAATCTCCAGAGGCGGAAACCGCCTCAAAGACAGCCCTGCCTACGGACGGACCTTTGGTGAGTGTAATCGTTCCGAACTACAATCACGCGGCATTTTTGGATAAGAGAATTGGATCCATAGTGCACCAAACCTACACCAACATTGAGGTCCTCTTGATGGACGACTGCTCCCCAGATAATAGCCGCGAGGTGCTGCAGCGATGGGCGGACAAAGACGATCGCATCACCACATTGTTCAATGAGGCCAATTCCGGCAGTCCGTTCGCGCAATGGGAAAAAGGAGCGAAATGGGCCCAAGGCAAATACCTGTGGATCGCCGAAAGCGACGACTATGCCGCGGAAGATATGCTCGCCCTGCACGTGCATGCCCTCGAATCCGACGACCGCGCCGTCCTGGCCTACAGCCACAGCCACATGGTGGACGAACACGGCACATTCCTCCGCGATTTCAAGGAAGATTACGGGTTCATCTTCGGCGACGCTTCCAAATGGTCCCGCGACTTCACCTGCTCCGGTAAGGAAGAAGTGGCCCGCACCATGGTCTTTTCGAACACCATCCCCAACGCCAGTGGGGTATTGATGCGCAAGAGTGCCTTTGACGAAGTCGGCGCCCCCGCCACGACTTGGCGTTTAAACGGTGATTGGCTTTTCTATGCCCAATTACTCCAACTCGGCGACCTCATCTTCTTCGCTACCCCGCGAAATTTCTTCCGGTTCCATACCCAAACCCAACGCAGCCGTGCCATCGCCAGCTACGAAGCCTTTGACGAGATTTTGGCCATGTACCAAATCTTCGAAGACCGACAATGGTCCACTCCAGAAATCCTCGCCTCCGCCCGCGGCCAAGTAGCCATGTGGTGGGCCGGCAATGTATTTTCCATGCGCTGGACCTTCAACGTCCTCCGCAACAACCTACGCCTTTACCGCACCTTTCGCCGCCACCGCGCCGGCCTCTCGCTCTACCTGTTTAAAAGCGCCCTGATCAAAAGCACCGGCGGCTTCATCAAAGCCCTCGGTCTCAAGAAACCGGTAAAGCAATTAGCGGCTAAATTGTTCCCTAAAACCTTCTTCCCGCACTAAATGAAGATTTCCATCATCATACCGGCCTACAATGCGGGGGCAACGCTTCGCGAAGCGTTGGATTCTGTGCAAGCCCAGAACCACGCCCCGCACGAAGTCATCGTGGTGGACGACGGTTCTACCGATGATACGGCGGACATTGCCCGTGAATACGACAAGGTGCTGCCGCTGGTATTGGTGCAACAGGCAAATGCAGGTCTGGGCGCGGCGCGCAATGCGGGGATGGACAAAGCGACCGGGGAGGCTTGGGTGTTTTTGGATGCGGACGATGTATGGGGCGCGAACAAATTGGGCATTGCGGTGCGCTATTTGGAAAAATTCCCAGCTGTACAATGGTTTTACACGCCCATTTTTGAATGGAGTCCTGGAGATGCTGGGGCGAGGATGCGTGAGCGCGCTTGCCCAAAGATTCGAACCGTGGAAGATTTCTTGGCCTTCAATCCCAGTGTCCCGAGCACGGTGATTGTGCGCTCGACTGTTGCGTTTCGTTGGGAGGAAGATCGCGAGTTGCAGGAGGACGCTGGTGCCTATTTGGCGTTGTTCGCCAAGGGTGTGATGCCCATGAAGATTCCGCATTGCACGACCAAATACAGATTGGATTTCGGGATGACAGCTGATGCCGAAGGGCATGTGGATAAGGTGATGCGAGCGGTGGAGAAGGCTAGAGAATTGGGCCACATTAACGATGCTCAATTTGCACTCTATGAGGTTCGTAAGGCCTATGAATTGGCCCGTACGTATAAGAAGCGCGGAAATACTGAGGCGCAGAAGAAGTGGAAATCGGAAGCCTTACACAAGGCGAAAAATACTCGAGTACCTCTAGGACTTTGGTTGCGATTACATGTGAACGTCTAACCAATACGTCATTCCAACGGTCAAAAAAGAGAAGGGGTAATCGTTTAATCCTCGTGTCCAACCGACATGTGCGCGTCCAAGCTGTGCAGGTCCAAAAGTAAAGGTCTGACTCCACTGCAGCTCCAACAGCCTAGGCCAATCTCCATCTAGAAAATAACCGGTAAAGGTGCGTAATTGAGCACTCAGGTAAGTCTTGTCTTTATGCAACTGAAGCTTAATGTTTCCAAGGAATCCGTCGTTCTGTGGGTAATCCACCCAATGGGTCTGGTATACTTGAAATCCAGCATCAGTGGTGAGATAGGGTTCCCAATTTCCCCACGAATCGAAGCTCTTCTGGTGCGAAAAGAAAAAGGCATAACCGGGTGCATCGGTAAATCTTGCTTGAGGAAGTGGTCCAGCGGCCGTCTTGGTGTGAAAAGTGAACCACAGACTTTGCTCATGTTTTGTCCAAAGTCGGGTACTGATATCGATCAAGACATCCCCGGCGAGTACGCCTTCACCGTCCTCGTCTCTAGAAATCCGCAAGTCTCGTACTTCTTCCGACATGCGGTAATATTCTATGCTCTGATGCGTAATATGAATCTGCGTGTGGCCTCTGTCCCAATGCAATTCGTTATGCAGTGTCAAGAAACTATCGTCTTCGATGAGGCTCATCTGTGAGCTACTTTTAAAATAGCTGCCCATACGGCTGCATTGAAGCGTAGGGATAGGAATGGCATTCGGCCCCAAATAAGCATGAGAGTATTTCATGTATTGTGTCCAGGGCGTCGCTCCGTCCCAATTGTGAATCTGATTCCACCAATCAAGTTGGGCCTGTGCGTTGAACGAAAAGAGCACCAGTGCTATGAACAGGGCCCTGCGCATTACTCGAGATCCGTTTGGATTTTCTGACGCAGGTACATCAAATTCGGGTTCTTTTCCGCCATGTATTTGAATTTCTCCTCCGGCAAATACAGTTTACGCGTTTGCTCGCGTTCTACCATTTTAACCTCGAAGCGAATGTTTGCGTTATTGAGTTTGGTGCGCAGATAAGGGACCAATTTCTGCTGCTCCTCATTGAAATACCCCATCTCGATGTTATTGTCCACCTCCATCTCCAGGGTGTTCTTGTCGAGAATCTTTGGCATCTGGCCCATGAGCAGACTACGCACCGCCGTCTTCACATCGCGTCTTTTGGCATATTCCGTGATGGCCGTTTCCAGCTCTTTCTTAGAATATACTTCTGCAGGTCCACCTGCGACCACTGGGATATCCGGTACAGCTCCGTCTTGAACTTCTGTTTTTTCTGGAACAGCACCTTCTTGTTTTTCAATGTTGTTGAGCGTGTCCATCACCGACAACCCGCCTGTCTTAGGTCGCGCATCTCGTTGGACCACACGTCTGCCCGTGGTGCGTCTCGGCGTGGAGGCCGGAGCGGGTGCAGCTGGAGGTGCGGGCGTTGGAGTTGGTGTAGGATCTGTGTCGAAGGCTGCCGCCGGATCCACCACTGGAGGCGCGGTAGCGGGCTCGTCCGGCAATGATTCCGGTGCTTCTAAAGGATCAGTTGCAGTGGCTGGTGTAGCCGGCGTTGCGGGCTCAGCAGGCGCGGTCGGGGTAGGCGTTGCGGGCTCTTCTCGAGTAGCGGAATCTGTAGGAGCGGTCGGTGCCGGTGCTGGCGCGGCAGGAGCGGGGGGCTCTTGTGCGGCCTGTTTGGGGGCGGGGGGAGCTGCAGCAGCTGGAGCAACTGGGGCGGGTGCTTCAGGTGCACTCTGGTCGCGTTTGGGAAGTGAATCTGGCAAATAGCCGTCTGTGGAATCCGCAGTGGCGCTATTTACCTGGGGCTGCTGCTTTTTTTTTTCTTGCGAGATGAACTCGACTAGTTTCAAAAGACCTAATTCTACAAGGATTCTTGGCTGGCTCGAATTCTTGTATTGTCCGTCAAGCTCGTTGAAGACCTTGAGGCCGTGAAGTAAGAAGCGGGTGGAAGAGGCAGCGCTCTGTTGCAAATAGCGTTCTTTGATGGCGGGGCCTACTTCGAGCAGTTCTACGGTTTTCGCCTCTCGTGCGACCAATAGATCTCTAAAGTGCTTGGCCATGCCGACGACAAATTCGTGGCCGTTGAAGCCTTTGTCCAACACTTCATTATATAGTAGCAGAAGATCAGGGTAGTTCACACTCTGTGCGAGCTCCACACCTTTGAAATAGTAGTTGTAATCGAGGATGTCGAGGACTTCAACCACCTGGGTGTAGGTCAAGGTGTTGCCGCTGAAACTGATCATGCGGTCGAACAAACTCAACGCGTCGCGTAAGGCGCCATCTGCCTTCTCTGCAATCATGTGCAGGGCTTCTGGTTCGGCATTGATGCCTTCTTGCTGCGCCACGTAGGCGAGGTGGTTGGCAATATCCTCAACGGTAATGCGCTTGAAGTCGAAAATCTGACAACGGGAGAGGATGGTCGGAATGATCTTGTGCTTCTCCGTGGTGGCCAAGATGAAGATGGCATGGGCCGGCGGCTCTTCCAATGTTTTAAGGAAGGCGTTGAAGGCTTGTTGAGAGAGCATGTGGACCTCATCAATGATGTAGACCTTAAACTTTCCGGTTTGTGGTGCGAAGCGCACTTGGTCAATCAAACGTCGAATATCGTCCACCGAGTTGTTCGAGGCGGCATCGAGTTCGAAGATGTTCAAGGCTAATTCGTCGTCGCTGAGGTTGGCGCCTTCATTGATGACTTTCGCGAGAATCCGCGCACAAGTAGTTTTCCCAACCCCGCGCGGACCGCAGAACAACAGTGCCTGCGCCAGGTGATCGTTTTCCACGCTTTTGAGCAGCGTATCGGTAATGTGTGACTGACCCACCACGGCTTCGAAGGCCTGGGGACGGTACTTTCTTGCTGATACTACGAATTGCTCCATACCACAAATATAAGCGGATGATTGGGCTATTTTTGCCCTCCACAAAAAAGAGCTGTAAACACGTTGCTAACAGACTTGGTCCGTATTAAAAAGTCGCGTACATTTGCACTCCTAAATTTTTAGTTCAAATAATTATGAATCAGTACGAAACCGTTTTCATTTTGAATCCCGTTTTATCTGAAGATCAGGTAAAGGAAGCGGTAGATAAGTACGTAGGCTTCTTGAAAGAGAAGGGTGCGAGCATTATCAACAAAGAGAATTGGGGCCTCAAAAAGATGGCTTACCCAATCCAAAAGAAGAAAAGTGGATTTTACCACTTTATTGAATACACTGTAGGTGGCGATGCGATTGCTCCTCTAGAAGTGGAATTCAAACGCGACGAGCGCATTATGCGCTTTTTGACTGTTAAGATGGACAAATACGGCATCGAGTACGCTGCAAAGCGTCGTGCTAAAGTAAACGCATAAAAGACTAGACTATGGCAACTAAAGGAAAAGGTGATGTGCGTTACTTGCAGCCCATCAACGTAGACAGCGGCAACCAGAAGAAGTACTGTCGTTTTAAGAAAGCCGGTATTAAATACATCGACTACAAGGATCCAGATTACTTGTTGCGTTTTGTAAACCCACAAGGTAAAATCTTACCTCGTCGTTTGACCGGTACTTCATTGAAATACCAAAGAAAATTGGCTACTGCAATCAAGCGTTCACGCCACATTGCATTGATGCCTTACGTAGCAGATAACCTAAAATAATAGAGTACCATGGAAATCATTCTAAAGAAAGACGTAGAGAACCTAGGTTTTGCGGATGACGTGGTCACTGTAAAAGATGGTTACGGACGCAACTTCCTTATCCCACAAGGATACGGTGTGTTGGCTACAGAGAGCGCTAAAAAAGTATTGGCAGAGAACTTGCGTCAACGTGCGCACAAAGAAGCTCAAGCCATTGCTGATGCAAAAGCTACTGCTGAGAAATTGGCGGGTGTTGAGTTGAAAATGGCCGCTAAATTGGGTCAGGGTAACAAACTCTTCGGTTCTATCAACAACGCGAATGTTGCTGATGAATTGGCTACTGCAGGTGTTGCTATTGATAAGAAATTCATTTCTATCACTGGTGGTACTATCAAAGCTTTAGGTCACTACAACGCAACAGTACGTTTGCACCGCGAGGTAGTAGTGAACTTCGAATTTGACGTTGTTGCAGAAGCATAAGCTTCAAGCACCTCAAGAATACGAGAAAGCCATCCTTCGGGGTGGCTTTTTTATTTTACCTTACCCACATGGAGAAAAAAGAAGATAAGATCATTGCCCAGTTCACTAGTTACGGTCTTATGGCCGGTGTGGTCTTTGGCGTACTAAACGACAACCTTGGGCTGTGGATTGCCATTGGCGTGGCCATAGGAGCGGGCCTAGGTTATGTGAAAATGGAAAAGCGCAAGGACGGCTTGGAATAACTTACTCGTAGCGCAATGCTTCTACCGGATCGAGTTCTGCCGCTTTCTTAGCAGGATACCATCCCGAAATCAATCCTACTCCCACCGACATAATGAAGGCGACGGCAATCCATCCCCAAGGGATGAAAAAGTGTCCGCCAATTTGTTGTGCCACTACATTTCCAATTGCAATGCCGAACAGGATTCCTGTCCATCCTCCCAATTGTGTAATGATCAGCGCTTCGGCTAAGAACTGCTGGGTAATGCTTTGACGTGTTGCGCCAATAGCCTTGCGCGTGCCAATCTCCCTTGTGCGTTCGGTAACACTGACCAACATGATGTTCATCAGAGCGATCGATGCACCTAATAAGGTGATGATACCTATGATAAAGGCTACGACGGTGACCATGCTGAGGTTTTCAATCAGGCTTTTGGCGATGCTGTCGCTGCGCATGATGCTGAAGTTGTCGCGCTCTTTCGGGGAGAGTTTACGTACGCTACGCATGATGGCCATCGCGCGTCCTTCTACAGCGGTCAAAAGGGGGGCGCTCGGGCTCATCGTGCTGATGGTATAATTTGGAACGCCGCCGCTAAAGTGGGAACGCGCATAGGTGAGGGTCACCCAAGCTCCGCGGTCGCCCGAAAACAAGCCCGAATTTCCTTTCTCCGCTAACACGCCCACGACCAAATACGGTTGCCCTTGGATCTTGATCACTTTCCCCACCGCAGGGCCTTCGCCAAAAAGGTCGCGACGCGTCTCATTGCCTAAAATGGTGTAGTTCCGTCCAGCAAAGACATCGTCGGCGGTGAAGTTTCGCCCCTCCGCTAATTCGAATCCCCCCGTGATGAGGTAATTCTCGTCAGTGGCCGTGATCATGTTGTTCGGATTCGTAGCAATGTTTTCATAGGCCAATTTCGCTGTGCCGCTCGCCACATACGTAAGTGAGGTGATCGATCCAGGGAAATCCATTCGCTTTTTAAAGGCCTCGGCTTGGCGGTAGGTGATCTTGGGGTTTTTGCGATAATCGGCCCCTCCGACAAAAAAGCCGCCCTGCGAATTTCGAACAGTTAAAGTATTGGCCCCTAAGCTTGTGAAGTTTGATTCCAAGCTCTGTTTTAAAGCGTCTGTGGCACTTAGAATGCCCACGAGGGCCATGATGCCGAAGGATATAATAAGGGAGGTGAGGATGGTTCTGAGCGGTGCCGCGGTAATGGCTCTCCAAGAAAGGAAGGCGGTTTCTAAGTATTTGCGGTGCTTCATCGTCAAGATCTTGGGGCCAAGCCAAAATTAGCAATTACTTTTACGCTATGCAGCAAGATTTCAAACATACCTTGGGATTTCTAGCCGGTGGCTATCAAAACATTGCCCAATTAAAGGGTGTTTCCCTTGCGCCGTACCAAGAACTGCTGGCACCTAGACGCTTCCATTCACTACTCATAGGGTGGGATGCAGCGGATTGGGCGGTGGCTATGCCGTTGCTCGAAAAAGGCGCATTGCCAAATCTTGCTTCGCTTATGGAAGGCGGGCTGCATGCCCCGCTTGCTTCGATGGATCCGCCTATTTCACCGATGTTGTGGACCAGCATAGCCACCTCGAGATGGCCCATCGATCACGGCATTCACGGATTCACGGAATGGCACGAAGATCACATGCGTGCGGTGCGAGGTACCTCTATTCTAGCGCCCACCTTTTGGGAAGTATTGGAAAGTGGTGGTACCCCAGCCTCCGCGGTGGCTTGGTGGCCTTCGCATCCAGCACGACCTTCTGCGCATGGTGCCGTTCGTATTTCTAATCTCGCTGTTGCAGAAGAATCTAATTGGCTCGAGGAGGGGGTGTTGCCAAGTGCCTTGCAGCCGTTGTTTGACGCATTGAGGATTCGTCCGGAGGAGGTGCCCGCCGAAGCGTTGGCGTCGTTCTTCCCCAGTCAGGAATTGGACAGTACGGACGATGTGGTGCGCAGCGTGTTGAAGATTCTCGTAAACGCCTTGAATGTGCACCTTGCCGCAAGCCTTGCGATGGCGGCGGCTCCTGGTGGACACCTGAGCATCTATTTCGATGCGCTCGATCATTTCAAGCATCTGGCCATGAAATACCATCCGCCCCAATTATCTGCGGTCACGGATGAAGATTTTGCGAAATATCATTTTATTGTGGAAGCCGCCTACAGGCTCCATGATCTGTTCTTAGGAACCTATATTGAATCTCAGCCTCAGGCCAATACCTTTCTGATCAGCGACCATGGATTTAGGTCTGGAGAGGAACGTTGGACTGCCTTACCAAACCATGCCGGGGCGCCAGCCTTGGAACACCAATTCTACGGCATGTTCGTGGCCAAAGGACCCCAGATTCCTGCGCTCGAACAGCTCAGCGGACTCACGCTGCTCGACATTGCCCCTATGCTGTTGGCGACCCACAACTTCAAGGCCCTGCCGGAGATGGCCGGCCACTTGCCTGCCCATTGGCCCGCACCGACCCAGGAGGTAGTGCTGAACTTAGCGCCACAAGTAGAAGAGCAGGGACGGTCGCCACAGATGGAGGAGGAGTTGCTCGACACCCTAGTCAAACTAGGCTATCTAGATGCGCAGGATAGGGCGCAGGGCGGAGCGCGTTTGGTGGAAAACGGGTATTACCTCGCCCGGAGCCTACGGGCGCAACAGCGCCCGCGGGAAGCTTGGCAAGTGCTGCAATCTTTAGAGTTGGGGCCGGGGAGCCCGAGCCGGTATTTGTTGCTGGGGGCGGCTTTGTTGGCAGAGTCGAAGCAGTTCGAGGCCTTGGCGGAATTTGTGGATTGGATCCAGGAGGATGCTTTGGCGGGGGTAAAGGACTATTATTTGAGGTTGGTGAAGGTGTCCCGTGGGGAGGCGTTGGAGTTGCCCGAGGGATTGTTGGAGCCGAAAAAAGGTGGGGTGCTGCCGAAGGAGCAAGTGGTGCTCTGGGGCCGATTGTTGGTGAAGGCAGGACGCTGGGAGGAATTGGACCTGTTGCTTCAAAAAACCGATTCACAGGCGGTAGATGTTTTGAATCTGCGTTTGATGCTTGCCCTGGAGCGAGAGGATTGGCAATGCGCAATGGAAGCGGCTTTGGCCAGTACGGAGCAGGTCTTTCATCAGCCCAAAGTGCACGGGGCTTTGGCTTTTGTGTTTGGGAAGTTGGGGATGTCTCGCGAGGCCAATTTTGCTCGTGGGGTCTGCCGTAATATGATGGGTGAGGCCGTGGCGCCGCATATTATCGTAACTGGGCCGCCAAGGAGTGGCACATCGCTAGCCATGCAATTGTTGCAGGCGGGTGGAATAGAATTGGTCACAGACGAAAAACGGACGGCCGATGAGCACAATACCGCTGGATATTTTGAGCACGAATCAATCAAGGAATGGCAGTGGGATGCCGGTTGGATCGAGGAGCAGCGTGGAAAGGCCATGAAAGTGGTGTTCCCATTGTTGCGCCAGGCACCGTTGCCGGCCGGTCCAAAACTCATCGTGGTGATGCGCCGAGGAGTGCAATCTATTTTGCAGAGTCAGCGCCGTATGGCTAGTGCTGAAGGCATGCCCTTGCAATGGGAGGAACACGATCGCTGGGAACAAGAGTATGTGAAACACGAACGCTGGTGGGGCATGGAGCCTCAGGCGGAAGTGGTGGAGCTGATCTATGAGGAGCTCTTGGATGCGGTGGAACGAGGCGAGGTCTTGGGAGAATTGGCCACAGCATTAAAAACCCTCTCCAAATATTGTGTTAAATCAGTGGATATTTCCCTGCTTAAAGCCGTCGTGAATAAGGACTTGCGAAGGTTTTAAACCTATATTTGCCCCCATGGAAAAAAACAACTCGACCCCATTGGCGAAATACATGGCCTCGGCAGCAGCCCTTCTAGGGACTACGGCAGCGCAGGCGCAGTATATGTACACCGACATTGATGATACGACCATCGTCGATGGAATTTACGAGTTGGATCTAGACGGCGATACCATTGTTGACTTTACCATTGAGCACATCTTGGGCGGTGGACAGTTGGGCAATGTGAACGCCATTCTTCTGCACCCTGGGGATAGCATCGAAGGGAATTTGGCCATGGGAAGTGTGAGCAATGGTTTTGCTTACGTGGAGCGTGTGGTGCC
>JAYPCB010000035.1:0-16014 GCA_038124525.1 Cryomorphaceae bacterium
ACGCTTCGGCGCTGTCCGCGCAGCGCGTAGGCGAGGCCCGGCCATCGGTCCGAGCCGTTTACGGCTCGGGCCAACGTTTTCAAATGTTCTAGTCCGTGCTTCCCCAAGAGTTTGTAGAGGAGGGGGAAGCGAACGGAATCGGCCAATGCGTAATCTACATAAATGCTGCTCAGGACTTTATTTCCTGCAAAGGAGGTGAAGTAGGGCAGTAGATCGGCGGGTCGGCCAAGGTTGAAACCGTGTAGGACGTCGATGTTGTCCGGCAAAGGTGTGCCGGAGGTGATTATACTGACATTGTGGCCTTGGCGGCGCAGTGCTGTTGCACTTTGCTCCACCTGCACTGTATCTCCGCCGGGTTGGCTATACAGGGTTTTTCGTGCCACAAAGGCAATGTGCATCAGTCGGCGATCATGTTGTGCTTCTCAAGTACGTCGAGGACATCGTCCACATCGGCATCGTCAGAGAAGGTCAATGGTTTATTGGGCAAAGAAGTATCCACGGACCAATTTCCTTCTCCAAGAAGTTCGTTCAGGTCAGTATTCACTTTGGCGATACATCCGCCACAATTGATTTTTGAATTTACGGTCATTTTGATAGGGATTTGTTGTGCATGCGTAGCGAATTGGCCACTACGCCTAAACTACTAAAACTCATGGCAATACTTGCCATCATTGGGGTTAATTCTAGTCCGTAAGCGACCGAGAAGGCGCCGGCGGCAATAGGAATGGCAATGATGTTGTAGCCGAACGCCCACCAGAGATTGCCTTTGATGGTTTGCATGGTGAGTCGGCTGAGGACGAAGAATTGGCTGATTTGGGGTAGGCCTTCGCGGGTCAACACAATATCTGCGCTCTCCTGTGCTACGGCGGTGCCGTGGGCCATAGACATGCCTATATCTGCTGCATTCAGGGCGATGGCGTCGTTGATGCCGTCCCCGAGCATCAGTGTGCGGCCGCGTTTTTGGTATTCTTGCACTAGGGCGAGTTTGTCCTTTGGCAAGAGGCCGCCGTGGTGGAATTTGATGCCGAGGGCCGCGGCGCATTGGGCGACAGCTGCCGGTGTATCGCCCGAGGCAACGATAGGCACAATGCCGAGGTCGTGGAGGCGTTGGATGAGGGCGGGCGCGTCCGGGTGAAGGGCATCCTCGAAACTCACCGTGGCCAGCAGGCCTTCGTCGGTGAAGAAGAGGCTATGGGTTTGTGTGAGGGTCGGGGGTTCAGTGTTGCAGATTTCGCGGAAGAAATTGGCCGAGCCGAGGTAGTAGGTGAGACCGTCAATCTTTCCTTGAATGCCTTTTCCTGGGAGCGCTTTAAAGCGTTTGATGGTGGGAAGAACGGCAGAATTGTTGGCGGCAAGGTGTGTTGCAAGGGCGTCGTTCAAGGGGTGTGTGCCCTTCGAGTTCAGTGCGGTCAAGGTCTGAAGTTGGAGGTCTGAAGGTTCTTGGGGCCAATTCAGTTCTAAGACCGTAGGTGCCCCCAGGGTCAAGGTGCCCGTTTTATCCAGCAGCGCAAATTTCAAATCTTGGGCCGTTTGTAGGGCCGCCGCATTTTTAATCAATAAACCGTTTTTACTGCCCATTCCCGTGGCGGCAACCATGGCCAACGGAGTGGCGAGTCCCAAGGCACACGGGCAAGCAATGACCAGCACATCGATGGCGTAGATCAAGGCCTTTGGGCTGTCCATGTAGAAGTGCCAAAACACTCCGGTGGCCAAGCTCAGGGCGAGGATAGTAGGCACAAAGATTTTGGATATGCGGTCGGTCAATGCTTCTATGGGTGCGGCCGTCCCCTGAGCTTCGACTACGGCGTCGATAATATTTCCGAGCGCGCTAGTGCGCCCGGTGTGGGTGACTTGGACAAGCAACCCTCCAGAACCGTTCAGGGTGCCGGCCCAAACCTTGGCGCCTTGTTTTTTATCTACGGGTAGGGGTTCACCGGTGAAGGTGCTTTCGTCGATGGTGGAAAGTCCTTCGACGACTATGCCGTCCACAGGTACGCGTTCGGCGGGTTGGATACGAATGAATTGGTCTAGTTCCAAAACCGCCACAGGTACACGTTCCTCTTTGCCATCGTCCACGCGCAATGCCTGCTGTGGCTGAAGGGCAATAAGCTCCGCCAACGCTTTGCTGTTGGATGCCTTGCCGCGGTCTTCGAGGTACTTGCCGATGAGGATGAAATAGATGATCAGTCCCGCACTTTCAAAATAAATCTGTTGGTGCTGGTGGTTGATCCACCCTACGATAGAGAAGGTGAAGGCGACCAAAGAGCCGAGGGACACGAGGGTGTCCATGTTGGTGGCGAGGTTGAGGGCGAGTTGAAAAGTCTTTTTGTGAATGTGACGACCAAAATATGCGGTGAGGGCGAGGGTAAGAAGGAATTGGACCCCCATTACCCACGGTGCCATCAGATGCATCATACCGATGACCAGCAGCGGAAGGGCAAGGGTGGTGGCGAGGATTAATTCATTGCGCTTGCGTAGTAAGGTGGCATGCTGGCTTGCAATACGTTCTTGCGGCGTGCGGTATTCAGTGGTAAGTCCATACCCAGCTTTGGCCAAATTTTCCTTGAGACTATGCAGGTCGAATGTGGCATGGTCAACGGTCGCTTTGAAGGCGCCGCTTGCGTAGCGGACTTGGACCTCAGAAATACCGGGCATCCCTTCTGCAATGGTGTGTGCGCTGTGTGCACAACCTGCGCAGGTCATTCCACTTAAGGCCCAATTTACTCGCTCTTTTGCCATACTTCAAAGGTAGGTATTGCGCGCGCTACACGTTATCTTTGAAAGAGAAATTAGCACTGCCCTTATGAACCCACTGATTGATTTTCCTCAAACTGAACATGGCAGTTTGGACTTCGCCGCTATAGCCCCAGAACACTTTATGCCCGCCCTCGATCATTGGATCGCGGTGGCTGAGCAGCGTCAAGAAGCCATTGTGGCAAATCCGGACGCGCCTACATTCGCCAATACGATAGAGGCACTGGAGTTTTCGACGAACGAATTGAATATGATCAGCAGCTGCTTTTTCAATTTGAACAGCGCAGAAACCAATAGCGAGATTCAAGAAATCGCGCGCAGCTTTTCACCCAAGCTTACTGCGTTCAGTAGTCAGACCTTATTGAACGAACCATTGTTCTTGCGCATTAAAGCCGTCGTGGATCATGCTGAAGAGGGGTTGACCTCAGAGCAGGAACGTCTGCTGAAGGAGACCTTTGAAGGCTATGTGCGCAATGGGGCGTTGTTGCAAGGCGCTAACCGGGATCGATTAAAGGCGCTGAACGAGCGTTTGAGCACTTTGAGTTTGACCTTTGGAGAGCATGTGTTGGCGGAGACGCAGGCTTTTGAATACCACACGGGGGATGTGGCGGTACTGACAGGATTGCCAGAAGATGTGGTGTCTGCTGCGGCAGAATTGGCCACTTCAAAAGATAAAACAGGCTACCTCCTCGGCTTGGACATGCCGACCTACATCAGCGTCATGAAATACGCCGAGGATGCAGGGTTGCGCAAGTATTTCTATACGGCTTATGCATCTCGTGGTGCACAAGCAAACGACAACAACAATGAGGAAGTCATTCGCGAGATCGTCAACTTACGCTTGGAACGCGCGAAATTATTAGGCTTTGAATCTCATGCGGCCTTGACCTTGAGCAAGCGTATGGCTAAAAGGCCAGAGACGGTATTTGAGTTTCTCGATCACCTAAAGACAGTGGCAACACCTGCCGCTCAGAAAGATATGGCCGAGGTCAGTGATTTTGCGGCAAGTGAGGGTGCCTCTATGCCCCTGCAAGCGTGGGATTTTAGCTTCTGGGCAGAGAAGTTAAAGAAGGCGACACTGAGCTTGGACGACCAGGCGTTGAAGCCGTACTTCCAATTGGAAAACGTGCTGGACGGCGCGTTTGCAGTGGCGGGTAAGCTCTTTGGATTGACGTTTAAGCCGACGGATGCGGTGAGTGTATACCACGAAGATGTGGATGCCTACGAGGTCTTTGATCGCGAGGGTACATTCCTCAGTCTATTCTATGCAGATTTCTTCCCTAGGGATGGAAAGCGCGCGGGTGCTTGGATGACCAGCTACCGCAGCATGTATGCGGAAGGGGGTACGGAGGTACGACCGCACATTAGCATCGTCTGTAACTTCACAAAACCTACAGCAACTAAGCCGTCCCTGTTGACCTTTAATGAGGTGACCACCTTGTTCCATGAATTTGGTCATGCCCTGCACGGGATGATGGCCAAGGGTACCTATCCTTCATTGACGGGGACGTCTGTGTATTGGGATTTTGTGGAATTGCCATCTCAGATTATGGAGAATTGGTGTTACCAGCCTGAGGCATTGGCCTTGTTTGCCAAGCATTATGAAACCGGTGAAATATTGCCTCAATCCTTCATAGATAAGATCAAGGAAAGCCAAACTTTCTTAGAGGGCTATATGACACTCCGCCAACTCAACTTCGGGTACTTAGACCTGAGCTGGCACGCCCGCACCGAACCCTTCACTGGATCGGTGGCCGAGCACGAAGCGGAGGCCTTGAAGGAAACTTTACTGTTCGAATCGTTGGAAGGTACCTTATCAAGCACGGCCTTCAGTCATATTTTCCAAGGTGGATACAGCGCAGGATATTACAGCTATAAATGGGCTGAGGTGTTGGATGCAGATGCTTTTGAGCGTTTCGAAGAAGAGGGGATTTTCAATGAAGCCGTGGCCACAGATTTCGCGGTAGTACTGAGCAGCGGCGGTACCGTAGCGCCCGATGAATTGTACAAGAAGTTCCGAGGGCGTGATCCGAAAGTAGATGCACTACTGAAGCGCGCGGGAATCGCGGCTTAATCGATGCGTCGCACCTTGTGCTGGAATCTCCAGTACAAGGCTATGGAGGCCAGGACTAGTCCTATGGTCAGCCCAATCCAAACTCCAAGAGGCCCCATTTCTTCAGTGATGCCGAGGTAATAACACATCGGTACGGCAATGACCCAATAGGCCACAAAAGCGATTATGGTCGGGATATTCACGTCTTGCACTCCACGTAATGCGCCAAGAGTGGTGGCCTGCAGCCCATCGGGCAATTGGAAGATCCCGGCGGCAATCATGAGTACGGCGGTATATTGTAAGACCTCAGGATCTGAGCTATAGAATTCAGGCAGGAAATTTCGAAGACCGATCAATAAAATCATCGTCAACACCATCATGGCTAGGGTAAGGTGGAACAAGCTTTGACCCGCTAGTCGAAGCATTGGGATATCCCGCTTTCCGAGCTGGTTCCCCACGCGAATGGTTGCTGCAGCGCCCAGGCCACTGACCATCATGTAACTGACCGAGGCAATGTTCAAGGCAATTTGATGCGCGGCTTGCTGCACGGGACCAATCATTCCCACGATCACACCGCTCATGGCGAAGGCACCGGCTTCAAAAACCAATTGCAATCCACTCGGCACCCCAATAGCAAGAATATCGCGAATGCTGCGCCAAGTAATTTCTGTACTTCTCCAATGCGACCAATACGCGGCGAACTTCTTATGCTTGCGAATGTAGATGGCCATCCCTGCGACCATCAAGAATCGCGTACCCAGTGTAGAGACTGCGGCACCCGCCAATCCCAGTTCTGGGAATGGTCCCCAGCCTGTAATCAAAGGGTAGTTCAACAGGATGTTCAACAAATTGGCCACGAGGCTCACACGCATGCCTGCCTTGGTATCGCTCAAACCTTCCGCAAACTGCTTGAAAGCAAAGAATGCCATCATGGGAACAATGGAGAATCCCACGATGTGGAGGTAGGGCATGGCTTCAGAAACCACGCGCTCATCTTGTCCTAGGAGATGGGCAAATTGGGCAAAAATGGCCAATACCCCATAGACTAACAATCCAAGGGCGGAGTTGAGCACAAGCCCGTTTTTGAAATACTTCACGGCCTCGGCTGGATCGTCTTTCCCGTCCGCGCCTGCAATCAAGGGGGTCAACCCAAAGGCCACGCCAATGGCGAAAACCATGGGGATGATTAAGATGGAGACGGCCAAGGAGATGGCCGCAAGGGGAATAGTTCCGAGGAATTTGCCGACCATGATGGAGTCGGCGACGGATACGAGGATTTGACCTAATTGGCCCACCATCACAGGATAGGCCAATTTCAAACTCACCCCATATTGGGTGCGGTATGTTGTCCAGCTATAGGCCACAGTGGCTTACAGGTTGTAGCGCTCGACTTCGCGAGTATAGAAATCTTCGGCTTCTGCAATCAGCCCCTCCAAGGTCTTGGTCAGGTCGCCTTCGCTTTCATCCGTGATGTCGTCCAACCACTTCACTTCGTCGTTCTCCAGGTTTAAAATGAACGCTGGGAATTCGGTATGCACGATATATACTGCATCCGGAAGGTCCGTGTTGTCGGCTACTAAGAATTTTGGGAAATCCATGGGTTTACTTTTACTGCCACAAAAGTACGCTTATTTGTGCGCGAACTTCAGTACATCCTCTCGAGAAATTTCGGCACCTCCCAAGATGTGTAAACGCTCCATCACATTGCGGAACTCACGGATATTTCCTGTCCAGTCGTAATCCTGTAAGGCCGTAATTGCATCTGAGGCAATGGATTTTTGTGCCGCGCCGTATTCACCGGCCACATTCTTCAAGAAGTGCTCCGCCAACGCTGGGATATCATCCTTGCGGTCGTTCAACCCAGGTACTTCAATGACAATAACGCTCAAGCGATGGTAGAGGTCTTCGCGGAATTTTCCCTCCGCAATCTCCTTGCGCAAGTCCTTATTGGTTGCGGCCAATACGCGAACATCTACATTGATGCTACGATCGCCACCCACCGGAGTGATTTTATGCTCCTGCAAGGCTCTAAGTACCTTGGCCTGTGCACTCAAGCTCATATCGCCAATCTCATCGAGGAAGAGGGTTCCTCCATGGGCTAATTCGAATTTTCCCTTGCGGTCCTTCTGCGCCCCGGTAAAGGCCCCTTTCTTGTGCCCAAAAAGTTCACTTTCAATAAGCTCAGAAGGAATAGCTGCACAGTTGACTTCAATCAACGGCTGACCACTGCGCTCGCTCTTCTCGTGAATATGATGCGCGACCAATTCTTTTCCGCTACCGTTTGGCCCCGTAATCAACACGCGAGCCTCTGACGGCGCTACCTTTTCAATCAGTGATCTCAATTCCTCCATGCCGGTACTCTCACCAACCATGGTGTACTTCTTACTCACTTTCTTCTTCAAGGTCTTCACCTCCTGCACCAAGCTCTTTTTGTCCAATGCATTGCGAACAGTGCTCAGTAATCGGTTCAGATCCGGTGGCTTCGGTAGATAATCGAATGCGCCCTTCTTCAAACAATCAACGGCTGTGTTAATGTCCCCATGACCGCTGATCATAATGACAGGCACCTCCGGGTTCACCCCCATCATACGATCTAATACCTCCGTGCCGTCCATATGCGGCATCTTGATATCACAGAAAACCAAATCCCAAGCCCCATCACCGAATGCTTCCACTCCAGCCTTGCCATCGGCAGCCTCGTGCACCTCGTGCGCCGAATCTTCTTCGAGCAAGATTTTCCTCAATACACGGCGGATACCGTCTTCATCTTCAATGATGAGAATACGACTCATGGCTTACTTGTTTTCAGGGTTCATATGCCAAACCGTGCGCTGTGGGAACGGAATGGTAATGCCAGATTCACGGAACCTACGATCAATTTCAAATCTAATTTCACTTTTAGTGGCCTCAATTAAAAAGGGGTCTCTAGAATAAAATAAAAGTTCAAAGATTATAGCACTCTCCCCAAAGTCTCGAAGTAGGACAGTTGATTCATTCTTGGATGTGTTTTTGTTCTTTTCAACGCATTCAACAAGTATCTTCTTCACTAAGTCCACATCGGCCCCATATTCTACACCAACTTTAATACTAAATCTTGTTTTAGAATTTTGCAAAGTCAAATTTGTTACTGCCTCATTTGTTATTCGATGGTTAGGCATAACGATAAGAATATCGTCCCGGCTTCGAATTGTTGTCGTTCTTAAACCTATGGATTCTACTTTTCCAATTTCTTCTCCAATCCGAATGATATCTCCTGCAGAAATAGTTCTTTCCATCAGAATTATTATGCCCGAACTTAAATCTTTAAATGCATCTTGAAGCCCAAGACCAATACCAACAAACAACGCAGTTTCTGCCGCAAGAATTGTTGTTACCTCTACTCCCAAGGTTTCCAATCCCATTACAATAATGACAGTATAAACTACATACTTGGTTATTTGAAAAATTGTGTATCTGCGACCATCGTCAAAGTTTGGACCTAGTCGAAAGTTGTACAGCCATCTTTTGATAAACCATATACTTAACCTTGCAACAAGAAAAAGTAGGATAACCTCAACTATTCCCTGAATTGATAGCTTAACGATTTCATTATCCCAGATCCGATAATGCAGCACTGTATCAATGAAATTCTTGATTTTGTCTAATGTCTGAGCCATTTATAGAGTTCTTTCCAAGTTATTTTTTTTCCATACATGAGGATGCCTACTCGGTAAATCTTACCTGCTAGTGCTACCATGGTAAAGAAAGTGCCTATTAAGATAGCGCCACTTACGAACACTTGCCAAATTGGAATGCCAAAAGGCAAACGAATCATCATCGAGATGGGCGCTGTAAATGGAATCATACTCATCCAGAAGGCCAGCGGCCCATTGGGGTCCTGAATAACATTGGCTGCCGTGACTAGGGCAATGAGCATAGGCACAGTCACGGGCATCATGAACTGTTGGCTATCGGCCTCTTGATCTATGGCAGAGCCTAAGGCCGCAAACATGGCACTATAGAGGAAGTATCCGGCAAAGAAATAAAAGACAAAGCCGCCGATGATCAGAGGGAAATTGATGGCACGCAACTGGTCGAAAATTTCAAACCCTTGAATAGCAGCAGCCTCTGGACCACCGGGTCCTGCCGCGGCTTGTTCTGCCAACATTTCCGGGAAGATCAGTGTGGTAGTGGCCAAATAAATACCACCACTTAGGACGACCCAAATGACGAATTGGACCACACCCACAGCACCAATGCCAAGAATCTTACCCATCATCAATTGGAACGGGCGGACACTGGAAATGATGACTTCCACAATACGGCTGCTCTTCTCTTCGATGACACCACGCATGACCATGACGGAGTAGAAGAAGATGAAGAAATAGATGAACATACCGGCAATATACCCAAGACCCATTTTCAGCCCCGTGGCGCTCTGTTGTTCCTCTTCGCCTTCCTCACCGACGGTAAAGCTCTGGATGTTCACCTGCGTTACACTCTGTGCTACGACTTCCGGATCTACTCCATTGCGCAGGAGTTTCTGCTTGTTTAATCGGTCCTCCAAAATCCCATCAAGGAACTGCACCATATTGATGCTCGGGTCCTCCTTACCGAAAAGCAGGATGTTGTTTTTGATGAAATCCGGGTCCCAATTCTCTCCTGTAGGAATGTACAACAACGCATCATAGGCGGATTCCGCAAAGAATTCCTTAGCTGTTTCCAAATCATTCTCCCTCGGGTCCAAATATTCCAGTTGGTACTCGCCGCGACCTTCTTCCGGAATGATCAGCGCCGCCTCGTCCAGCACAATGATGTTCTTGTCGTCCTCCGGCATAGAGGCCAAAATCCCCGGTACAATTAGCAAGGCAGCAAAGACCAAAGGTCCTAGGATCG
Organism: Cryomorphaceae bacterium; assembly: GCA_038124525.1. Lineage (GTDB taxonomy): Bacteria > Bacteroidota > Bacteroidia > Flavobacteriales > Schleiferiaceae > UBA10364. The sequence continues at coordinate 9,683 of JAYPCB010000035.1, forward strand.
TCACTAGCAGGAAGGTCTTCTTACGAACGCGCGACAGAAACTCACGCTGAATAATAAGTAGGATAGGGTTATTCATGTGGGACCAATTTTGCGCCGTTCTCGACAATCTCAATAAAAATATCTTGTACACTTGGCAACACCTCTTCAAAGGCCACCAAGGTTCCCTTCGCAGCCAGCTCGCTGACCACTGTCCCCGGGTAGTTCTCAAACTTCACCGTATAGCTGTGGCCGGTGTGATGCTTGCTCTCTTTCAGCACAGTGCCTTCACCCCAATGCTCAACGGCTTCCTTCACCACAAACGAATAGGTGCCGTTTTGGTAACGCTTGCGGATGTCCAATAACGGACCTTCCACCATGACCTGACCGTTATTGATCAGCCCTATGTGATCACAAATCTCTTCTACGCTTTCCATGCGGTGAGTGGAGAAAATCACGGTCGCTCCGTCCTCACTCAAGCGAAGGATTTCACGCTTAATCAAATTTGTATTAATGGGATCGAATCCAGTAAAGGGCTCGTCAAAAATCAGCAATTCCGGCTCGTGCAACACTGTGGTCACAAACTGCACCTTCTGCGCCATACCCTTGCTAAGGTCTTCGACTTTCTTTTCCCAGAAATCGGCCATCTCCAATCGCTCGAACCATTTCTTCGCCCTGAGCTTGGCTTCAGCGGTGCTCAGGCCTTTTAATCGGGCCAAATACAACACCTGCTCGCCGACCTTCATCTTCTTATATAATCCGCGCTCCTCTGGCAAATACCCGATGTACGCAATATCTCTAGGCTGCAAGGCGCGATCACCAAAATACACCTGGCCTTCGTCCGGCGCAGTGATTTGGTTCATGATGCGAATGAATGACGTTTTCCCCGCGCCATTGGGTCCTAGCAACCCGTACACACTCCCTTTTGGTATGCTAAGGTTAATAGCGTCCAATGCTAGCTTTTGGCTGTAGCGCTTGGTAACGTTAGTGGCTTTAATCATAATCTCAAAGAAAAACTCCCGCCAACGGCAGGAGCTATAAGGTATAAAAGTTAGCTGAACATCTCTTTGACGCGGTCAAAGAATCCCTTGTCCGATTTTCCTGGATTCGGTTCAAAGTTCTTCGCGCCTTTCAACTTCTCAATGGCTTTCTTCTCGTCAGCGCTCAATGATTTGGGCACCCAAATGTTCACATGGATTAATTGGTCCCCCTTACCATAGCCCTGTACATTCGGCAAGCCCTTGTTTTTCAATCTCAAAATCTTTCCTGGCTGCGTACCTGCATCAATACTGATCTTTACGGCCCCACTTACCGCAGGTATCTCCACCTCACAACCCAAGGCTGCATCCGGGAAGCTCAAATTCAACTCGTAATGCAAGTTCTCGCCATCACGTGTCAAGGACTCGTGCTCAATTTCTTCGACTAGGACAATCAAATCCCCCGGTACCCCGCCTAGAACTTCATTTCCTTTACCGCCTACACGCAATTGCATGCCGTCTTGCACGCCTGCTGGAATCTTCACGCTCACTACCTCTTCTTGGCGGTCCAAACCGTCTGATCCCACGCCCGAAGGTTTCTGATCCACTACCTTTCCGCTTCCGCTACAGCTAGAACAAGTGGCTGCAGTGCGCATCTGACCTAATATGGTATTGGTTACCTGCTGTACTTGGCCGGCTCCATTACACGTGCTACATGTCTTGAACGTCACGCCATCGGCAATCTTTGCACGACGAATTTTAATCTTTTTCTCAACGCCATTGGCTACTTCCTCCAAGGTCAACTTCACCTTGATGCGCAAGTTTGATCCCTTGGCCTGACGGGCTCTTCCGCCACCGCCAAAACCACCAAACCCGCCGAAGCCGCCGCCACCGCCGCCACCGAAAATATCTCCGAACATGTCGAAAATATCATTCATGTTGCCGTGGAAACCACCCCCGCCGGCACCCGCCCCAAAGGCTTGGTGACCGAACTGGTCGTACTTGCGACGCTTCTCTTCATTGCCCAGTACGTCATAGGCCTCAGCGGCCTCTTTGAACTTGTCCTCCGCATCTTTATCGTCAGGGTTGCGGTCCGGATGGTACTTCAACGCCACCTTGCGGTACGCCTTCTTGATTTCATCTTGACTCGAACTCTTGCTTACACCCAGTACGTCGTAGTAATCTCTTTTAGACATCTTATGCTTCTTTACCCACTACTACTTTAGCGTAGCGGATCACTTTTTCTCCGATCAAATAGCCTTTTTCCACCTCGTCGATGACTTTACCCACCATCTCCGCTGTAGGAGCGGGAATCTGAGTAATGGCCTCCATGGTCTCAACATCGAATGCTTGCCCCACGGTACTCTCCATTTCCTTCAGCCCCTTGCCTTTCAAGGTCTCTTTCAACTTGTGCGAAATAAGCTTCATTCCCTCTAACACTGGCGCATTGGCTTCCGTCTCCTCGATGTTCTTCAAGGCTCTGTCAAAATCGTCCAATACCGGCAATAAAACTGCTAATGTGTCTTTGTTGGCACTTTCCATCAACTCCAAACGCTCCTTGGCGGTGCGGCGACGGAAGTTCTCAAACTCAGCATATAAGCGAAGATTCTGGTCTTTCAAATCCTTCACCTCATCCTCGAGTTTAGCCACAGGGTCCACTTCAGTCTCCTGATTTTCAGTGCTTTCCTCTTGATTTGGGTCCAATTCCTGTTGCACTTCCTCCTCGTGCAAACCTTCTTCGTTTACTTGATCTTTATCGCTCATTAGGGTTGGGTTTTACTTTTATCTGCTCTACCTAAGGCAAAATGCCTACCAATTCCTTTGTCGCTGACACCTTGTCAGCGGCCACCTGCGCCCATAAAAAAAGTCCCACCTCGGGGACTCTTTCCTTGGACCTCAAATGCCCAACTATTTCTTCAATACCTCAAGGGTATTTCTCAACGCCTGACCGCGCAAGTTCTTCTTGATGATATTCCCTTCGCCATCAATCAAATACGTCGCAGGAATACTGTTCACCCCGTAGATCTGTGCCGCTGCATTTCTCCAGTATTGCAAATCGCTTACATGGTTCTCCCAAACCAAACCGTCTTGCTTAATACCGGCTTCCCATGCCGCTTTATTCTGATCTAAACTCACGGAAAAGACCTCAAAGCCATCGCCGTTCTTGAAGCGAACATCCTTATACTTGTTGTAGGTCTTCACCACATTCGGGTTTTCCATTCTACACGGTCGGCACCAAGAAGCCCAAAAGTCGATCAACACGACCTTGCCTTTCAAATCAGATAACTTTCGCACATTCCCCTGTGGGTCTCTCATCGCAATCTCCGGAGCCTCGTCCCCAATACCCAATGTCGCCATCTGCGCTTCCGCAACATCCGACCCGGCATTGCTCACCTCAAAATCTTTTTGAGCCGCCATAAGCACTGCCACCGCTCCGGCAACAGCACCCATCATGAATATACTTTTTTTCAATTTCATCCTATCTATTTTTTATAGTCTAACAATATCAGCACCCAACGCTTTCAACCTTCCGTCAATATTTTCATACCCACGGTCAATTTGGTTGATGTTGTGAATAGTAGAAGTACCCTCTGCACTCAACGCCGCGATCAACAAACTCACCCCGGCCCGAATATCCGGACTCGTCATTGTCGTCGCTCTCAAAGGCGCCTGCTTGTCCAGCCCGATCACCGTCGCGCGGTGCGGATCGCACAAAATGATCTGTGCCCCCATATCGATCAACTTATCGGTAAAGAACAACCTGCTCTCGAACATTTTCTGATGGATCAGCACCGATCCGCGCGCCTGCGTCGCCGTCACCAAAATAATGCTCAACAAATCCGGCGTAAAACCAGGCCAAGGCGCATCCGCGATGGTCATGATAGATCCGTCAATGAAGCTCTCGATCTCATAATGGTCGTGCGCTGGTACTCTCAAATCATCCCCAATAAGCTCCGTATGAACTCCCAATCGGCGGAAAACCGTAGGGATAATGCCCAAATCCGGGTAGCTTACATCCTTAATCGTAATATCAGATCCCGTCATCGCAGCCAATCCAATCCACGAACCGATCTCAATCATATCGGGCAAAATACGGTGGTCTGTACCGCCCAGCGCATCCACGCCTTCAATGTGCAGCATATTAGATCCGATCCCGTCAATCTTAGCACCCATGCGCACCAACATCTTACACAGCTGTTGCAAATAGGGCTCACAAGCCGCGTTATATATGGTGGTCTTGCCTTTGGCCATTACCGCCGCCATCACCACGTTTGCTGTACCCGTCACCGATGCTTCATCAAGCAACATATAGGTTCCTTTCAGCTCAGATGCATCTACGCTGTAGAAAGAATCTTTTGAATCATAGTTGAACTTGGCGCCCAATTTCTCGAAACCCAAGAAGTGCGTATCCAATCTTCTGCGCCCAATTTTATCACCGCCCGGTTTAGGGATATATGCCTTTCCGAATCTGGCCAAAAGTGGACCAACAATCATAATGGAACCGCGCAGTGAAGCGCCTTTGGTCTTGAACTCTTCCGAGTGCATGAAATCCAAATTCACATTTTCTGCCTTGAACGTATAATCGCCGTGACCGTTCTTCTTCACGTATACGCCCAAATCACCCAACAAATCAATGAGTTTGTTGACATCCACGATATCTGGAATGTTCGTGATGCGAACCTCTTCCGGTGTCAGCAGTACTGCACAAAGAATCTGTAAAGTTTCGTTTTTCGCACCCTGAGGTGTAATGGTTCCGTTGAGCTTCTTGCCCCCGTTTATCTTGAATGTGCCCATGTATTAGAAGCGTCTTTTCTTTTTCTTGTTGTTTTTCTTTTTGCCCAATGGATTGCGCTCAGCGGCACTAATATTAAAGGCCTTAGGGTGTGGCAATTCAATGCCGTCCACTTTTAGTTTTCCTTCCGCGATCTCCTGCAAATCAGCCAAAATGGTCTTATCGTCTACCGTGTCCTTGTTGAACTTTAGGTAGTTGCGCTTCATCGCATACGCAATGCCATAGACTAACGCTTCCTTTTCCTCGCTATCCTCCATGCTCACTGCACGCTCGACCATCGTTTTTACAATGCTGCCGTAGTGACGGAATTTTCGAGATTTAACAGGGTAGGGCACTTCGTCGGGAAGGCCAACAAAACTCTCGGCGGTAGGTATAGGGTAGGGACTGTCCACATCAAGTTCAAAATCTGACATGATGAATAGATGATCCCACAATTTGTGTGCATAATCGGGCGCATCGCGAATAGCTGGATTCAAATTCCCAATGACATCAATGATGCTCTGTGCCACTTTACTTCTGTGTTCTTTATCCTCGATAGTCAGGCAATAGTCCACCATACGCTGGACATTGCGGCCATATTCTGGGATTTTTAAAGTGGTCCGTTCTGTATTGTATTCCATACCCTCAAATAACTAATTTCTTGGCTTATACCGCCTTAACCTTGGCGAATTTTAGCAACAATCTTTTCTCTCCGGCATTATCAAAGGTGATGATGGCCTTTGCATCTGCGCCTTCGCCTTCTAGCGCTTTCACCGTGCCTAGACCAAATCTTCCATGCACCACGCGCATGCCTTCACCGAGTTGATCGGGACGTAAATGATCACCACTCGCCTCATAACTCGCCCCCGCACGCTGCACTGGCTTCAATGTTTTTCCACGAAGGGTAGGGGCAGCCGGTTTCTTAGGCGGGTCCGATTTTGCCCCGCTTTTCTTGCCCCAATCTTTATTCTTGCCACGATACACCGTCGAACTATTGCCCCCGCCAAAAGCACCGCCAAAGGCTTGGTCCAGTGCTGGCGAACTAAAGCTCGTCGGCGAGAATTCTGGAATCTTGATGTCCAAGAATTTCTCGTCAATCTCGTCGATAAACCGTGACGGTTCACAATCAATCAACTTGCCCCATCTATACCTGGTATGTGCATAGGTCAAGTGCGCTCTCTTTTCAGCACGCGTCAAGGCAACATAAAACAATCGACGTTCCTCTTCCAGCTCGTTGCGACTGCCGACACTTAGTATACTTGGGAACAAATTCTCCTCCATCCCCACGATATACACATAGGGATATTCCAATCCCTTGGCCAAGTGAATAGTCATCATGCTCACCTTCGGTTGTCCATCGTCCACCTCATTATCCCTATCGGTCAACAAGGCCACATCAGCCATAAAACCGGCCAACGACGGATCACCACCGTCCAATTCTTTTTGCTGCTCAGAAAAGTCTTTGATCCCGTTCAACAATTCCTGGACGTTCTCATATCTCGTCACGCCCTCCGGCGTTTTGTCTTCTCCCAAAACCTTAATAAGTCCCACACTCTTCGCAACGTGGGCAACCATATCAAAGGCATCATATTCTTTCGCCAACACAG
>JAYPCB010000036.1:0-10505 GCA_038124525.1 Cryomorphaceae bacterium
CTGGCGCTTAATGGACCTTCGTACGATGCGCAGGAAAGTCTCAAGGACCTCTACGCACCAGCCCTGGAACCGCACTGGACGGGAGAACCTGCACAAGAAATGCGTATGATCGACGCCATTCACGATGCATTGGGCTTGGCGTTGGAAGAGTGGCCGGAATTGGTCTACATGGGGCAAGATATTGGTGCCTATGGTGGTGTTTTCAAGGCCACCGAAGGTTACACCGAGAAATTTGGTGAGGACCGGGTACGCAATACGCCGCTTTGTGAGAGTGCCATTGTTGGATCTGCGCTCGGCTATGCCATTTCTGGCGGTAAGGCCATGATGGAAATGCAGTTCTCGGATTTTGTCAGCACTGGATTCAATCAAATCGTCAATAATTTGGCAAAACTACACTGGCGTTGGGGCCAGGCGGTGGATGTAGTCATAAGGATGCCGACAGGCGCAGGCGTGGCTGCCGGTCCGTTCCACTCGCAAAGCACGGAGGCATGGTTTACCCATACCCCTGGACTGAAGGTGGTGTATCCTGCGTTCCCGAGCGAGGCGAAGGCGCTGCTTTTGGCGAGTTTCGCAGATCCAAACCCAGTTATGTTCTTTGAGCACAAGGCCCTGTACCGCACCTTGAAAGAAGACGTGCCTCAAGGAAAAACCAGCATGCCTTTAGGCAAGGGCGCCGTGGTAGCACAAGGCGATGCACTGAGCATCATCACCTACGGCATGGGCGTGCATTGGGCCTTAGAGGCTGTGGAAGCCCTTGGACTCGAAGGCCAGGTGGAGATCTTTAACATGAGAACCTTGGTGCCGCTCGATATCGAAGGCATCAAACAAAGCGTTTGCAAAACAGGCAAGGTCATCGTGCTCCAAGAGGATGTGGCTGTCGGCGGTTATGGCGAACACGTGGTGAGCATTTTATCGAAGGAATGCTGGGACCAATTAGACGGTCCGATCACCCTAGTGGCTTCTGATGCGACACCAGTGCCGTTCCACCAAACTTTGGAGGAAGGCTACTTGGCCAAGAGCAAGCTTCAAGCGGCTATTGAAGAACTCATGCAGTATTAAAGCATTTCCTCCGCGACGAAGGAGAAAAATCTAAGGCATAAAAAACCCCCGCGGCGCAGCCGCGGGGGTTTTTAGTGGGTCAAAATTTTCGCTTACTCCACGATCAATTTCTTAGTGATGCTGTAATCACCTGATTGAACAGTGTAGAAGTACACGCCTGATGCGAAGTTGGTCGCATCAACAGTGTGGATGTGACGACCTTCGTTCAAAAGACCTAGGTCTTCGTTCAAGATCAAACGACCCGTTAGGTCTACAATGCTCAAGTTGAATTGCGCTGGAGCGGCTGCTTCAATAGCAATCTTCGTCAAAGCATCAGTCGGGTTCGGGTAGTTTTGGCTCACGCTAAAGTTGTTGAGTTCCAATTCCTCCAAACCAACATTATTTGGATAAGGCTGGCCGAGGTAGTAGAAGTCGATCGGGTTCAACACGCTGAACGAACCGAAATCTTCAATTGGACCATAAGTCATGTGCAACTGGTGCGTACCGTCGCCATTATCAAATGCCCAATCCGCTACGTTACCCCAAGTAGCATCGCCATAAGTACCCATTACGGTCATAGGACCTTCCAAAGAATCGCCAGTAACGTTGTACCCTTGACATCTCCAATCTGGGAACTGGTTATCAGTAGTACCGCTTGCAAAAGTCGTATCTGTTTCGAACCAAGAGAAGAACATCATATCGCGAGAGGCGTTCATGCTGATGTAAGGACGGTTTGCCTCTGGTACAGGGCCATTGGTCGCATCAAAGTCGAAGCTGAAAGTAAATACTTGAGAGATGATATTACATTCCCAAGTCAATCCACCGTCAGTAGTAAATACATCAACTAACAAGTTTACACCTGGGTAGTAGGTGAAATCACCCGCAGTAGAACCACCTGTTGGAGTCGTACCGGTACCTGGGAAAACGTGTACAAACATGTGTGGGTTACCGTTGGCATCAACCGCCAAATCGTGACCACGAGTCGAAGAGGTCAAGTGACCGATGTCCCAACCGCCCGTGATCATGTCGAAAATGTCCACCAAGCTGTCGCCAGAGCCATTGTCTACAAGTAGGTCCATATTTGGTCCCATTGCCGCGCTCCAAGTAGATCCACCGTCCGTAGTTTTAATCAAGTACGGGTGAATCACCTTATCCGGTGCGATAGTACTGTCGTAGGCTTCGATACTTACGTAACCAGTGGTTTTGTTCGAAGCAAAGAATACTTTTCCGTCGCCGTAGATCTTACCATTGGTAGCATCATTGGTTACAGGAAGGTAAGCCTTGTGCTCCGTGTAAGTCATAGAATCTGTCGTCCAGTCCATAGTACCCTTCCAGATCAACGCAGTATCAGTGTACTCAGTATTCTGGTAATCTGGGTGGTCGAAAGAAAGACCCCAGAACGTACCGCCGTCCACGTAAGAGTTCTCCAGCGTCAAGTGACCGCCAGTAGTATCTACAGACATGTTGGTAGTAGTGTTGTCCATTTTGTGCGTACCCATCAAAGCACCACCCCATGCACCAGCATTTGTTCCTGCAAGGGTAGGAGCCCATACAGAAATGCTAGCGTTTAGTGGGTTAGTGTTTCCGCTTTCGTTCAAGATACCGATGTGTGGGTAACGAGCGAAACCTGGGTAAGCGTAACCGCTCAAGTTCGGGTTGTAGACTGGACCAGCGTTTGCAGTCCAAGTAGAACCGCCGTTGGTTGAATAGTCAAAACGCAAACTTCCTGAACTATTATCACCGTTAGTACCGTAATCTGAACGGTGCAAGAAAACGATGGAATTCAAATCTTCGTCCGCCCAAATGTTCGTCTTAGGTCCGAAACCAGTTCCGTACACGTTTGGTGCAGTACCAATAGCTACGGCAGAGCTCTGCTTGTTAGCGCTGGTATTGTAAGGGATGCCATCTGCATGATTTGCTACATACATTTCGGCACTTCTTCCGAGGTCAACTCGTGCCTCTTGTGCTGTGGCGCCGATGACGCTCAATCCAGCAAATGCGAGTAGAAGTCTTTTCATATACTTAAGGTGTTTTTGTGTCGAGTAAATATAACGGATTGTCCTGAAAATAGGAGGGTCAACCGAGGATTTCGCGGTATAATTGGTGGATTTCTGCACCGATGGACTCAGAAGAGAGCGCATCGAACTTTCCAACGGGAGCTTTTTCCGCCCGGAAGAGCGATTTCATTTGATCCTTTAATGCTTCCTGTGTATCGGCAATGAGTACTCCTTGATCGTACCAAGGCGCTCCACCAAAAGCGCTTTTTGAAATGACCCAAAGCCCGGCAGTCCGTGCCTCAAATACGGTGATGCCAAAGGTCTCGTAATGGCTGTGTAGAATCAGTGCGTCGTGATTAGGGAGCAGTTGCAGCACCTCTTCGTTCGTTTTTCTTCCGTGCACCCAAATATTTGGCGAAGTACGTGCCATGGCTTCTAAGCGTTCGAGATCAGGTCCACCTCCGTAAAAATGAAGCTCTGCCTGGGCTTGTGGGAGTTGTTGGAAGCACTCCAAAATGATCTCTTGGGCTTTCGTTTCAAACACCACATCGGCGACGACGCAAAAGCTGAAGCTTGAGGGTGTGGAGGTACGTTCTTCGGCCGCAGTAGAAATGATGTTCGGAAGAATGTTGATGTTTTGATTTCCTGAAATTTCGAACAGACCGTCACTGAGTGCAGGACTGATAGAAGTCAGTCGATCAAGTCGTTGAAAGTACCAGCGTGCGGCCTTTAATCTCCAGCCTTGAAGCAGGGGCAATCTATTTTTTAGGAAGGCGCTGCCGTGCTCGGTGTGCAGGGTCTTAATTCCTTTTAATCGGGCATACCACAACAGTGGTAGTAGGTCAGGCGCATAGCAGTGAAAATGAATGATCTCTGGGCGGTCAAGGGCAATGCGTGCGGTGAATGCGCCAAACTTGGCCACCTGACTGATACGTCGCGCTCCATAGAGTTGAATGCCGTCTCGCTCTTCTAATTTGTCGTTTGAATTCACAAAGCCGAGTACCAAAGGCGCATCAGAAGTTGCTTCGATGTGTTTTTGGACGAAAATGCCGTTCTGTGGATCCGATGCGTGCGGATACCACTTCACCACATGTAAAACCTTCGGGTCTTTGCTCATGCCTACAAGGTACGCTAGTGAAGGGTATTTAAAAAAGCATTGAGTTGGGCCAATTCCTCTCCGGTCAACCCCAGCGCTCGCACCTCATTATAGGTTCGAAGGACAGTGTCGAGGTTGGCATAGCTGCCGTCGTGCATGTAGGGATAGGTGAGGGCAATGCCTCTTAGGGTAGGGATTTTAAAGGCGCCGCTATCTTCTGCGTTGTTGGTGAGGTTCATCCTGCCGTAATCTGCATTGGTGGGTAAACCATTGGTCGCGATCGCAAATGAGCTCAGCTGAGGTCCACTGTGGCAAGAAGCGCAATGCGTTTCGAAAAGTTCAAGACCCATACGTGCATCAGGTCCTAAAGCTGTGGAATCTCCACTTAACCATTGGTCGTACGGGCTGTCGTAGTGTTGAAGCCCTGCCATGTAGTGGGCAAGGGCAGTAATGAATTGAGCATCCGAGATGGGCTGTGATCCGAAGGCTTCACTGAATTCCAACACATAGGAAGCGTCATCCATCAGGCCTTCGACCACATCGTGGAATTCACGGCCAAATTCGTGTCTGTTATTGATGGGAACAAAGGAGCTGAGTTCTAGGTTTCGTACGCTCCCTTCCGCAAAAAAGTAAGGATGCCAGGCTAAATTCAATAGAGCACTCGCATTGCGCTGTGTGGGTGTTCCATCGAGTCCTACGGAAAGTGTCTTACCGGGATCTGAGAAATAGGCATTGGCTTTGTGGCAGCTCGCGCAACTGATCGTGCTGTCGATGCTGAGGTTTGGGTCGTTAAAGAGTTTTTGGCCCAGGGCGATGGTGTGTTCGGTGCGAGGGAATCGATCTCCACCCGTGTACGTTGGTGGTCCCGCGTAGGTGGGTCCCGAAATAGGGATTTCCTCTACCGCAGTGTGGCACTGCCATAAGAGAAGGGGTAGGAGGAGATAAGAGAATCGGGCCATGAAATAAAGGTACACAATACCTTCTCTGTGGCAGCAGACAATTCTCACGCAATGATGAGTAATTGTCCAAAGTACACTACATTAGGGACGGAACTTAAAAGACACTCTCATGCTCAATACAACAGATTATATTGTTGTAGCACTTTATTTCGTCGCGGTCTTCGTGATTGCTTTTAGGAGCGGTTCGAAAAAGAGCGAAAATGGCGAAGCTGCGGATTACTTCCTCGGCGGGCGAAACCTAGGCTGGTTCGTTATCGGTGCTTCATTATTTGCTTCTAATATTGGTTCAGAACACTTGGTCGGCTTAGCGGGTCAGGGCGCTTCTGGAGAATTAGTCGCGGGCCAATTCGAATTGCTCGCCTCCCTCATTTTGATCGTTCTAGGTTGGGTTTTCGTACCCTTTTACCTCCGTTCGGGAGTCTTTACCATGCCTGAGTTTTTGGAAAAACGATACAACGGCTGGGCCAGAACGTATTTATCCTATGTATCCATTGTTGCCTATGTCTTGACAAAAATCTCGGTGACCATTTTCGCAGGGGCCATTGTCTTCACGGCGCTTTTGGGCATTGATTTCTGGACGGGCGCCATCTTTATCGTGGTCGCGACGGGTATTTATACCGTATTCGGCGGCTTCAAGGCGGTAGTCTATACAGATATGATGCAAATGTTCGTGCTCGTGGGTGGATCGGTGATCTTGACCATTTTCGGATTGAATCAATTGGGTGGCGTTGGAGAATTGGTCGCATATACCACCGAAGATCACTGGAGCTTGTGGCGTCCTATGAGTGATACGAATTATCCGTGGACGGGAATTATGTTTGGCGCCCCCATTCTTGGGGTATGGTATTGGTGTACGGACCAATTCATCGTGCAGCGCGTCCTTGCCGCGAAAGATGTGGACACCGCACGCAAAGGGGCCCTATTCGGAGGTTACCTGAAACTGTTGCCCCTTTTCATCTTCATGATGCCAGGTGTGGTAGCTTTTGCCTTGGCAGAAAAAAATCCAGAACTGCTTTCTTTTGGTACCTCTGGCTATGATGCTGCGTTGCCTTTGATGGTCAAAACGGTATTGCCTACCGGTCTTAAAGGGTTGGTGGTCGCTGGACTCTTGGCTGCCCTCATGTCTTCGTTGAGCTCCGTCTTTAACTCTACTTCAACGCTCATCACCTTTGACATTTATAAGAAATACCGTCCTGAAGCATCGGACAAAGAATTGGTCAATGCCGGCCGTATTTCCACCATTGCACTTGTCGCCTTGGGCATTGGTTGGATTCCGTTGATGCAAGCCATCGAAGGTGGATTGTTTCAACAGTTGCAGTCCATTCAGGCCTACATCTCTCCACCTATTGCGGCAGCATTCCTGCTGGGTATTTTCTTCAAGAAGATCAATTCTGCAGGGGCCAAGTGGGCTTTGATTTCTGGCGCCATTTTAGGTGTAGGTCGATTGTCCATGGAGGTCGCAGGTGGAGAATACACAGGATTCCTTGGCTGGTACGTGGGAATGAACTTCTTGCACTTCGCATTGCTACTCTTCGCCATTTGTTCGGTGATTTTAATTGTAGTGAGCTTGTCGAAGCCTGAAGCCGCGACGTACGACGATGCTTCCTTGATTTGGAGCAAGGATACCAAAGTACCAATGTCCTCAACGACGCGTGCTCTAACTTTCCTACTCGTACTCTGCGTAATTACCCTTTGGGTGGTCTTTTAATCGCCCCTAGGAATAGATGATATTTGAGGCCGGCTCCTTTGGAGTCGGTCTTTTTTTGCCCAATTTTTTTAATCCGACCTATTGCAGATGTGAATTGAATAACTATATATTTGCGGCCCTTAAATGGTGATTGTAGCTCAGCTGGTTAGAGCGCCGGATTGTGGTTCCGGAGGTCGCGGGTTCGAACCCCGTCTTTCACCCTGAAGATGAAAAGCCACTTGGATTTCCAAGTGGCTTTTTTCGTTTCTGTCCGTGAACTTTTTGGTGAGATGATTGTTCTTGATTGGAACTTAATATTCTCAAACCCTTGATTAACCTAAAATTAACAGCATAAAATAAAGTTCCACTTGGACATTTTATATCTTTGCTGCAAATACCCTTACTTATGAAATTTGATGTTGCCTTAGGAACCTCCCTCGTCGTAATTGCCTTTGACGGCGAGAAATTAGTCACCCTCGTCGGAAAGAAATCAGAAGAGCCTTATCGTGGAGCGCCCATGCTGCCGAGCAACTGGGTCAGTGCCTCAGAAAGCGTAGAAGATGTTGCCAAACGTTTGGCGGTGAAGATTCTTGGCATGGATAAGGTGTATCTCGAACAACTCAATGCCTTCGCCAAAGTGTACCGCAACCCTATGGGGCGTGTGGTGAACATTGCACACTATGCCTTGGTGAATTGGGATCTCGTGAAGAACGTGAAGGTAGAAGGGTACGAATGGATGAACCTCAATGAGGCTCCTGAAATGATCTTCGACCACAATGAAATCCTTGAGATGGCCTATGAGCGCTTGAAGCGTCGTGTGAAGCACCGTCCTATTGGATTCGTCTTACTGCCGAAACAGTTCACCTTCAACATGATTCACGCCTTGTACGAAGAATGTTTGGGCAAGACTTTGGACAAGCGAAACTTTAGAAAGAAGTTCATGCGTAGCCAATTGCTAGTCGAAGTAGGCGAGAGCATTTTCGAAGCTCCAGGCAACAAGAAGCCAAGCCGCTTATTCGAGTTCGATCAAAAGGAATACGACAAGCTCACCCTCAAAGGGTACGATTTTAAATTCTAATAAAAAGCCCCGCTTTAGGCGGGGCTTTTTTAGTAATTACTATTGTACTCAGCTTTTTATTTCGGGTTAAAGGGATCTTCTTTTAAAACCCACTTGTCATTGCTCCCAAATTGCTTGATTACATATAATTCTTTGGGGTTAGACTGGTTAGAAGGTGCAGCAGTAATTTGAATTTGCATCGCTGTTCCACTAATGTTATCGTAACCATCCAATTCTAGAATTAATGTAGTAGCTACCACTACAGTACCTGTAAAATCTAGTTGGCTAGGCATGGCATCATTAAACACCACATGAATTTCATCACTTTGGGCGTCTACGTTTCCATTACTGTAAGAGCCATGTAATCTATTTAAATCTTGCATGGATACACCGGCTAATTTTGCTGGTGTTTTTGTTGTCACCGTAGCACCTCCAGTTACGGCTCCTTGAGTCCCGCTTGTGGGCCCTACCTGACCATAAGTCGTCAAAGCTCCAAACAAGAAAATCGATGTAATGAGATTTTTCATTTTGAAAATATTAAGTTTACTCCTATAAACTTATTAAATAACCTCATGAAAATCAAATCGATAGCAGTCTTTTTCCTTTTTGGAATGTGTATCACATTCGATGCGGTAGCTCAAACGGATACGACCAAGAAAAGAATTTATGAGCATAAAGGGATGTATAATATCAACTTTATGCGCACCGATTTGCGTAATTGGACTCAAGGAGGTGAGAGTAATACGAATGCATCACTAATGGTTCGTGAACAACTCAAAATACAGTCTCAAAAAGCTACGGGTCGTCATTTATTGCAGCTGAATTATGGTTTGAATAATCAATTAGGTAGAACAACTAAAACCATAGATAATCTCCAGTATGTCGGTAATTTCTCTAGAGGTGGAATAGACGATAAAAAATTCGTAAGAATTTCCGCTCAGGTTGAATTAAATAGCCAGGCAATGCCAGGATATGCGTTAGAAGACACTGCTAGATCGACTATGATTAGCAATATAGGTTCTCCTGTTTACGCTCAATTTTCACTCGGTGCAATCAGCAACCGCTACAAGAGCTGGAGTTTGTATTTCGCGCCTCTTGGTACGAAAACAACATTTGTTTTAGACTCTAACATTCGAGAATTAGGAGCATTTGGTGTTGATAGTACTAGTAGTTCACTGCTACAAGGTGGTGCTAATGCAACATTGACATTCAATAAGATTTATTGGCGCACTTTCAAAATCTTGTTAAGGACCGACTTTTTCTATAATTATTTCGATGAAAACCCAGAGCTGGATGTAAGGGGAGAACTTATATCATATTATAAGCTCGACAAGTGGTTTACGCTTAATATTAATTATCAGTTCGTTCAAGATTTTGATGCCTTTGAGGGTTGGCAACTAAAATCAGTCGCAGGACTCGGGGTAACGGTGACTTTGGATTAGTTACCGTTTCCTGAATAGTCTTGCCAGCTTTGGTCCTTGTAAATATCATCCCCAAAGAATCTGGCGACTTGCATAAAGCCTGTGGGTTCTTGGTAGCCCGGCACAGGGCTTAGCATCTCGAATTTTGCATTCATGAATACCACAGTAGGGTAGCTCATCTTACCATTCAGTAGCGCTGCGGCCAATTCGTGATAGCCACGACTTCCTTGTGGTACAAACTCAAACGTATTGCCCAGCATTTCGATGGACTCCTTCTGCTCCGCATCGAATTTCACATTGTAGTAATGCGCGTTCATATAGGCAGCCACTTCTTCGTTTTGGAAAGTGGCCTTATCCATGCGCTTACACCATCCACACCAATCCGTATATACGTCGATGAAGATCTTTTTCGGATTCTCTTCGGTCAAGGTGAGTTCATAGGCTTCTTCGATACTCATCCATTGGATTTTCTCTTGAGCCAGTCCAAGTGTGGAGCAAAGTACTCCAAGGAGTAGGGCAAATTTTTTCATAGGTCCAAAATAAAGAACCCCGCGCACAAGGCGCGGGGTTCGTATGATAAAACTATGCTAAAGTTATACGACGCCGTGCATGAGCTTGTTCAATGGTTTGCTTAGGATGGCAATCAATACAGCGAAGCCAATCAATACAAATCCGAGCGTAGAGAAGGTATCTACATAAGTGTGCAGCCCGTCTTGAGCGCTCAACACAACTTCCTCGCCGCCGTGACCTTCGCCACCGGTGAGGGTAGCGATCGCACCTGCGAGGTAGTTCGCCATGGCAAAAGAGAGGAACCATCCGCCCATTGCTGTTCCTGCAATTTGCTTAGGCGCCAGCTTGGTTACCATAGATAGACCAATAGGGCTCAAGAACAATTCACCAGTGGTGTGTAGCATGTACAAGAATACCAAGGTCAATAGCGGTACTTGGAAGGCTTCGTTTGCAAACTGCATACCGATGATGGTTACTAAATATCCAGCACCTAGCTGAAGAATTCCGTAGCTAAACTTCATAGGGATCGAAGGATTCTTGCCCATGGCATCCAATTTTACCCACATCCAAGAGAACAATGAACCGAAGGTGATGATAAAGAATGGGTTGAAGAATTGCGTCATGTTTGCGGGCATTTCCCAGCTGCCGACCATACGGTTAACATTTTCTTTAGCGAAAAGAGTCAGTGAAGTACCAGCTTGCTCAAATGCAGCCCAGAAGATGATGTTGATCACCATCAT
>JAYPCB010000036.1:10515-15813 GCA_038124525.1 Cryomorphaceae bacterium
AATCATTCGGTCTCTCCATACACCGCCTTCTTTGACGCCGGCAGAAATCAATTGGAAGACTACCAAAATAAAGATGGCAATCAAGATGTAAATCAAAATGTTGTTTTTGAAGATGAGCACCATACATAATGGAATCAACAATAGAGAGAGGAGGGTGATTGTTTTCCAGCGCTCCATGCCCAACCATTTCTCACGTCCTTCTTCAGTAATGGCAATGTTTGGTACGTGCTCGTATTTTTTGCGACCTCCCCAGAAGATGAAAAGACCTGCAAGCATCCCTAGTCCGGCAAGGCCGAAACCGTATTCGAAACCATATTTTTTACCTACTACGGCAACCACTGTGGTGGCCAACAAGGCACCAATGTTAATACCGATGTAGAAGATGGTGAAACCTGAATCACGACGAGGATCGCCGTCTTTGTAGAGTTTACCTACGATGGTTGAAATGTTCGCTTTGAAGTACCCGTTACCTACGATCAAACCACCCATACCGATAAGCATAAGGGTATCGCGAACTGCGGTATCGAGGTCCAAAATATCAGTACTTGCTACGATGAGGAATTCACCGATAGACATCAATACGGCACCGAGCATGATGGCATATTGGTACCCTAGGTATTTATCGGCTAATCGGCCCCCGAGAATAGGCGCAGCGTAGACTAGAGCGGTATAGGCTCCGTAAATTAAGAACGCTTCAGAGTTGCCTTTCATCATCGATTCGATGAGGAAGAGGGTCAATAGGGCGCGCATACCATAGTAACAGAAACGCTCCCACATTTCCGACATAAACAGCGTCCACAGCGCTGGTGGATGCTTCATAGATTGATCACTCATGTTTCAGGTGTTTTTTGTGTTCAACAAGTATACATTTTATTTCTAAGAGCGGTTAGGGGCCAGTTCTTATAAATTCTCTGTAATGAATTCCGTCATCATGCGGTACAAATGCATCGTGGTATTGCCTCCGTAGATGCCGTGGTTTTTATCCGGATAGGCGAACCAATCGAAATCCTTATCGGCTTGCACCAAGGCCTCCACCATGCGCATAGAGTTTTGTACGTGCACATTATCGTCTCCCGTTCCGTGGATCAGTAGGTATTTGCCTTGAAGGCCGTCCACATGTGAGAGCGGGCTATCGGCATCATAACCATCGCCATTATCCGAAGGCAAGCCCATGTAACGCTCCGTGTAAATGTTATCATAGAATCGCCAGTTCGTTACTGGTGCTACGGCAATGGCCATTTTGAAGACTTCTGGGCTTTGGAACAAACAATTGGACGCCATGTAGCCTCCATAGCTCCAGCCAAAAACGCCGATGCGATCCCCGTTGATGTACGGACGCTTGGCCAATTCCAATGCCGCCTCTGTTTGATCACGCGTCTCGAGTTTCCCCATCTGACCGTAAGTACTCTTCTTAAATTCTTCGCTGCGACCGTCCGTTCCGTGGTTCTCCACACTCGCGACAATGATATCAAGCTCATTGGCCAACATCTGGAACCACATGCCTCGGAACGCATCATAGCTGTTCATGACGGTTTGGCTGCCTGGCCCGCCGTATACAAACATGAATAGGGGGTAGGTCTTGCTCTCGTCAAAATCCACTGGCTTGATCATCCAGGCGTTCAAGTCGCCGCCAGACGGCGTTGAAACGGTAAAGAACTCCTTAGGGGTGTACGTGTACGTTTCGAGGGCTTTTTCTGCACGCTCGTTGGTTTTAATCGTGCGAATTTCTTCCCCTTTTCGTGACTCCACGAGAGTAACTCTGGTAGGTTGTCCTTCTGCACTGAAGGTGTTTACAAAGAGTCTCATGTCCGGGGTGAAGGTCGCGTTATTCGTGCCTTTTCGACCGGCAAGAGTGACTTTACTCGAGCCGTTTAATTTAATGCTGTAGACGTTGCGTTCTGTGGCACTGGCCTCAGAGCTTTGGTAGTACAAACGCTTGTTGTTGTCAATACCATAGAAGGTCGTGACATTGAAATCTCCTTTGGTGATTTGGCGCTTGATCTTTCCGTTCGAGGCAATGTGGTACAAATGGTTCCAGCCGTCTCTGTCGCTCAAGATGATGAACGAGCCGTCTTCCAAAAAGTGGAGTTCGTCGTTGATTTCTAAATACTTCTCGTCCTCCTCGTGGTAAATGTTAGTTGCATTTCCTGAAGTGGCATCCACGGCGTAGAGGTCGAAGGTGTTTTGCAATCTATTTAGGGTACTGATGACCCAAGTGTTTTCATTCGACCACTTGGCGCGCGGTAAATATTCGTAGTCGACATCCGTCAATACATTGCTTACGGCACCGCTGCTCATGTCCCAGATGTGTGCGGTCACTACGCTGTTATCTTCGCCAGCTTTAGGGTATTTGAAGGTGTACGGATTGGGATATAATTCCTTCCCATAGATGTCCATATTGAAGCTGCGGACATTGCTTTCGTCAAATTTTAGGAAGCCAATTTTATCAGAATTTGGCGACCACCAAAATGCCTTAACAATGGCGAATTCTTCTTCATATACCCAGTCTGTTGCCCCATTGATGATATGGTTGAAGCTGCCGTCTGAGGTGATGCGGATGTGTGCATCTTCGCTGATGTCGTAGATGTACAAGTTGTTATCGATCACATAAGCTACATATTCACCATCCGGAGAGAAGGTAGCATTGCTGATTTTCTCCGGACGAATCTTTGTGGCTTGCAACGACTGAAGATTCACTACGTACACGACGCTTTTTGAGCTTCGACGGTAGATTTGGTCAGTTTCCGTTTCTAGCAATGCCCACTGCTCATCGTTGGAAAGGCTGTAGCTGTCAAAGTTTGGCACGCGCTCTTCCTCTTGAGCCAGAAAGTTCACATCAAGCAGGGTGGCTACTTTATCACCGGTCACGTAGCTGTATTTTTCGATGGTTCCTTCACCCTGAGCCGTATAGTGCTTGCTGTCGTTCATGCTGCGCAATCCGCTGATGCCACCTGCGTAGAAGGCGTAGCGTTGCCAGAGAGTACTTAGGTCGATGCTTTGTTGTGCAATGCTTCCAAAAGAAACGAGCATTGCGGTCAGGAGTATGAATGTTTTTTTCATGGGATAGATTGTGAATCCCGCTAAGATAACATTCAAGTTTGATGGTAGGAAGGTGGACAGGCGATATTGATGGAATTATTCGCTTTCCTCGGCCAATCGTACGGTCAATCCGTCGAGCGCTTCTTTCATGAAAATCTGACACCCCAATCGGCTATTATCCTCAACGAAAAAGGCCTGGTCGAGCATATCCTCCTCATCTTCAGAAGGTTCGTTCAGCTCATGGTCGCTTTCAATGTAGCAATGACAGGAAGCACACATGGCCATGCCGCCACAGGTCCCTTTGACTGGCAACTCATAAGCCTTACAGACCTCCACGAGGTTCATGTTCATATCGGTTGGGGCAGCAACATCGTGTTGCACACCTTCGCGGTCAATGATGTGTACGGTGATATCGGACATGTTTATTCGAGGCTGCCTACGCCGCCCATGACGGTCGTGTATTTGAACGAAAGCTTTTTGTCCGGGAAGGCTCGCTTGAAGGCACTTTGTACCATGATGGTGGCCTCGTGGAATCCACAGAGAATGAGCTTGAGTTTGCCAGGGTAGGTATTGACATCGCCAATGGCGTAGATGCCTTCGATGTTGGTGCGATAATCTGTCGCATTGTCCACGACGATAGCGTTCTTTTCAATCTCCAATCCCCAATCTGCAATAGGGCCGAGGGTAGGGGTCAGTCCAAACAATGGAAGCCAATGGTCACACTCGACGATCAAATCATCTGCGCCTTTTTGCTTGATGGTGACCTGAGATAATAGGTCCGTACCATGAACATCCACTACTTCGGCATTCGTGATGAGTTTCACTTTTCCTTGCTGGGCCAATTCTTGCACCTTATCCACCGTATCCAAATGTCCGCGGAACGAGGTTCTGCGGTGTACCAAACTCACCTCACTTGCGACATCCGCCAAGAACACGGTCCAGTCCAATGCACTATCGCCACCTCCAGAGATCACCACGCGTTTATCGCGGAACTTTTCAGGATCACGAACGATGTAGTCTACGCCTTTATCTTCGAAGGCAGGTAGATTTTCGATGGGTGGTTTACGCGGGGTGAACACTCCCAAGCCCCCCGCAATGGCCACTGATGGGGCCTTGTGCTGGGTACCTTTATCTGTTGTAACGATGAAAGAATCGTCTTCACATTTTTCAATGGTTACCGCACTTTCCCCTAGGGTAAATCCTGGGTTGAACGGTTTAATTTGCTCCATGAGGTTGTCCACCAATTCTCCCGCCATCACTACAGGATATCCTGGGATGTCGTAAATAGGTTTCTTTGGATAGATTTCGGCCAATTGTCCGCCGGGTTGTGGAAGGGAGTCGATCAGGTGACATTTCATCTTCAACAATCCCGCCTCAAAGACGGTGAAAAGACCCGTAGGTCCTGCGCCAATTATGAGTAAATCTGTTTCTATCATGGTGCTCAATCAATACATTGACAAAGGTAGGGACTGTAGGGTTCATAGAAATAGGGAAGTTTGAAAATCTAAAAACCCGAGCCGTAGGCTCGGGTTTTTTCTTTACACTGTATTTAAAACCGCGCTTTAGGCGTGGAATGCGGCTTTGAATTTGTCAACGAAGTTGAGGCGTTCCCAAGTGAAGAGCTCTACATCTACGCTGATTTCAGATTTGCCATCTGCGCTTTTGAAGTTTTTAGTCACCACTTCATGATCGCGTCCCATGTGGCCGTAGGCAGCGGTCTCGCTGTACATTGGCTGACGCAATTTCAATTCTTGCTCGATCAAACCTGGACGGAAGTCGTAAATTTCTTTCACCTTGGCTGCAATCTCTCCGTCTGTGAAATCAACTTTGGCGGTACCATAAGTATCTACGAATACACCCATAGGCTCTACTACTCCGATAGCATAAGAGACTTGGACCAATACTTGGTCACAAATACCTGCAGCTACTAGGTTCTTAGCTACGTGACGAGTGGCATAGGCCGCTGAACGGTCCACTTTCGAAGGATCCATTCCGGAGAAAGCGCCACCACCGTGCGCACCTTTACCACCGTAAGGATCTACGATGATTTTACGACCGGTCAATCCAGTATCTCCGTGTGGTCCACCGATCACGAATTTGCCCGTAGGGTTGATGTGGTATTTGATATCGTCGCCGAACAATGCTTGGATGTGTGCGGGGAGTTCTGCCTTGACTGCAGGAATTACTAGCTCAACGATGTCTTTTTTGATTTTCGCCAACATGGCATCGTCCGTTGGGCCAAAGTCGTCGTGCTGTGTA
>JAYPCB010000037.1:0-15808 GCA_038124525.1 Cryomorphaceae bacterium
CGTATTCAACCTTAGGTGCTCAACTAGTGCGTGCACAGATTAAAGAGTATCAAACGTACGATTCAGCTGAGGTATTGCTAGTGAACAATAACCAAGTTTGGGACATCAAACTACCAGGAGATGCTGCTTTAAGTACAAAGGAATTCAATGTGGTTTCTCAGAACGGCACTTCTTTGATTCTTAGCGATGGCGCCACAGAAGTTAAGGTAAGTCTCGAAGAATCTGGCTTCATGGCTAACTATACAGTTAGCGGTACTGCTAGTGCTGCTGGCAAGCCAGAACTGTTTTGGGAGCGTACGGCTTACCGCACAGAGAAAGGCATTAGCAACGAACGTATCTATTCTACGTACTCGTACAAGGTTCAAGAAGATGGCGACGTCGAAAACTTGAGCGGTCGCGGTGGCGATGATTCGGAGGATGTTGGCGCAGTGAATTGGCTTGCGCAAAAACAGCATTTCTTCTCCTACATCGTTCAGCCGGAAGAGGGTTTTGCCTCGGCAACTGTTTCTACAGTGAACGGTACAGATACTGACGAGAGCATCGTGAAGGTGTTCAGTTCCAATGCAACCCTAAACCAGAGCGTTAACGGTGCGTACAACTTGCCGTTCTCGATGTACTTAGGGCCTAACCACTATCAAACGCTGAAAGAGCAGGGTCAAGATTACGAGAAAGTCATCAACTTCGGATGGGGGATTTTCGGATGGATTGGTCGCGGGGTAGTGGTACCGGTATTTAACTGGTTGGACGGCTATGGTTGGAACTACGGGATTATCATCTTAATCATGGTTCTCATCATCAAGGGAGCGCTCTCGCCGTTGACCTTTGCCTCTTACCGTTCGATGGCAAAGATGCGTGTATTAAAGCCGCAGCTTGAAGCGATAAACGAGAAGTTTGGGGACAAGGATGCCATGGGCAAGCAACAAGCGCAAATGGCCTTGTACCGCGAAGCCGGGGTAAATCCATTGGGCGGTTGTATTCCAGTATTGGTTCAGATGCCTATTCTTTTTGCCATGTTCCGATTCTTCCCTGCATCCATCGAGCTGAGAGGGCAGAGCTTCCTTTGGGCAACGGATTTGAGTACTTATGATGCCTTGATTTCTTGGGAATCACATATTCCAATCTTGAGCACCTTATATGGTAACCATATTTCCATCTTTACCTTGTTGATGACGGGCTCAACCATTTTGTACACTCGCATGAACCAAAGCATGACTGCTTCCACAGGAAGTGCAGAGCAGATGAAGCAGATGCAGGTGATCATGTACTTGATGCCGCTGATTTTCATGTTTGTATTGAACAGCTACCCGGCAGGTTTGACGTACTACTACTTCCTCTCTAACATTGTGACCTTCGGTATGCAATGGGCCATCCGCAGAAGTGTGAACGATGAAGCGATTTTGGCAAAGATTGAGGCGAAAAAGGCACAGCCTAAAAAGCAAAGTAAATTCCAAGCTCGCTTGGAAGAGATGCAACGCCAGCAGAATTTGAATCGCTCGCAACGCAGAAAATAATTGGGATTTCTCCCTGCAAAAAGCCCCGCTCTTGGCGGGGCTTTTTTATTAGCACAGTTCGATGCTTTGGTTCTCGAAGTTTATGATCGTTGGTCCCCCTGTGCACCCGCCGATCTCTTCTAAATAAATGTCATTCTCATCATTGCTGATGATCCATTGACCGCTTTGATGTTTTCGCAATGTGCCCTCTTCAATGATATCACCTGGGTGAGTACCCATCCAAAGGACATTACTATTCTCAGATACTTTTAGGCTAATATGACCGTCTTTCAAAACAACAATGATCTCATCGCCCATGGTCTTACCGTCCCATTCTGCAAAGGCTACCTCGTAGATGTAGGTGCCGTTCTCAGGAACTTCACTTTGAGGTGCGTCCAAGCAAAAGCTAAACATCAGAAATATGGAGAGTATAAGTGGCATATTGGAAATATAAAAAAAGCCCCGCAGTTTCCTGCGAGGCTTTCTTAAGCTTATCGAGTTGGCTTAGTGAATGTGGGACACTACACCATTTACGTAATCGTAATCTCCTGAACCGTCTTGGCGCAATTCCCAAACGATTGTCGCAACACTGTAATCAGCGTTGAAAGGAAGTGTTGGGATGTCAATGTGGAACTGCATTGGCGTGTAACGAGTACCGTACACATCACCAGCAGCGAAGGCATTGCCTAGTGGGTTCAAATCTCCCAAGTTCATACCCCATGGTCCCAATGAAACCATTGAAGTATCAGAAGTTGCAGCATCGTCGCTCTCTACCCAGCCAATAACAGCTGCGGTGGCGTGACGGTACAATACTTCGTCGTGAGTGTAAATAGTTCCAGACTTGATCAGTGGTGTTCCGTTTACCAAGGCGGCATCTTGTGCCCAAGTAGTTGGAGTCGCACCTGAACCAGTACTTACCTTAGGCAAAGAACTAACTTGGTTCAAATCAACACCGTTGCCGTAATCTTTGGCTTCAACACCATTGAGCAACAAGTAAGATTGGATCATGTATACGTTATCAAGGTTTGTTTCCAATGCTTTAACGCGAGGGTAAACGATGAACTTCGTACCAGTATTTTCAACATCAGCTTCCAAACCGAAAGCAACTTCTGCTAGGGTAGCAGCGCCAGCAGCGGCAGTAGGACTCTGACCTACGTCTGTGTTGTTTACGTAGAAATTAGGTACACCTGATGTAGGGAAGTTATCGTCGAACTTAGCAGAGGCAGCGTTATCCGTAGAGAACCAATCACCCACGTGATTCGCGATCAATACTACGCTATCTCCCAATACACCGTCAAGGATGGTCATGATTTCAGCGCCGTTAGGACAGTACTGACACCATGCACCGGTAGTTTCAATTACCAATGGACGGGCAGCATTGCTCACGGTCAATGAGTCACCTGGGTAGGTGGCAGGCTCAACTGCTGGGCCGTTTGGCTCACAGGAGGTCATAAATAGAGCGCCTACGATAGCGCCAAATGCTACTAATTTTTTCATTTCTAGGTTATTTGAGTTACGAAAATATCGAAAAAACGCTAATTACCACACATTAAATAGTAAACGGGTAGGTGGTCCGAGTATCCGAAAGAAAATCTATGTCCTATCCAGGAGCGATTTGGTTTCGTGCCGCCCCATTTTTTATCGTTTTCAAGAAGCGCATCTGGTGCTAAAATTTCCCCATGTACTTCCCCGTTTTTAACCATGGCCCAATCAAGTTCATTCCAACGTCCGCGGTACTTGTAGGTGCCTTCTTGGGCGCCATTCACAGAGGCCAGTTCCCAATGGTGTGCTGTAGCTAAGGTCATCATGTTCGGGGTAGGTTCGGTATTGAAATCACCGGCGAGCAGGGTAGGTGTTCGACAGGTATCTAGGCTGTTCATTATTTTTTCGAGCACCCTCATTCTTTTGTGATGTGATTGTTGGGCGCCGCCTCGTTTGGAGGGCAGGTGGATGAAAACGAGTTGGGACAAGGTGGAATCCGGCCATAGCAATCGCAAGAATAAGGGGTCCCTAGTATGCCATGCCTCGGGCATTCGAAGGGTATGTGATTGAAGAATTGCGACATCTTCATGCACGAGGGCGGCTACATCTATGCCTCTTGAATCGCGACTGTCGTAAAGCACCGGTTGCCATGAGCCCAATGAACGCAGTGCAGCATGCCGACTCAACGCCAACAGGGCGCCATAGGTTTCCACTTCGGCGAGGCCTATGACTAATGGGGGGCTAGGCGATTGAATATGTGCCAATCGCAAAGCGCGTGCGGTTTGGCGGATTTTGAGCCAATAGGTTATGCTGTTGTTTTGGCGCGGACCCTCGGGAAGGAAGTCTTCATCAGCATGTCCATAATCATGGAGGGTGTCGAACAGATTTTCGACGTTGTAGAAAAGTACTGGTTGGCTGATGGCGAGGTAAGGAAGTAGTAGGAACAGGATTGATTTCAACATGAAAATTCAACGAACCCGAAACCTGAAATCTTGCTGTTAATTTCCTTGAAATAATAACAAAGAGGAATCTCCGTAGCTCAGAAAACGGTAATCATGATCTAGGGCATGAGTGTAAATGTCGCGCCATTGTTCGCCCACTCCCGCACTTACAAGAAGCAGTAATGTGGATCCGGGTTGGTGGAAATTAGTAACGATGCCTTGGACGGTTTTGAAGGAATAGCCGGGTTTGATCATGAGTTGGGTGTGCAAGGCTAGTTCCATAATGCCACGCACTTTCAGAGCGTCGAGCAGGGCTGAATAGGTTTGGGTGACCGTCAAGGAGGGGTTGAGGGTATAGGCTTCGAATTGACCTAAGGGGCTCAAGTCTCCGGTTTCTATCAATTTTGCGCCGATCCAGTGAAAGCTTTCCAAGCTTCTCAGGCTCGTAGTACCGACGGCGATTTTGGGACCCTCGTGCCCCAAATACTGCTCGAGCCATTGCTGAGATAGGATAATCTCTTCGTCGTGCATCTGGTGTGCCTCGATTTCTCCTTCTCCCAATGGTTTAAAGGTGCCTGCGCCAACGTGCAGGGTGAGTTCTACTTTACTGTGGCCGGCTCTTTCCAAGGATTGAAAAACACGGTCTGAAAAATGGAGGCCGGCGGTGGGGGCAGCCACGGAGCCGTTCGTGTGCGCATATACGGTTTGGTAACGCTCTACATCGTCGGAGCTGGCGTCGCGGTTCATGTAGGGCGGTAGTGGGATTTTACCGGCCCACTCGAGGACTTGCGCAAAGGTGAGGTCGCTGTCCCAGGAAAAAGAAATGACCCAATAGGCTCCGTTCCGGGAGATTTTTTCCGCTTGAAGGGTAGTGCCATTTTCAAGGGCCAATTCCAATGGGTGATCCTTCCATCGTTTGAGGTTGCCGACCAAGCATTCAAAGTGGACAGTGTGCACACTATTCATCGCTTCCTCGACACTTTGGGCATGTGGCCCGAGGCAGAAGATTTCAATAGGCTTCGCGCCTTCGGTTTTGACGAAATGGAGGCGTGCACGGACCACGCGCGTGTTGTTGAAGATCAGCTGGCTTTGCGGCGGCAGCTGGGCGGGGAGGTCCGTAAATAATTGGTCCCGGATGATGCCCTCTTTAAATACGAGCAACTTGCTTTGATCGCGCTCCGACAAGGGATGCACGGCAATGCGTGAGTTTGGTAAGTCGTATTCGAAATCTGATTTTTGCATATTGCCCGGTACTGCGGATGCAAATTTAGCGTTCCCTACCTTTACACGTCTTATTTCGTGCCAACAATGCCCAAACGAATTGTCATTTCTACCTCGAACGACATCAGTACCGATAATCGGGTGCATAAAGTCGCTATGTTGCTGCTATCGCTCGGGTATGAGGTAGTTTGGGTGGGGCGGTTGCTGCCCACGAGTACGCCGATTGAGCGACCCTATGAGGTACAGCGCTTGTCCCTAGTGTTTAAGAAAGGAGCATTGTTTTATGCGGAACTGCAAGTGCGCTTGTTCTTTTTTTTACTCACACATCGAAGCACACATTTGTTGTCCAACGACCTGGATACGCTGTTGCCGAACTATTTGGTGTCCCGATTATTTCACATCACCCTCATCTACGACACTCATGAATATTTCTGTGGTGTGCCTGAGATAGAGGGCCGATGGGCGAAGAAGGTGTGGCAACGATTAGAGCGTGGTTTGTTTCCGCGTGTGGATCATATTTGGACGGTCAACGAGAGCATAGCAGATTTATACGAGGCCGATTATGGCAAACGTCCCAAAGTCTTCAGAAACATCAGCCCCATACCGGAAGGGTTTGCTCGAGTCTCGAGAGGAGAATTGGGCTTACCGGGGGATAAATACATTGCGATTAATCAAGGTTCTGGGATGAACGTGGACCGAGGATTGGAGGAAGCTGTAGAGGCCATCGCCGGAATGTCGGAGGAGTGGACGCTTTTGTTGGTGGGGTCTGGAGATGCCATTCCCGCCTTGAAAGAAAGCGTTCGAAAAAGAGGACTGGAGTCTAAGGTGGTATTTGTGGGGCGTGTACCTTATGCCCAATTGCTACAATATACCGCCGCCGCGGATGTCGGCTTGAGCTTGGACAAGGATACCAACATCAATTACCGCTTCAGTTTACCGAACAAGCTCTTCGATTATTTGCATTGCGGGATTCCCGTCGTTACCTCCCCTTTGATAGAGGTAGCACGCATTGTGGAAGGCTATGGTGTGGGGGCAACGGTGGAGCCGACTGATATAGAGGCCTTAAGAAAAACGATGGTCCAAGTCGTGGATCAGCGCCAGCACTACACCAAAGGAATTGAGCGGGCGCAGCGAGAATTGAATTGGGCCCAAGAAAGCGAAGCGCTTAGGAAATTTTACGACCAACTGTAGGTTGTGCCGCACAGAGCACCACCAGCTTGTATAAATCAAACATCGCCACCGATCCTCGGCCTGCACTGAGTCGCCCAAACATCCAAGGAGCCAAAACAGGGTTAAGTAAGCGCAACAGCAGCGCGCCTCCCCATGATTGCAGCTTTTTGTAGGTCGCGTACAAGCGCACATCTTCGTCTATTTTACCTGCGTTGATCAGCGCAGCCAAACCCAAAACGGCGGTTTTGGTTTTTTCCATAAACGCCGCGTCTGAATCAATGCCCAAATGGTAGGCCGGATTGTCCAAGTGTTTCACCGGCACGCAGCGGTGCCTTAATTCCAATCCAAACAGCGTATCCTCATGGCCGTATTCGATCAAATCCGCATCGAAGATAATGGCTTCGGCTACCGCGCGGTCCATACAAACATTGAACGCTGAAAAACTACTGTAAGGCAGTTGGCTTCGGAGTTTGGCTGGAATACTCTCTTTTTGAACCCCTACTTTATAGCGCAACCATTGCTTGTGGTCACTGTGGTATGCGGTCCCGCCCACAAGGACGGTTTGTGGGGCTGCCTGCCCAAGGTATTGAGCGATAAAATCAGGCTGAACCGGTAGGGCATCTGCGTCCAAAAACAGCAATTGAGCGCCTTGGCTCAATGCAACGAGGTGGTTTCTATTGGCCGCGCGTCCTCGGAGTTCGGTATAGTGATAGTAGTGTACGCGGGTATGCTGGGTCCAATTCTTGTGCAGAGGGTGAGCCTCGGAACATTGGTCCGAGATGAGAATTTCCGTGTTGGATAGGGAAGGATTGGCTTCTATTTCGCCAAGTAGTGCCTCAATCAACGACCCGACATCATTGCCGTAGCTGGCAATGCAAATGCTGAGGTCGATGCTCTGGTGCTCCATGAATTAAACGCTTTGTCCCTTGTTATCCGTGACCGTTCCTTCGGCAACTTTGAGTGTGCGTTGGTGGTACTTGTGGATCATTTGATAATCGTGAGTGGCCATAATCACGCTCTTGTTCTCCTCAGTTAAACGAAGGAGCAACGCCATTATTTCCTCTGAAGTACGCGGGTCCAAGTTTCCCGTTGGTTCGTCCGCCAAAATGATTTTCGGGTCGTTCAAGAGCGCTCGGGCGATGGCCACGCGTTGTTGCTCCCCGCCTGAAATTTCGAACGGGCTCTTGTGCTTCTTGTTTTGCATGCCTACCCAAGACAATACCTCCACGATGCGCTTGCCGCGTTCTTCTTTGTCTTTCCAGCCGGTGGCTCGGAGCACGAAGTCAAGGTTGGCTTCCACCGTGCGATCAGTGAGAAGTTGGAAATCTTGGAATACAATGCCCAATTCTCTTCTCAAACTAGGAATGTCTTTGTCCTTCAATCCTTGGAGGTCGTGGGTTCCTACTTGGCCACTGCCCACCTGCAGGGGTAGGTCGCCGTAAAGGGTCTTCAACAAGGAACTTTTACCGGATCCCGTTTGTCCGATGAGGTAAATGAACTCGCCGGGTTGCACATTAAAACTTACGTTGCTAAGGACCAAGTGTTTGCCTTGGAAAATGCTTGCTTTATCGAGGGATACTAGCGCCATAGGATGCGTTCAAATTCAATGTTGAAGGGTGATTTTCAAATGTAGGACAAATACCAAAACGGCGAACGGCAGCGTTTTTGAAGATGTGAATAACTCCAATGAATTGGTCCCTAACCACAAGGATTCCCCGTTGGAGGACACTTATTTTTAAGGATAAACCCAATGTAGATGAGAACAACCCTCTTCTTATTCCTTTCGCTAGTGTTTTCGGGGGCTGCGATGGCGCAAGAAACAGCGCTCGAGCACGGACATGAAGCGACGTTCAACGAAAGTGTTGCCCTGTTTGATGAAGGATTATATGCTGCGGCCCGCGTAGGCTTCGACGACATCCTTTCTACAGATTTGCCGCTCCAAAGCTTTCTCAAGGAAGAAAGCAGCTACTACCGCGCCATGTGTGCGCTGTACTTGATGAACGAGCACAGCGAATACTTTTTGACGTATTTCGCCAATACCTACCCGCTCAGCCCGAGATGGCAGGAGGCCCACGTCAGCGCGGCCAACTACTACTTCAACAACCGCCGTTACCGCAAGGTGGTGCAATGGTTGAGTGCCATAGATGCGGCAGACGTACCAAATTCGTTCAAGAGCGAATACTACTTCAAGCTCGCCTATAGCTACTTGATGGGGGACGACATTGAGAAAGCCAGAAACTTGTTCTTTCAGGGAACCTCGTATTCGGGTGAGTACCAAACCCATCACAAATACTACTACGGCCACATTGCCTACGAGGCGGAACAATATTCAACGGCCATTGCTCAATTTGAAGCACTCATTGGCGATGAGAAATTCGGCGGTGTGGTGCCCTATTACCTAAGCCAGATCTACTACAAGACAGGCGATGTAGATGAATTACTGCGTGTCGGAGAGCTATTGTTGGCCCAAGCGGTGGAGAGCCGTGCTGCGGAAATAGCCAAACTCATCGGCGAGGGGTACTACCAGAAGAAGGATTGGGCACAAAGCGCAAAATATCTAGAGAAGCACCAGAGCCTTGGCGGCAAGCTCAGCGATGATGATCACTACAAGCTCGGCTTTGTATTGTACAAGACCGGTCGCTACGAGGAAGCCATCCAAAGCTTCAATAAAATTCACAGCCGCGGTGATGATATGGCGCAAAGTGCCTACTACCACTTGGCCGATTGTTACCTGAAAACCGGTAAAAAGACCGAGGCGCAAACCGCCTTTTTGACGGCGAGCGAGAGCGGAAGCAATGATGCCATTCGCGAAGACGCCTATTTTAATTACGCCAAGCTGGCCTACGACAGCAGCACGCCCTTCGAGCAGCCTTTGGACATCTTCCAAACCTTCTTGAAGCGTTACCCGACGAGTAAATACCGTACGGAAGCCAACGAATATTTGGCCAGTCTGTACTTGAACTCGAAGGATTATGAGCGTGCGCTAAAAGCCATCTCTGCCGCAGGTCTCGAGCAGCCGACAATGCAGGGCGCTTATCAAAAGGTGGCCTATTTCCGCGGGGTGCAGCACTTCAACGCCATCCAATACCCGGCGGCACAAAGCCATTTCGAGAAATCATTGGACTACCCGTTGAACAATGTGTATACGGCCCTGGCGCACTATTGGTTGGCGGAAATACACTACCGTCACAAGGATTACAACCTCGCGCTCAAGGAACTCAACGCCTTTGAAGCGACACCTGGCTCTGCCATGCTTAGCGAGTACAAGCGCAGTTTGTACAACAAGGGGTACACCTACTTTAGTAAAGAAGATTATGGCAGTGCGGCGACGAATTTCAGGTTGTTCTTGGAGCGTTCACGTCAAGGAAGCCGATTGTCTATCGATGCAAAGCTTCGCTTGGCGGATTCGTATTTCATGACTGGGCAGTACGACAATGCCATCAAGTACTATAATTTTTACCTGAGCCATGTTCCGGCAGATGCGGACTACGCCTATTTCCAACGCGCCTTGTGCTTTGGGTTGGTAGACGAACCGGCCAAAAAGGCCACCGCTCTGGAAGCCCTTGTGAGCAATTTCCCGAAATCTGTGTATGCCACTGATGCGTACTTCGAATTAGGAGAGACCTACATGAAGCTCGACAATACGGCTAAGGCGGAAAGCATCTTTACGGATTTCATCAAAGATTACCCGAAATCTCGTTTCATCAAGAATGCCAAGATTGCCTTGGGCTTGATCTATAGAACCCAGAATAAAGGCGAGAAGGCCTTGGGTGCTTTTACCTCGGTCGTAGAGGAATACCCGAACACGCCGGAAAGTAAAGAAGCGCTGGGCTTGGCTAAAATTCAATATTCAGAGTTGGATCGCTTGTCGGATTACGTAGACTGGATTCAAACCCTTACTGGGACGAACATAGGTCAGGGTGCCTTGGATTCTACCCTATACAACGCAGCCTTCGATCGCTACAGTTTTGGCGATTGTGATGGCGCGAAAAAAGGCATGCTGGAGTACATCGCGAAATTCCCCGATGGCATCTTCCGAGTGCCGGCTAATTACTACGCCGCAGAATGTGCCTTCGCGGAAGGGGATGATGTGGTTGCTCTTGCCGGTTATGAATTTGTAGAAAGTTCCGGAGAATTGAGCTTCCGCAAGCGCACGGTGGAGCGTTTGGCCAGTTTGTATTACGCCAGCGAGGATTATGAAAACGCCTTTACCTACTTCCAGCAGGTGGTGAGCTTAGTGGGGAATGCGGACGAAGGTCGCCGTGCAAGATTGGGATTGATGCGTTGTGCGAAAGCCCTAGAGGATGTTCCGGTGATCATGCAATATGCGGAAAGCTTGTTGCAGGATGAAGGTTTGCCTATTGAGTGGCGCTCAGAAGCCTTGCTGAATGCCGCGCGTAGTGCCTTGGCGTTGAACGATAGCGCAAATGCCAAATTGTACTACACCCAGGTAGCCGCCGAAATTACAGGTGAGGCGCAGGCCGAGTCGAATTACTATTTGGCCCAGTTCGAATATGTGCAGTCCAAATATGAGGCGTCGAATGAGCGCATCTTCTGGATGATCGACAATCTACCCACGTACCCGCAGTGGCGCTGGAAGTCCTTGCTGTTGATGGCAAAGAACTACGCCGGCCTGCAGGATGATTTCCAAGCGAACTACACCTTGGATTACATCATAGACAATGCGGAGGGTGCAATTGTCGCGGAGGCGCAACAGTTTAAATCTGATCTCGCTCGTCAAAGGGCCGCTGAGGAGGCACAGGCCCAAATTTCGGATACACTTGAGGTGGCGCCGACGGAGATCGAGGAATTAGAAGAATTGGACCAAGAATAAACCCAACTGAAGCAATGAAAAAGATTCTATATACCGCATTATTCTTGGCTCCACTGAGCTTGTGGGCACAAGAAGAAACAGGAGATGAAGTGAAGAGCGTAGAAATTCGCGTGGTAGAAGATTACCAAGCTCAAGTGCGCGCGGCACACAAGATTTCTGAGCAGCCTTCCTTTACGGATACGACCTCGGAGAAATTGCCGGTGGTCGTGCGTATTCAGCCGAAGGGGATGACCATCGACTTCCAACCGGATCCTATTCCTGCCATCAAACTGGGCCGTGTGAAACTGCCTAAACTGCCTACGCAACGCGTAAGTGTTGGGGGTGGTATGTACAGCAGTTCCTTTGCGGATGTGGTCTTCTCTTCACCGCGTTCGAGAAAGAACGTTTGGGGCATCAAAGCGCATCATGAGGGCGCGAGATCAGGTGTGCTCAGTACCGCTTATGATCTACAGCCAGCGTACGAGAATTCCATACTCACAGACTTTCAGCGTGCGACGAAGAATTGGAACCTGAAAACCCAACTCCTTTTAGATGCGGATTATGCGAGCTTCTATGGGATTATGGACACCACGAGGGCAACGGCATTATCGCCTACACCACACGAGTGGAATTTGAGTGCCGGGCTGAGCCAACAATGGTTGAGAACGTCGAATCCCACGTCCAAAGTACCTGCCGCGTACCGCAGTGGTGGCGTGGCTTACCAGTTTACGAATGCAGGTATTGGTGCGCACGAGCATTTGGCGAAAACCATGCACCGCATTGAAGTATATGCCGATGAGGCGCAGATCAATGTGGATTTGGGGTACCAATTTGGTCAATATTCCCTCACCGAAATGGTCTTCGAGCCTCGCACAAACCAGTACCATCATTTCTACCTAAGCCCTCAGACGCAAGGTAAAAACGGGATGTTGAACTACCAGTTTGGATTGACGTTCGCAGGAACGATCAATAACGAAGAGGTGGAGAATCAAGGCACCTATTACATCTTTCCTAACATCAACCTTCAAGCGGAGGTGTTGAAGCGAACCTTGGCTGTGTATGGCGGTTGGGATGGACGTGCTCAGCAGCAAACCTTGAGTGCCCTCTTGGCCAATGTTCCTGTGATTTCTGGCGATCAGGCCTTGGCGCTAACAGGGGAGAACAGAGGGTATGTCGGCATGCAAGGCGCGTTGGCCGGAAAGCTTCAATACCGTGTGGAAGGTTCTTTGGCTTTTGTGATGCATGATGTGCAATTCGAACGAGATAGTACCACTTCGACCATCAACGACATGGCGGCACTCCGAGTAGGCTATGCCAACTATACGCGTTCTCGCCTTCGTGCGGAATTAAACTTGCCCATGGATGCCTTCACGGCCAGTGTATATACCGAACTCAATGCGTACGCCGGTGCTGATGAATTCATAGGCGCTGAAGGCCGCGTTGTAGGTGCCTTATTGCGAGTCGATCAAGGCGACGTGCACTTGACCTCGAACTTCAAATATGTCGGAGGACGCTATGCGGGTACTTCAGAAAAGGGCATCTATGAGTTAGGCGATTACATGGATGTAAGTCTAGATTTAGGGTACACCATTAACGAGAATTTAGGAGTGAGTTTAAGGGCGTATAACCTTTTGAATCAGCGCTATCAATTATGGAGCGGTTACGAGGTTCGCGGAACTCGTGGACTGTTTGTGTTGAACTACCAATTTTAATGGCCCAAATCCTCGGGAAATCCCGAAAATGTTGATAACCTTGTTGGTAACTGCAAGAGGGGCTGAGGCCCCTTTTGTCGCTTTTTGAGCCCCTAAAAGTTATCTTTGTTAAGATAGCATTAAGCGAACTTACGCACTGATATTTATGAGTGAACAAGAGAAGAATTACGACGGTGGTTCCATTCAGATTCTGGAAGGACTAGAGGCCGTTCGAAAACGCCCCGCCATGTACATCGGAGACATTGGTCTCAAAGGATTGCACCACCTTGTTTATGAGGTAGTTGATAACTCTATTGATGAAGCATTGGCCGGTCACGCGAAAGACATCTACGTGACCATTAATGAAGATAATAGCATCACCGTTAAGGATGATGGTCGTGGGATTCCCACAGATATGCACCCCAAAGATGGACGATCTACCCTAGAGGTAGTGATGACGGTCCTTCACGCAGGGGGGAAATTTGATAAAGATTCCTACAAGGTTTCCGGTGGTTTGCACGGGGTAGGGGTAAGCTGTGTGAATGCACTTTCAATCATGCTCCATGCCGAAGTACACCGCAACGGTAAGAAACATGAAGTTGAGTTTTCTCGCGGTGTGGCAAAGTACGCTACGCGTGAGATCGGCACGACAGATTACCGCGGAACTATCGTAACCTTTAAACCGGACCACGAAATCTTCGAGGAAACCGAATACCACTACGAGATCTTGGCGAAGCGCATGCGCGAATTGGCCTTCTTGAACAAGGGCATCGCCATTACATTGAAAGACCTTCGTGAACTAGATGAAAAAGGCGAGCCAATTGGTGAGCGTTTCTTCAGTGAAGATGGACTGGCTGGTTTTGTGAAATACATCGACAGTAACCGTGAGGTTATTATGCCTGAGGTGATGTGTATGGAAGGAGAGCGCGATGGCATTCCAGTGGAAGTAGCCATGCACTATAACACGACCTACAACGAGAACATTCACTCGTACGTCAACAACATCAACACACATGAGGGTGGTACACACTTGGCGGGATTCCGTCGCGCCTTGACCCGTACGTTAAAGAAGTATGCGGACGAAAGTGGTTTGTTGGCTAAAGAAAAAGTTGAAATCGCCGGGGATGATTTCCGTGAAGGTTTGACGGCGGTAATCTCTGTGAAAGTGATGGAGCCTCAGTTTGAGGGTCAGACTAAAACCAAACTTGGAAACAAAGAAGTCAGCGGTGCAGTAGATAAGCTCGTTGGTGAGATGTTGACGAACTTCTTGGAGGAGCACCCGAACGAAGCGAAAGTCATCGTTCAAAAGGTATTGCTTGCGGCCAAGGCTCGTGTGGCTGCTAAGAAAGCCCGCGAAATGGTTCAGCGCAAGGGGACCATGTCTTCCATGGGCTTGCCTGGAAAGCTGAGCGATTGTTCTGAAACAGATCCGCATGTATGTGAAATCTTCCTTGTGGAGGGTGATTCTGCGGGTGGTACGGCGAAACAAGGCCGTGACCGTAATTTCCAAGCCATTCTTCCGCTTCGTGGAAAGATCTTGAACGTTGAGAAAGCCATTTCTCACAAGGTGTTTGAAAACGAATAGATCAAGAACATGTACACCGCTCTTGGTGTAAGTGTCGGTACAGAGGAGGACAGCAAAGCCTTGAACCTGGATAAACTCCGCTACCACAAGATTGTGATCATGACGGATGCCGATGTGGACGGTAGCCACATTTCAACATTGATCCTGACCTTCTTCTTCCGCTACATGCGTGAGCTGGTAGAATTGGGCTACGTATATATCGCAACTCCACCATTGTATTTGGTGAAGAAAGGCGCGAAGCAAGCATATGCTTGGGATGATAAGCAACGCGATCAAATTGCTCAAGAGTTCGGCGGTGATACAGGTACCGGTGTGGGTATCCAGCGCTACAAGGGTCTCGGGGAGATGAATGCAGAACAACTTTGGGATACTACCATGAATCCTGAGGAGCGCATCTTGAAGCAAGTGACCATCGATGATAGCGCGGAAGCGGATCGTGTCTTCTCCATGTTGATGGGAGATGATGTACCGCCTCGTCGTGATTTCATCGAGCGCAACGCTAAATACGCAAACATTGATGCTTAATACAGGTATAACAATACGAAAAGCCTCCTTTCTAGGGGGCTTTTTTGTATGCCTTGTACTCACCACACTCGTGGGGTGTGAACCTCAAAGAGAGGAGGATAATATGGTCTTCAGGTATAATGAGCCGGCAGGCATACCTACCTTGGATCCCGCGTTTGCTAAGGATAAGAGCACCATTTGGGCAGTACAGCAACTGTTTGAGTCTTTGGTGGCCTTAGACGCTAAGAATGAAATAAGTCCCGCCTTGGCGGCTTATTGGTCGGTTTCTGAGAATGGCCGAGTCTATGAGTTCTCCTTGCGCGAAGCCTACTTTCACGATGGGAGCAAGCTCAGCCCTGAAGATGTGGTGTACAGTCTCAAGCGATTGCAAGATCCTACTATCGCCTCTCCGGGCAGTTGGGTTTTGGACGATGTTTTGGACATTCATGAGAGTGTGGCGGGTACGGTGATCGTCGAGCTTCAGGCGCCAAATGCCTCGTTTTTGTCTCTTTTGGCCATGCCCTATTGCGGGGTGATGCCTGCGGGGGCTGTGGAGGCGGCAACTTCGCCGGTGGGCACGGGCCCTTTTAGAATGCACCGATGGCATTATGGGGAAAAATTGGTCCTTCACAAACATGAGCAGTACTGGAAACAGGATGCCCTAGGGCAGCCTTTACCTTATCTCGACGGCATCAGCGTGTCCTTTTTACCGGATCAGCAGAGCGCTTTCTTGGAGTACCTCAGTGGTAACTTTGATTTTTTACCCAACCTCGATCCAAGTTTTAAGGACGATTTGTTGACCAAATCTGGTGAACTGCAATCGCGGTACCATGCAGGTCACCGGTTGGAACGTACGCCGTTTTTAAATACGGAATACTTGATTTTCAATGCTGAAAAAGGGTTGCCAAAGG
>JAYPCB010000038.1:0-15713 GCA_038124525.1 Cryomorphaceae bacterium
ATTCATCAATCGGTCCATGTCCATTTGGTCATTTGCCGAGGCCAAATAACGCAAAGAAGGTTGGCTGAGGGCATGGTCGAGTGTCGTGCCCAGGTAGGTTTGCTGGGACTGTTCGCGAGTGGCTGCGGTCAACCAATGCAAGTGATGGCGGTCCTTATCGTCGAGGTGATGCACGACCTTAAAATATCCGTCTTGTAGTTTGAACCCCCCTGTGGTACTATGTAGGAGTTGACCAAAACCGTCGGCGCTGTGGTGGTAGGCGCCATATTGGATTTGTGTTTTTTTGCCCCAGGCTTTTTGTCCCCGCCAATAGGCTTTCTGTTGTCCAAATGTGCCGCCACCCACGAGAATTTCCTGTCCGTCGCCTTCTTGGGTAGGAGTGATAAAATTTAGGGCTCCTCCAGTACTTTGGGGACCTGTAATGACTTGGGCAGCGCCTTTAAGGACTTCTATTTGTTCATACTTCCAAATAACAGGAGTATAATACGCCGCAGGTGCGCTATAGGCTGCGGGAGCGGTGAGAATACCGTCTTCCATGAGGGTGATTCTAGAAGAACGCAAGGTTCCGGTGCCACGGATGCCTACGTTCATGCGTAAACCCCAACCGTCTTCCTGTTGGGCATATACACCGGGCTGGTTCTGCAAGATGGTATTGGCATCACTATGGTCGAACAGCATGAGTTCTTTTTGAGTGAGCACGACAGCGGACCCAGAGATGTGTTTGTTGGGGTCGTTCGCAGCGGCAGTAATGGTGATGCTTTCAAGCTCTACCGGAGCTGGTAAGGTGGTGTCCGCGGGTACGGAGAAGATTATGGATAGGAGGAGGGGGTACACTATTTAGAATGATTTTAAATAACAGTGCAAACCTATTATCTA
The DNA here is from genome assembly GCA_038124525.1 of Cryomorphaceae bacterium. Taxonomy (GTDB): domain Bacteria; phylum Bacteroidota; class Bacteroidia; order Flavobacteriales; family Schleiferiaceae; genus UBA10364. The sequence goes on from JAYPCB010000038.1 coordinate 877, forward strand.
GAATCATTCTAAACAAGGATAAATATCAGTTTTTCATTCGCATGTTATTCACAATCGTTTACTCATTGTGAGGAAGCCGTGAGGTTAAGTTTCGAGAGTCTTTGCTATCTTCAAATCGTGAAGAAACTCCAGGCTATCTTTCTACTGTTCTTTGTCTGTTATGGCAGTGCCGTAAACGCCCAATGCTCCGTTGCCGTGGGACAAGATTCCTTGACGGCTTGTGTAGGAGATACGATATTCCTAAGCGCATCCGGTTCAAATGAATATTTGTGGTCGCACGACGCCTCGTTGAGCTGTGATACCTGTGCGTCCCCATATATTATTTTATCGGATACCTCCACCTATGTGTTGGTGAAAGGGACGAGCCAAATCAGTCAGATGGCTACCAATGGTAATTTCTCCAGTGGCAATACGGGCTTTTTAACTGCCTACACCTACAATGCCACTTCCATTTGGAATGAGGGGACGTACGCCGTAGGCCCTAATCCGAATTCTGTACATCCAAATTTTGGAAGTTGGGGGGATCATACCACGGGTACTGGGAATTACATGTTAGTGAACGGGTCGACCGGGGGAAATAAAATCCTTTGGCGCCAGATTGTGAGTTTTCCTCCTGGGGTCCAAGTGACCGTAAAATGGTGGATGCTGACCTTCGTTACCCCGCCAGGGTCTTTGCAATTAAAACTCGCCGGAACGAACATAGGCAATCCGGTCAGTACCCCGAACTCAACAGGATCTTGGTCTCAAGCCACACGTACCTTCACGGTCCCAGCTTCCGGGAGTGCCACCATTAATTTGGTAACGCTCAGTAGTGCATTGGCAGGAAATGACTTTGGTATTGATGATATTTCTTACCACTACAATTGCGAATCCTACGATACTGTATGGATTGCCCCGAAGAGTGATGCCCAAATATTCTTAGACTCTACCTCGCTCTTTGCTTGTGATAGCCTGTGCTTTACCCTAGACAATGTCTTAGATTCCTTGGGATTATTGAACTACCAATGGGTGTTGAGCGACGGAACAATTGATACCTCTTCGACCTTTACACATTGTTTGGTGGATTCGGGCAATTACAGCGGATACTTGATCACCTCTTCCACTGAGGGATGTACGGACAGTGTGGCCTTGCCTTCGATGCGTGTGGGCTATACGAGAACATTGGACTCGTTAACCTTTTACGGAGAGGGGAGTGATGTAGTGAATGGGACTTGGGTCTTAGATCCAGATCAAAACAATGCATTGCATGTGTATTTCGAATCTCTTCCGACCTCGGGACCTGATGATAGCTTGTATGTTACCGTGAACAACATGTCTTGGATGGTAGCTTCGAGTGCACAAGGAGTCAGCATGGATCCTGTGTCTTTGGATCCAGAACCCCAAACCATTTGCGCCTACCTCTACACGGCGGACGGTTGTGTAGATTCTTTATGTCAAGAGGTGGCGTTCTATCCTACGATGACGGTACCAAATTTCTTTACGCCCAACGGAGATATGGTCAATGATCGTTTAGATATCCTTTCTGATAATGCGGATGAGTTGCATCAGCGCATTTATAATCGTTGGGGCCAATTAGTCTATGAATCCTACCTCCCAGACGAATCTTGGGACGGCACCTTTAATGGTGCGCCAGTGGCTGCTGGGGTATACTTCTTGGAGATTGAGGTGAGCAACGCCTACAGCCAAGAAAGGGAAATCGTCGTTCGGCACGCCGTGCACGTGATGCGATAAAAAAAATCCCGCACCTCATCGAGGCACGGGATCTCTAGGGGTGTTATTAACCTAGATCTAGAGGGTTATCGAATAATAACCTTCCTTCTGTAGTTCAAATCCAAAAACCAAGCCATTTGGAACGACCTGGTAGAACTCTGGCAGTGCAGCTGGATCTACACCAAATTTCTTCAGTGAAAGGCCACAAGCATACATCTCTACGCCACTTTCTTGGAGAATCGCCACTGCATCGGCCATTTTCTCTTCGTCAAGCAAATCTTGAACAGACTTGCCGCATACTACCACCTTGAAGGTGCCGTAGGTGGTGGAATCTGATACCGCAAGATCTGCCGCGGCTTTCCCGACGGCTTTGAGCTGTTCTACATTGCGGTTGAGGATGAAGTAGTTGTTCTCTACTGTTTCCTCGACCACATCTTCGGTAGGGGCCGGAGCTTGGCAGCTGGCAAGTGCCAAGGCTGCGAGGCTAAAGGTGATGATGAATTTTTTCATGTGTACTATTAATGGAAATGGTAATCTGTTCCTGGCAATTGGCTCAATACATTATCTCCTAAATCTGCAGCAACCGCACGGCCGTCGCGAACTGGAGCAATGGTATCGAAGTGGGCCAAGTATTCTTCAATCAAATCGTGAACGGTGTAGTCCATAACTACCGTTTCAACGGTATTCGGCATACGACAAAGAGTGCTGATCGGCTCACCTTCACGGCGACAAGCCGACATTGTATAGAGCTTATCTACCTCCATAGGTTCGCCTTGAATCACCACTTCTTGCACACGCTCGCCTTTAGGAGCCTTCGCATTAAAGGTCAACTGCATGCCTGAGAAACGCACTACCCATCCGCCGAAGCGTTCGTTCGGGTTTTCGGCAAATACGTTGTGCAATTCCTTTTCCAGCCAGTCTTTGATTTGCTGTCCACTGGCTTTGCCTATTTTAACTTTTTCATTTACCGGCAACATGTTCCATAGGTCGCCGCGCGTAATAGGGGCAACGCCGCTTTCTCCCGGCACAATCGGAGGACTGAATCTAAATCCATTGCTCAAGGCGATATCAACGTCGTTTTTCCACATGGCCGCATCCGTGATGAAGTTGTCCATAGGGTTTTCTACCACGAAGTAGCGGTATAATGGGGTAGAAGTGTAGCCCAAGACTTCATTGATTTCATCGCCGTAAGGAGCAATAGCTTCTTCAACGACCGCAGCAACTTCTGGATCAGCTTCGTATACAGTAGGATCAACCTCTAGGAGCTCGTACTTCTCTGAAATGATTTTACCATCTTCTACTTCTAGTACCATCTTTCCAACGAATGAAGCGAAGGCCCCTGGCTCGGTAACTTTGGCGTGGCCGGCTTGAAGCGGTTCGCGAATGCGCTCGTGGGTATCATTTCCTAAGACATAATCCACACGCTCTAGGGCTGGGTTGTTGGCTAAATCAAACTGCTTGCTGATTCCGATGTGGGTAACCACGAACAGGATATCTACGCCTTCTTCGTCTTTGAGTTTATTGACTAATTGGCCCAAATTATCCAAAATGGGGTCAAAATCTAGCCCTTCAGAAAAGGATGGGTTTTGGCGGATGGGCACCTCAGGATCGTTGTAAGAGATGAATCCTAAGCGAGCGCCGGCGATATCCTTGATCCAATATTGAGGGAAGATCGGAGCCTTGCCTTCTTCATCGTGGAACATGTTGGCCGTGATCACAGGAGTTTCGTAGCCCTTGAGGACCTTCATCATTTGTTCTTTACCGTAGACGACCTCCCAGTTTCCAGGAATGAGGAAGTCGAAGTCCATGGCCTTGACGATGGAGCTGAATGCTTCACCTTTGGAGAGGGCCGCGACGGCTGAGCCTTGGATCAAATCACCACCGTCCAAGACGATGGTATTTGGGTTGGCGGCACGTTCTTGGTCGAACAAGGTTTTCATATTCGCGAGTCCGCCTAGTGTCTTGAAGCTGATTTCTTCATTCTCCCAGAACAATTCGCTGTGAGGGTATACCTGTCCGTGAATATCTGCGGTTTGTAGGATAGTGATTTTTTGCGGTCCTTCAGGAGCGCTATCGCCCATCTGGCACGACCCGAACAATAGTCCGGTCGCTGCTATTCCGCTTAGAATCCAATTCTTCTGCATGGTCATAAATTTTTGTGTTGGTCGCTCCCGCATCATTTTCTTGGGAGGGCAGTAGCCCCGAAAATAAAATACTAATTGCGAAAAGGTTGTGACTTCACTCACACTTGGAGTTTATCTGCCCAATAGTTTGCGCAGTCGTCGAGCGGTATTAGAGCGCTTTGCCCAGTAGGGATGGGCCTTCACATTTAACGTATGAATGGCTTGTAGACGTTCCTCGAAAGTAGGCCCTTGTTGGTCTAGCCAAAGTTTTAGATAGGGAACCCACCAATCTTTCGTGCTCCAGTAGTGTGCGACAAAGGGTTGGGCTTCTTGAAGTAATTGGTCTTTATTCAGGGCAAGGCTGAAGGCCAATTGTTCGAGGAGTCTTACCGGAGCGGAGGTTTCTAAGTAGCTATCACAAAGTGCAATGGCGTGCTCAATGGCCTCGCGGTGACCGGGAGGGAGGGCGATGACACCGGCGTTAAACATCGTGCTTTGCGCGGTTGTGGTGATGCCCTGGAATGTTTTTTGGTCCAATTCCCGTAGCGTTCTCCGTTCCGTTTTGGTATTCAGTGAACCCAATGCTCCTTCGTTTAGGTGCATCATTGGCGTAGATAATTGGGCCTGTAAACCGGGGAGGTCCAACGCCAAGGTGTCGGCATCAAGATAGAGTATGGGGTCGTTGGGATACAATGCGCAGATATCTGCAAGGACTTGCATTTTAATGCGCCAAAAGAATCCCTTAGGTCCCTGCCACTGCGTGAGTTGTTCTGGGGTGAGGATATGTTGAATTATGGGCCAATTCTGGCCTACACTGCCATCATCCGTATAGAGGTGTATCTGACTGTCCGGCGCCCCTTTCTTGCAGAGCAAGATGGAGGTCTCGAGTTGTACGAGAAGCTCAGCAGTGGGGGTGGTACAGAAATAGACGATGTGCATGTACTTACTGCCCTTTCATCCCGTTGTGGTATTCTTCAATGAGCGAGAATACACCGCGGGCAAGATCTTTGGATTCCAGGAGTAGGTTGAAGTACAAGGTTGTGTTCTTTGGGCTATTCTCTTCATCTCGAGTACGCGCAATTTGTGCATCAACTTTGGCAGATACCAATGTTATAATGTTACTCTTGAGTTGAAGACATTCCGAGAGTTTGTTGAAATTCTGCGTTTTGAAGGCAGTTTCTACATCCACTAAAATTTTTGCTAGGGCACGTTCCACCTCTGCTAAATCTGAGATTTGGCTTTTGCTCAATGGCTTGTGATGGTTGTCGACGTGTTTGAAACTTTTCTTTGCCAACAACTCAAGAGATTGTACGATATCGGTGAGGTTGGCCAGTACCATGATGTAGAAGTTTGAGCCACGTACACTAGCGTCGTCCAAGCTCTTGATGAAGTAGAAAAGATGATTGCGCAAGTCATCAACCTCATCCTCAAGTTTAGCAACGCGCTTGACCATTTTCTTCAGTTCTGGTGCATCGTGGTTGGACAGGCCTTCCACTACGCCATTGAAGATTCGTGAGGTACGATAAATACTTTTAGCAACGTTGTCGGAGCTTTCCTCAACAATTCCTTGTACGGTCTTGCTTGCTGCTTTGGTAAGACCTTCTTGACCGGCTTGTGGGGCAGCCGTTTCTCGACGATGCTTAAGATAATTACGGATGATCAAGGCAGCGGTGAGAATGAGTAGAACTGCGACTGAGGCACCGCGACCAAGATGAATGATATATACCAACGTTCCTGCGAAGAGGAAGGCGAATAATGCCGTCATGAACCATCCTCCAATGACGTTTACTACCCCGGCGACGCGGTAGACAGCACTTTCACGTCCCCATGCGCGGTCGGCTAAGGAAGTTCCCATGGCCACCATAAAGGTTACATAGGTAGTAGAGAGCGGCAGCTTCATGCCTGTTGCGATGGAAATCAACACACCTGCAACAGCGAGGTTAATAGAGGCGCGAATTAAATCGAATGCAGGAAGGTCGCGTGCGTCGGCTTCACTCAACTCAAGGGTTGGAGTTTGAAAACTTTGATCGATTTTCGCTTGAATGCTTGGAGGAATAGCCGCACCAAAGAGGTTGACCAAATTTGTGGATCCTTTAACGATGCTGCGAGAAAGAAGATTGGGTTGGAATTTTTCTACGGTATCTCCTTGGTGAGAGAGGTTAATGGCAGTGTCCACTACGCGACGGGCCTTTTTAGATAGCCACAAGGTCAGGGTCATGATAATCCCTGAAATGGTCAGAAGTAATGGTTCTGCCGGTACGCTTTCGGATAGAATGCCCATCGAAAATTCACTCGCGGCAACGCCCGATACTGACCAAGCTTCGTAGCTGTGCCATGCAGCCATAGGAACGCCAATGAAGTTAACCAGATCATTTCCCGCAAACGCCAGGGCAAGACCGAAGGTACCAACACCGATGACTACGACGAGGACGTTGACCTTTAATAATCGGTCCACGATAAGCATAAGTAGAGACCAAAAGGCGAACATTCCTCCTATCAAGAGCATGGGGTTTTGTTCGAGCCAATCTTTGATGTTTGCGTAGAACGGTGTGCCTTTAAGTCCTTTAAAAACAATGAAATAGCCGATAGCGGTGAGACATAGGCCTGCAAATAGGAATCCAAAATTCTTCACTTTCTTTTCGTATTGGAACGTGAAGACTAAGCGGGATAGCCATTGTACAATCATACCAATATTGAAGGCGATGAATACAGAGAGGACAATGCCCACGATGATCTCTTTCGCTTTGGCGGTATTGATATAAGTGCTTAGGTCTGCAGCGGTCTGCTCGTCAGACAGACCTATCTTGATGAGTGCCATGACCACGGCTGCCCCAAGGAGGTTGAATACTATACTTACTGTAGTGGAGGTGGGTAGGCCTAAGGTGTTGAAGAAATCCAATAAGAGAATATCTCCGATCATCACTGCCATGAAGATGAACATGATTTCGTCGAAGTAGAACTTGCTGGGGACAAAGATTCCTTTTCGTGCTACTTCCATCATGCCGCTTGAGAATACGGCGCCGACAAGAATCCCCACACTCGCAATAATCATGACGTTTCTAAAGCTAATGGCCTTAGAACCAATGGCTGAGTTCAAAAAGTTGACGGCATCATTACTGACACCCACTACTAAATCAACCACTGCCAACGCCGCTAAGGCGAAAATCATCATGTAAAAAATGCTGTCCATGTGCGATGCTTGTATTGCCTGCGAATGTACTTCGGAAATGTTACCCGAAGGTTAAGGTATGATAATATCAGAAATGCAGTTCAAAACCAGAACGCAATTCCCAGTGCGGGGCATCAAGTGCGTTGAGGGTATAATTCAGGTCTGTTTGAATTTTGAATGAGTGACCTACGAGGAATCTGTTGAACCCTATGGTGTATTGCTCGAGGAGGTGCAACTGGTCGGATTGTTCGGACACACGGGTATAGCGAAGGGCTATTTCATTTTTCTCCGAAATCATTAGTCCTCCCGCAGCATTAATTGCGGAACCAGTGTACACGTATCCTTGAATGGTACCATTGACATCAATAATCTCGGGGTTTGTGGCGTTGCGATGTGCATATTCTAACAACACAGACGCACCTTGATACTTGAAAATCAGATCTAAAAATTGGGTGCTGATATCTGAGGTGTGAAAATCTCCATTGCCCAATTCCATGAAGCTTCCAAGTGTGTTCCGGTCGCGTACGGCATCATCGTTAAAGTTGTAAGTGTAGCCTACTAATAGTTTTGGAGTGGGTTCTCTTTGTAAATCGGACCCGCTAAAGGCAGAGCCACCTGTAAATCGTCCAAAGGGTAGATATTCCAACCTTCCGGTATACTGCAAACCGCCGAGGTTTCCTACCACGATATTTCTGCCTTCCCCTTGTGTGAGCGCCCATTTGGTGCGTAATATGCCTCCAACGGGTACGGTGTTGCTTTGATGGAGTTGAAATCCTAGGTCTCGGTCAATATTGTAATGAGCGTTTAATAATGAGCGGTCAATGAGCTGCATGTTGGAGGCCGAGAATACACGTTCTGCATTCCCGGGGAGTTTCCCTTGACCGGCGAACAGTTTCCAGCCTTTAGCAAATTCCCACATCAGTAGGGCGTCATAAATGATTTGGGGCTGGTTACCAGTGTAATAAGAGCTGCCACGTATATCGTGATTTGAAAACGCTAATTCAAACTTGTAGGTAATATTGGGTTGGTATACGAACCCATCGAAATACAGCCTGGCACGACGAATCAAGAATGAATGTTCGAGGTTCCCAGCTTCATTTAGAAGGTGGTATCGGCCTTGCATGCTTGCTGTAACTATGGAGCTATAAGAACTGTCCTTGGCGATTACATTGGTAATTCCATGGCCCAATTCTGGCAATGACTTTTCCTGCCCAAAGGCAACTAAGCTCAGAGTGAACAAAAGAAAGAAGAAGAACGTGCGTAGCACCATACCTGATTTTTATGGACCCAATTTTAATAATTATTTAATGTTCCAAGTGTAGCAGAGGTCACGCTTTAACGCACTCACAATGTATCTTGCCGAGGAGAAAAAAGAAACTTGTGGAACGTCACCAAATCCTCAAAAATGTAGCCGCGGCCATTACTGAAAGTATAGCGCAGTTTGGCGAAGCTCGACTGAATTTCATTTGTACCCACAATTCCCGCCGTAGCCAATTCTCCCAGGTATGGGGCCATATGTTAGCCCACCAATACGGCTTGCCTGTAACGAGTTTTTCAGGGGGTGTAGAGGTCACTGCGTGCAATGAGCGCACCATTGCAAGTTTGGAGCGCTTGGGCATGCAGGTGGATGCTGAAGGAGAAGGTAACCCGAGGTATAGAGTGGTCTTTGAAGGCTCGCCGGAAGCGGTACTGTTCTCTAAGGTTTTCGATGATGCGGAGAATCCGGGTGAACGTGCTATTGCGCTCATGACCTGTGATCACGCGGATGAAAATTGTCCATTTATTCCTTCTGCTTGGAAGCGTTTGCCTTTGCGTTATGAGGATCCCAAGAGATACGACGACACGGAGCGTGAGTCCAGCGCGTATGACGAGACTAGGGATTTGATTCGAGAGGAATTAGACCAGATCTTCGCGATGGTCAAAACAGCTATTTCGGAAGGGTAAAACTGAAGGGGAGTAGTCCTTGCATGCCTTTGAATTCTAGGGCAACATTAGTCTTGTTCAATAGATACAAGTCGAACGGTTCGTTTTGGCGAAGTTCGGCTTCATGCAATACTTGGCGGCAAGAGCCACAGGGAGCTGCTGGCGATCGCTGCTCCTCGGCCGTCATGATATATACCGCAACAATGCGCTGATCGGGATATGCGGCTTTGGCGGCTAGGACGGATACGCGTTCGGCGCACAGTCCATCCGGATAGGCGGCGTTTTCTTGATTTGATCCAACAACTTGGGCACCAGATTCCATAATGACCACACTAGATACGGGATAGTTAGAGTAGGGGGCGTACGCCGTTTCCAACAAGGCCTCTAGTTTTTCTTGAACGTCTTTAGGTATGAGTTCGGTTTGGCGCCAATTCTCATAGCTGTGGTAGCTGAAGGTCAGATGTTTTTCCATGATGGTGGAGATAAGGTCCAAACAAGGTACTTCAATTTCTTACAAGGTCGACAGACTTGATTGAATTCAGGTGGTCAATGAGTGTTGAGCGAGAAAGCGTCCTTTTAATTAGCATAAGTATTTAATACTACTAAAATTTGTCGCATAATAAATATTTAATTTTTATGACAAATTTTAATGAAGAAAAGGGGCGAGGAAATCGTTACTCTTTAGAGCTGCGTTATGCGTATGCGATGGGCATCGAAAAATTGGTAATTCCAAAAAGTATCAGGAAGAAACTCACCAAATCGACGATTCACCGGTGGCGTCAAGAGAATGCAGAGGCACTTTTTGAAAAGATGCAGGCGATGGGGCAGAGTTCACAGACAATGTTGGCCTTATCCAAGAATAGTGATCGACGCCAAGCGGAAATTCATGCGTATATGGCCATGCGAATGGTGATCATTCTGCGAACCACCAAGAGTAAAGAGGCCTATAAGCGCCTGCTAAAAAAGAACAAGCAGCAGATTGTGAACACGTTAGAGCCGTATCAAGATGATATCGATCTTAGAAGCGTGTTGAAAATCATAGGGTTGAAAAAAGGCACCTATGATTCGTGGGTGGAGGATAGTAAGTTCAAATGCTATGCATCGTGGCAATCGTTGTGTGCGAAGAAGCATACGAATCAGCTTACGGATGAGGAAATTAAGATCATTCATGATGCCTGCATTGATCCAGCTTGGGAGCATTGGCCATTGCATGCTATTCATTCCAGGCTCAGGCAAGACGGACGTTTATCCTGTCATTATACGACCTTCACACGACGTCATAACGAAATGTTTCCCAAGCGTAGGTTCGAGGTAGCGAAGCAGAATAAAAAGGGGGTGAGTGCTTCTGTCCCAAACGAGTTTTGGCACATCGACATTACGAAATACAAGACGAGCGATGGACAGAAGGCTTCGGTGTATATGATCATGGATAATTATTCTCGGCGGATCTTGGCCTATAAGGTGAGTAGGTCCACTTCGGACAAGTATATCGTCCGTGAGCTCATTTTAGAGGCTGTGAGGCCGTTAATAGGTAAGGACAAGGATTTGGAGCACCAGCTGGATTTAATCTCTGATGCGGGCGTTGAAAATAAGAATAAGGTGGTGTCCGATTTGTTTATTGAGCTAAATCAAAAAATTGGGCTCAATATGAATCATAAGATTGCACAGTTCGATATCCCGGAATCCAACAGTATGATTGAACGACTCTTTAGGATCATCAAGGGGCAATACCTTCGAAGATTGGATCCGCCTAGTTTCAAGCACTTGAAATCAACTATCGACGATTTGGTATATGAGTACAATTATGTGCGCCCACATTATGCTCACGCACCATATACGCCCGATCAAGCGTACCACGGCTTGGACAATCTTGATTTGAAGGGCATGATGGAAGAGGCTATAATTAAACGTCGAAAGGCCAACAAAAACTGTGATTGCACGGTCTGTGATTGTAGGCAATAAAAAAAGGGCGCCCCATCCGGGGCGCCCTTTATCAAATACTCAAAGGAGTGTTATTCGAAGCTATAGGTGCTGCCGTAGCGCAACATTTGGCCCAGGAAGTCCATAGGGTAGGTGACCTTTACATCAATGATGCTATCACCTTCCATAACAGGCTCCATTTCAGGGTTTACAAAACCGCTATACGGTGCAAGATTCAATGGCTCAGAACGACGCAATACTTCTGCATGTAGTTTCGCATCTACCTTCACTCCGTAGGTCTCTACCAGATTTCTACCGGCTTCAAAATCACCCTCGCTCTTGATGCGTTGGATCTCACGAAGCAATTCTCCAAAGTACCCGCGCAGTTTGTCGTAATCATTTACTACAAAGTAGGTCTTGCCGTCGATGACTTTACGCTCGATGACATTCTCTTCTTGTCCGCGCTCAAAAGCCCACGAAGCCACCAATTGACGGTTGCGCATGTGGTCTTCTTCGATATCGTCTCCAGGCAAAATGCGGCGTAGTTGAAGCATCATACCGTTTGAGATGTAGTTGTCAAATTCGGCATAGCCAGCCTCTTTGTTTTCCATCAAGCCAATTTCCTGCATCTTATCGTCCAAGATGAAGTACAATGCCACGAGGTCGGCGCGAGCCTCTTCCAGCGTTGAGCTGTAATTCTTCAAAGTTTCTTTTGGTGTACCCACTCCAGGGTTGATTTTACCTGATGCATGACCCACCACTTCGTGAAGGGCAGTGTGCATCTTAGAACCTAGTTCACCGTATTTCTCGGCACGCTCGTTGTGCATGGTGGAGAAGCCAAATTCTTCGGCCATACCCTTACCGGCACTTGCGTGGTAGGCATCTTCAATGTTTCCAAGCGATACAGATTTAGATCCGTGCTCTACGCGAATCCAGTTCGCATTTGGAAGGTTTACACCAATAGGCGTAGAAGGAGAGGCATCACCAGCTTCACCAGCTACGGTAACAATCTTGTAACTAACGCCGACAACGCTTTCCTTTTTGTGCTCGTCCATGATAGGGCTGTTGTCCTCAAACCATTGAACGTTATCTGCCACCACAGCCATGCGTGCGCTGGCATCGAAGTCTTTCACCTGAACTACGGTTTCGTAAGAACCTCTGTAGCCCATAGGATCGTTGTACACTTCCACAAAACCGTTGATGTAATCTACATCGCCGCCGGTAGTACTTACCCACGCAATATTGTAATCGTCCCATTTGGTGAGATCGCCACTTTCGTAATATTCGATAAGCAGACCAAGTGCCTTAGCCTGGTCCTCGTTTTCAGCTACTGCTTGAGCCTTCGCGAGGTGGCCCATGATTTCTTTAATGCTGCTTGCATAACGTCCACGGGCGCTGAATACTTCCTCGTAGATCTCACCGTTTTCGTCGCGAGAGAGGCGGCTGTTTAGACCGTGGCTTACAGGACGTGCAGGATCAGTATCTTCTTTCGCGGCATAGAACGCCTCAGCTTCTGCTTGCGTGATATCTGGTGCATAGAAGTTTACGGCAGAGGCGAGTAGGAGGTCTACACCATCCGCACGGTTTACTTTTTTCGCATCAAAGCTTGGGTCGAAGATGGCGCGCTGCGCTTCTTCAGAAAGCTCGATGCCAAGGCCAGAAAGGGTTTGAAGGAACCAATCTTGATCAAAGTCGGCAGCAAACTACCAGTAGCTGTAGTGGTGGTGAATACCTTTGGCAAAGAATACGCGCTTGGCGTACACTTCGAAATCTGCATATTCAGCAGATGCCTTGTCTACACTTTCGCTAGAAATTATCGCTTCTAGTGCACGACGGATTTCTAGGTTGTGACGGTAATTACAATCCCACATAATATCGCGCCCGGCCAATCCGGCCTGAGTGAGGTGGTAGGCATAGATGCGTTGCTGTGGAGTGAGGTCGTCCCACGATGGGATTTGGTAGCGGAGTACTTTGATATCTGCAAAGCGGTCTACCTGCCACTGAAAGTCGCTGTGATCTGTTTCGGTGTGCATTTCTTCTTGAGGGTTGCAGGAGCTCAGGGCAATAGCTGCCAATGCTCCCATAAACAATACTCTTTTCATGTTTTACTGGGTAATTAGACCGGTAAGATAAGGCAGAATTACAGCTTTTCTTCAACGCCGTTAGGAAAGGTATGGAGGTAGAGCTCTTCCACCTTTGTACGCGCCCATGGCGTCTTTCTCAGGAACTTCAGCGTCGATTTTACCGAAGGGTCATACATGAAGCATCGCACCGGGATACGAAGGGCTAATTGGTCCCAACCCCAATACTCGACCAGCGCTTCCACCATGTGGGCCAGTTTAACGCCATGAAGGGGATTATTCGCCTGGCTCATCGTGCTCATTTTGGAAGGTCCATGCCACAAATCGGCTCACCTTATTGCCTTGTTCCATTTCCACCACTTTGATCTCGGTGGGGTTGCCTTTACGGATGAATCTCTTAAAGGTCCGTAGGTGGTCTTTTTTCGAGACTAAACAGGTGAACCATTGGATTTGCTTCCCATATTCGGCACTTTCTAGGGCCAATTTTTTTAAGAAGGCTTCTTCACCGCCTTTGTACCACAACTCATTGGCGCTACCACCAAAGTTGTGGTTGGCCTCTTCTTTCCCGTGTAAATTCTTGTTTTTGCGCGTGTTTGCCGCCAGGGCGTCACTTTTGGTTTTATAGAACGGCGGGTTGCAGACCAGTATGTCAAAAGTCTCTTTTTTCTCGATGATCCCTTGGAGCAATTGGCTCTTGAACTCCTGTCTTCGGATGCGCGTACCCATCATATTGGCATTCATACGCACCAGTCCTTTGGCGAAGCTAATGGCTTCTTTATCGACCTCTGAACCCACACACTCCCAGTTAAAAGCTGCGGTTGCGAGCAGGGGATAAATCAATGAAGCACCCGCACCTATATCGAGCATGCGCACGCGTCTACCTTCAATTTTCGGTAAGAGATCTCTAGCGTGTAACAAGTAATCGAACCGGCCTGGAATGGCAGGGCAGAGGTGCCCTTTTTTAAGGGACCAATTCACATTAAATCGCCACTTCAACAGCGCCTTATTCAGCATATAAACAGCCTCAGGATTGCTAAAGTCAATGCTCTTTCTCCCAAACTTCCCCGGAATTACAAAGGCTTCCAACTCTGGAACGGCATTCACCAGTTGATTGAAGTTGTAGTTGTTTTGGAAGGGATTCTGTGGATGCACAAGCGCTACGTTTTATGTTGCGCAAGATACCAAAGCTTGGGTAGAACATTCTTCGTACATTTTAAGCTGCTAACAATTCATATCATGAAGAAACACATCTTTCTATTCGCCTTACTATTCACAGGCTACAACGGATTCGCTCAAGAGGCAACAGTACCCTCTGGAACGATCATTCATCAAGTTTTCTTTTGGCTCGAACATCCTGATTCCATGGAAGATAAAGCGGCATTGAAGGAGGGTCTTGAAACACTGGGTGGTATTCGTGAAGTACAGATGCTTGCCACCGGTGAGCCGGCCTCTACCATGAAGCGTGAGGTCGTTGTGAGCGATTGGGACGTCTCGGAGACTATGTATTTTGAAAGTACCGAGGATCAGGATGTGTATCAAAATCATCCGTTGCACCAAGCCTTTATCAAGGAATACGGACACCTTTGGAAGAAGGTGGTGGTTTATGACATTAGGGTGGACAATCCGTGAATAATTGAAAATTAAATTGTAACTTCAAGAGAGTGGGAAAAATGCTCGCAAAACACTCGGAATTGCACGGAGGAATTTTCGAGAAGAGTGTTTGTAAGTTCCACTAGTGGGAAAAATCCGTGCAATGTCCCTATTTGACTAAAAGATTGTTAATAAGAGAGTTATGAAATTTGTACAGAAGAAAAATATCTCCGGGGGTTCGAATCCCATCTTCTCCGAGTATACATTAAAGATTATTATATTAATAAACTTTCCGGAGATGATCCAATAACTGAATTTGCC
>JAYPCB010000039.1:0-15680 GCA_038124525.1 Cryomorphaceae bacterium
ATACGCCACCAACGGCGCTGAATATCTCTCTTTTTTACCCCCATGTTCTCATGTATTTGGCATCTACCATCTCATTGCGGTCTTTGCTGCGCAATGCATAATTGAATCCATTATAAACACTATATCCTCCGTGCTCGCCTTGCATGTTCATGGCTAAAAAGCCGACTTGCATGCCTTCCACGCCCGGATGTTTTTTCAAAATTCTCTGCACGATGTCGTAACAGGCTTCCTCCGGTGATGCCCCGCGTCGCATAGATTCCACCACAGCAGAAGCACCCGCGGTTCTAATCATCGCCTCGCCTACACCCGTGGCTGTCGCACCACCCACATCTCCGTCGATGAACAGCCCCGCACCAATGATGGGACTATCTCCTACGCGACCTCTGATCTTGTAGGCCATGCCCGAAGTGGTACACGCGCCCGCCATTCTTCCGCTCGCATCCAAGGCCAGCATGCCAATGGTATCGTGATTTTCGACGTTGACGCCGGTTTTGTATTCAGATTTAACGAGCCAATTCTCATAGTCCTTTTGCACCTCTGGAATAGGCACCTCAAAATCTACTTTCGAGAAACCGTTTTCCAAAGCCCATTTCTGCGCACCCTCGCCCACCAACATCACATGCGGTGTCTTATCCATGATCGCACGGGCAACATCTATGGGGTGCTGAATATCCTCCAAGAAGGCTACGGATCCGCATCGGCTGTCGTGGTCCATGATACAGGCATCTAGAGTCACATGACCGTCGCGGTCCGGACGTCCGGCAAGGCCGACACTGCGGTTGTTCATGTCGCTTTCGGTCACTGCTACCCCCTTTTGTACGGCATCCAATGCAGCACCCCTGTTTTCAAGGACGGACCATGCGCCCGCATTGGCTTCCATACCGTGTATCCAAGTGCTGATCACCAAGGGAGAATCCTTGAGCGGGAGGGATTTGGCGGTTGTTTGTGCGGTGGTGGTTATGGGTTTGATGGCTAGACCCGCACTTGCCAAGCCGAGATTTTTCAGAAATCTTCTTCTGGACATGCTTCTGTGTTTCCTTAAACTTACGCATTATTCTTAATTTGGGAACATGCGAAATTGGACCCAAATACTCGCCCTCTTCCTAGGGCTTAGTCTGCATGCTCAAGAAGCGACGTGGACCTCCGTACAAGATATCAATCCCTTTATTGGAACAGGCGGCCACGGTCACACCCATCCTAGTGCGCAGGCGCCTTTTGGAATGATACAATTGGGCCCAAATACCCGGTACGATGGGTGGGACGGCTGCAGTGGTTACCACTTCACCGATAGTGCCATGTACGGCTTTACGTGCACCCACCTCAGCGGCACGGGTGTGAGCGATTATGGAGACCTGTTGATGCTGCCGTATTCTTCGCCGACCAAGGAAGGGGATCATATCGCATTTGATAAGGCCAGTGAGGTGGCCGAAGCGGGATACTACCGTGCGAGACTTAATGACGGAACGGTTATAGAAGCGACGGCTGGGGATCGATCAGGGGTTTTAAAGATTACCTACCCTGAAGGTGGTGCGCCTGGAGTGATGATTGACCTAAATTTTCGGGATCGTATCTTAGACAAATCGTTTGAAGAAGTTGGCATTGGGGATTGGGAAGGGCATAGAATTTCTGAAGGATGGGCGCGAGAACAACACTTCTATTTTGCGCTCTCCATTCATCCTATTCCTGAAAATACTCGCGAGTTAAGTGACGGAGTATATTGGATATCATTACCTGAGGGCACTACAGAAGCTACGTTGAAGGTTGGCATGAGCGGCACTTCGACAGAAGGTGCTTGGAAAAATTATGAGAGCGAACTGCTCCGACTAAATACCTTTGATGCAATACGAGCAGAAACCGCAGCAAAATGGGAAAAAGAATTGGCCAAAAGCAAAGTAAAAAGTGCCTTGCCCGATCAGCGTGCCATCTTTGCCACAGCGCTTTACCATGCTTATTCTGTGCCCAATTTATGGAGTGATGTCGACGGAAGTTACCGCGGACAGGACAACATCATTTATCGCGATACCGTGAACCGCCATTACACCGTGTTCAGTCTTTGGGATACCTATAGAACGGCGCACCCTTTGTATACCATTACCCAACCCGAGCGCACGCAGGAGTTTATTTACGGCATGCTCGACATGTACAAACAGCGGGGGCGTTTGCCGATATGGGAATTGGCCGGGAATGAGACCGATTGTATGATCGGCTACCACAGCGTGAGTGTACTTGCCGATGCCATTGCCAAAGGCTACCACACCGACACTGCCCTAACTCTCGAGGCCATGCGCGCTACGGCTGAAATGGATGTCTTTGGCTTAGAGCCATACCAGCAATATGGGTTTCTAAGTATTGAGGACGAAAGCGAATCTGTCAGCAAGACATTGGAATATGCCTACGACGATGCGTGTATCGCATGGACGGCGCAGCGATTTGAGGACTGGAATATTTACAACACCTACAACCAGCGCTCCTCTGCCTACCGTTCATTGATTGATCCAGAAAGCGGGTATGTTCGACCGCGTACGAATGGCGATTTTTATAGCCCCTACAATCCACGTGAAGTCAACAACCACTTCACCGAAGCCAACGCGTTTCAATACAGCTTTTCGCCCGTTCATGATATTGAAGGATGGATGGAAGTATTGACCAATTTTCGTGGCGCGCGTGAAAATTGGAACCACTTATCACGCAAAAAACAAAAGCTCTTAGTAAAATCCAGACACGATGTGCTCGAGGACTTGCTAGACGGATTGTTCTATGCGAGCTCTCACACCACTGGCCGCGAGCAAGCGGACATCACCGGTCTTATAGGTCAATATGCACACGGCAACGAACCTTCGCACCACATCGCCTACCTCTACAATGCCACCAACAATCCCCGCCGCACCAGCTATTGGGTACACCGCATCTTGGGATCGCAGTATCAAAATGCCCCGGATGGATTGAGCGGAAATGAAGATTGCGGACAGATGAGCGCATGGTATGTCATGGCCTCGATGGGCATGTACCCCCTGGTGCCGGGCAAACCGGAATATCAAATTTCAACGCCTTGGTGGGATGCCATTCATTTGGATTTGCCCAGCGGAAAGGAATTGGACATTACCGTGGAGGATGTGGGCACCTACATCATGGATTACGACCGAGGAGATAGCATTCAAATTCCCTTTCAGAAGCGCTATTTCACACACGAGGAACTCCTCGAAGGCGGCCACTGGCAGGTGAAGCGAGGGGACGAGCCTTCGGATTGGGGCAAGGTGTACCGCTACAAAACGGGGACCAACAACCCTACACCACCGGCACCTATTGTCCGAGTACCGCGTACCTTCACCGGCACCGCGCAAGTTGAAATCATTCCTACCGGGCAGTATGAACTGTGGCGATACGACCGCTATGAAAACGTGAAATGGAAAAAGGACCGCAAGGGCCGCGAACCCATTGGAACGGCCTACGACGACGGCTTCGTTACCGCTGTTACGCCACATTTCGGCTACGGCAATCACGTGGCCCGGGCCGTGTTCAGCAAGCGCGACGATAACCTAGAAGCGCAATGGATCATGGGACATCCTTCTGGTCAGTACACCGCAGGGGGACCGGAGGCGATGGTCGACGGCATCACAGGTGATACGGACTGGCGCAAGGGACATTGGGTCGGAGTGCAAGGGCACGATGCGACGCTGGAAATCGCTTTGAAAAAACCAAAACAAGTCCAAACTGTATACGTCAGTGTTCTCAAAGATATCCGAGCTTGGATCGCAGCGCCGCAGAAGGTGGAAGTCCAAGTATTATACGACGGGGACGATCAGTGGCATTTCTTCGGCGCTATGGAAATAGATAACCCCCTAGGACAAGAAGAAGCCATTCGCCACGATGTGGCGATGAGCAATCCTAAAACGAATCTTGTGAAAGCCATCCGCATTACATATTACAATGCCGGTCGACTTCAAGACTGGCACCCTGGTGCGGGACACCAGAGCTATTTCTTCACGGATGAGGTGAGGTTGGAATAATTATTTGAACTCTGTCGGAATCTCACACACCGGAATGGGCATCATTTTGTGCTTGTTCGCCGTGTTGAATTTCAGATAGATGGCCATGACTTCTGCTTCGCGGCCCGAGAAGTCTTCAGCGGACTTTCCTGCTTCTTGTTGCGCCATTGCCCATTCTAATTCTGGATATGTGGCGCCTAACTGGTCTTCATCTGTGCGATCATCGCCCCACAGACCGTCTGTAGGTTTGGCATCCAAGATACTATCGACTACACCTAGATGGCGTGCCAGAGCAAATACTTCTGTTTTCAATAGATCCGCAATAGGGCTCAAGTCTACTCCGCCGTCGCCATATTTGGTGTAAAACCCTACCCCGAAATCTTCGACCTTATTGCCTGTACCGGCTACCAATAAACCATTGGCTTGGCCGTGGTAGTAGAGGGTGGACATGCGAAGGCGCGCGCGGGAGTTGGCGAGCGAGAGTAGGTGGTCCGCGCCGCTGGGTTGCATGGCAGCAACAAAGTGGTCGTAAACCGGTGTGAGGTCGACCTGTAGATGGCGCGTATTTGGGAAGTTGGCAGAGAGCCAAGCCTGGTGTTCTTGACCACGAGAAGCTTGGTCAGGATGTTGGTGGATGGGCATTTCAAGGGTTAGGACTTCGAGGCCGGTGCGGGCACAGAGCGTGGAGGTGAGCGCGGAGTCTATTCCGCCACTAACGCCTACAACAAAACCTTTGACGCCAGCATTCTCTGCATAGCTTTTCAACCAATTCGTAATATGATCTGCCGTTTCCTGTAATTTCATTGCTTTCCCCTTAATTTTGACCCGATGAAAGGCACCTACCAAATATACCTCTTCGCAACGACCCTCTTGGTCGCGATCGGCTTCTTTATTCAACGAAGTTTTGGGGGGCCAAGTTCATTATACGCCACAGAAGGTAGTGTGGCATTTGATTGGGAAGTACGCCATTTTGACGAAGCCTTGTTTGGCGGGGATTCGCTCGACATGAAAGAATTGGCCACCTATTTCAATCCTTTTTTCCAATCCAACCCCATCCCAAATTTTTGGAAGCAAGAGCGCGCCAACCCTACGTTGCGCGACCACTATACCAACGTCCAGAACTTGATGGACAAGGCAGCTATTGCCGAGGATTTGAACGCAGTGAGCGGCAGAGCCAAGGAGTTGCTCGGCGCACCTCAGCCTGAAGCGTTATATTTCTACATCAGCGGCATCGATCTTGAGACCCCGTGTTTGTACTACCCCGGTGCCGAGGGGGGTGATCCGGCCAAGGCCTTTGTGGGATTAGATAATTTCTTAGGCGTAGGCTACCCCGGGTATGAGTTTATTCCAGCCTACCAACGCGCCTTGTTGCGCCAAAGCCAAATACCGGTGGAATATGCCCATGCGATATTGGAGACGATGGGAATAGAGAACTTCAACGACCCTACGCTATTGGCACAGATGATCTACCACGGCAAGGTGGCGGTGGCCAGTGAAGCATTGACAGGTTATGAGGTAGAGGCCGCCGAGGTTTTGGGTTATGGCTCAGAGGAATGGGCTTTTTTAGAGGCAAACGAAGCCAATATTTGGGAAGTGTTTGTTCGGGACCAATTGCTTTTTTCCACCGACATGATGATCCGCCAACGCTTGAGCGAACCGGCACCTTTTTCGAAACTGGGAACGGCTATGGATGCGGAGATTCCTGGTCGTGTGGCTCGGTACATCGGGTATAAATTGGTCCAATCCTATGCAGAGAATCACCGTGATCTCTCTCTTCAATCTTTGATACGAATCCGCGACGCTCAGAAATTCTTGCGCGACGCTCAATACAAACCGTAATGGCTGTACAGAAAGAAAGTGAAATCAAAATCACCGTCGGACTTGACGAAAACAAAATCCCGGAAACCATCACTTGGGACGCCACCGATGGCGGGGTCACGAACGAGCAAGCAAAGGCGTTGATGATGGGCGTTTGGGACGATAAAAATTCTGAATGTTTGCGCATTGATTTGTGGACCAAAGACATGCTCATGGACGACATGAAGCGCATGTACCACCAGACTTTTATTTCTATGGCCGACGGATACGAACGCGCCACGGAGGATACGGCCTTGGCCGCAGATATGCGCGACTTCGCCCGCTACTTCGGGGAGAAGACCGGACTTATTGCTCCAGAAAAATAAACTCTACTGTTTCGGGCGAACGTTAAAGTAATAGGCAGATCCGATGCCTGAGCCCAATCCTATAAACAAGGGATGCATTTTCAAGGCGATGCCCAGGGCCAATCCTGCGCCAAAAATCAACAGTGCGATCAAGAGTTTTTTATTTCCCATACATCTGTGGGC
This sequence comes from Cryomorphaceae bacterium, assembly GCA_038124525.1. GTDB lineage: Bacteria > Bacteroidota > Bacteroidia > Flavobacteriales > Schleiferiaceae > UBA10364. The sequence continues at coordinate 6,332 of JAYPCB010000039.1, forward strand.
TGATGCTCGCGTTGAGTTCATCGATGTACCTCAACACTTCTTCACGACCAGATTTTCCTTCGGCCGAGGTCATGAACACTGGCGGTAGGGCTTCCCATTGCAATAGCAATTTCTTCTTGTAACGTGCAATCTGTTTCATGAGCGCAGAGGAGCCGAGCTTGTCGATTTTAGTGAATACGATGGAGAAGGGAATGCCTTCCATGCCACACCACTCCATGAATTCTAGGTCGATCTTTTGTGGATCGTGGCGACTGTCCACCAACACGAACGTATTGATGAGGTTCTCACGGTTCTTGATGTAGTTCGTGATCATCTTTTGAAATTCAGCACGCTTGGTCTTTGAGGTCTTCGCATAGCCATAGCCCGGCAAGTCGACCAAGTACCATTGCTCATTGATTTCAAAGTGGTTGATGAGCTGGGTTTTCCCGGGGCGACCTGAGGTCTTTGCCAGGTCTTTGCGCTGCACCAACATATTGATCAAAGAGCTCTTCCCAACGTTCGATCTACCGATGAAGGCAAATTCATTTTTGATGGGGTCCGGGCATTCGCTAATGCGCGCGGAGGATTTCATGAATTCGGCAGTGTTAATCTTCATCTGTTCTAGTATTGGCGCAAAGTTAGGCCATTTTCTTGGGCCAATTGGACCCAGAGCTATTCACAATCTTATTCACACCTTATTTTCACCTTCTCCCACTTCTTCCCACCGCTCTAAATAAGGCCTAGCGCAATTTTACATCAAATAGGTGGCAAAAGTTATCCACAATGTGTACGTTTGTGGGAAATCGTGGGATGATAATTCTACTTTTGTAAGAGAGCAGTCTATACACATGTTAAATCTGATCGGAGTACACGAATGCAAGATGGATGCGAAGGGTCGCATCAGCCTCCCGGCAGCGCTTAAAAAGCAGCTAGCGCCGGCGATGGACGATGCTTTCGTGTTGAAGAGAAGTGTATTTAGCGCGTGTTTGGAATTGTATCCAATGCAAGAGTGGAATGGAGTCATGAACAAGGTCAACACCTTGAATCGCTTCGTAAAGAAGCACAACGATTTCATTCGACTATTCACCGCAGGAGTAAAGCTTGTAGAGCTCGACGGCGCCACCCGCATAGGGATCAGCCCCGACCTTAAAGCCTTTGCCAACCTCAGCCGCGATGTCGTGCTCAGTGCACACAACGGGATTGTAGAGATTTGGGATAAGGAAGCGTATGAAAATGCTGTGAACATGGATAGCGATGACTTTGGATTGCTCGCCGAAGAAGTAATGGGCGGAATAAATCCAAGTCAGAATGAGCTACCATGATCCTGTTCTCTTAGCAGAATGTCTTGAGGGCCTCAACATCGATCCAACTGGGTCGTACGTTGACGTGACCTTTGGCGGCGGCGGTCATAGCAAGGCCATCTTGGACCGGCTCACGACCGGCAAGCTCTATGCCTTCGATCAAGATCCCGATGCCAAGCATAACCTGCCGGAGCATCCAAACCTGGTGTTCATCGCCGCGAACTTCCGCTACATCAAAAACCACCTTCGCCTGCACGGCGCCCAACAAGTGGACGGCATCTTGGCCGACCTCGGCGTGAGCTCTCACCAGTTCGATGAAGGCGAGCGTGGATTCTCCATCAGATTCGACGGCCCACTAGATATGCGCATGAATCCCAACACGGGGATTTCCGCTGCCGATGTATTGGCCACCTACGAGGAACAAGCCCTGTACGACCTCTTCCGCAAACACACCGACCTCAAAAGTTTACGCCCGCTGGTCAACGCCATCTTGATGTCAAGAGCCACGGCTCCTTTGACCACGACCACCGAGCTCAGAGAATTGGTCGAACCCCTCGCCCCAAGAGGTCAGTGGCACAAATACCTCGCCCAAGTATTCCAAGGCCTTCGCATGGAAGTCAACCAAGAACTCGAGGTGCTTGAGGAAATGCTCTACGGTGCCACCGACGTACTCAAGCCAGGCGGCCGCCTGGTCATCATGAGCTACCACAGCTTGGAGGACCGTATGGTCAAAAACTTCATCCGCGAAGGCAAGGCCGAAGGACAAACCGACAGCGACTTCTACGGGGTCAAACACGTCCCGTACAAAGCCATCACCCGCAAGCCCGTTGTGGCCACCGCGGAGGAAAATGCAAGAAACCCTCGAGCCACCAGCGCCAAGCTGCGCATTGCGGAACGACTCGATATTACCTGGAGTAAAGATGTCTAAAGTGAGCAACGCCATAGCAGGATTAAAAGCCCGCCTCACCCTTGGGGACGAAGGCCTCATGCGCATGCTGCCCTTTGCCGCTTGGTTGAGCTTCTTGGCCCTCATTGCCATCTACACCAGCCACCGCGCAGACCAAAAGGTTCACGAGATCGACAACCTCAGCAAAACACGCCAAAGCCTTGAGGCAGAACATACAGAAACACGGGAAAAGCTGACCAAGCTGTCCCTAGAAAGCCGCGTCATGCGCAAAGCACAAGCCCTTGGGTTGCAAAGCCCGGAGGAGCGCCCTGAAAAAATCGTCGTCGTAGAATGAGTACGGAATTGAAACATATCAAAAGCAAAATCACTTGGATCAGCGCCGTGATCTATGTGCTCTTTGTGGCCATCGCGGGCCGATTGTTTTATGTTTCCCTCATCATGGGCCCGGAACTGCGCGAAATCAGTCAGGAGCGATTGATCGAGCGTCGAGAAATCCCTGCCAAACGCGGAGACATCTACAGTAGCGACGGCAAAACCCTAGCCACCACCAAGCCTGTGTATACGGTACACTTCGATCCTATTACCGTGGACGAGACCGTCTTCCATGAGGAAGTTGGGGCGCTGGCGGCACAATTGGCCAAACTCAACCCTACCCGTAACGCTTCCGAATGGGAGAATTACTTGCGCACCAAACGCAATCAGAAAAACCGCTACGTCCTCCTCGCCAAAGACCTCAACTACAGCGACCTCCAGCGCATGCGCCAATACCCCATCCTCAAAAGAGGGGTGTACAAAGGCGGCATCATCGTGCACGTAGACCAAACGCGCATTCAAATGGCCACCAACATCACCCTGCGCACCATCGGCTATGATACCGAGGGCGCTAGCGCGGGGCTCGAAGGGTATTACAGCGCCTATTTGAAAGGGAAGCCGGGGAACCGATTAATGCAGAAAATCGTCGGAGACGATTGGAAACCGCTGGACGATCCGCAAGCCGTGGAGCCGGTGGATGGATTCGATCTAGTGACCACTATCGACACCCGCATTCAAGATGTGGCACAACGCAGCTTGCTGAACCAACTGGTCAAATATGAGGCCGATCATGGATGTGCCGTAGTCATGGAAGTTGAAACGGGACGTATCGTAGCCATGGCAAACCTCGGGCGCAACCCTAAGGACAGCACCTACTCCGAACTTCGTAACTACGCCGTTTGGGAACGTACCGAGCCAGGGTCCACCATGAAGCTTTTGAGCACCATGGCCCTACTTGAAACAGGTGCCGCAGATACCAATACCCTTGTCGATACCGAAAATGGAATCTACACAGTTTATGGCAAGAACGTGCGCGACTCTCGCAAAGGCGGCTATGGAAAAATCAACCTCCGCAGGGCCTTCGAAGTCAGCTCCAATACGGGAATTGTAAAACTCGTGGAAGGTTCCTTTAAAGAGGACCCTAGTGATTTCGTGGACTTCCTCTACCGACGCAAATTCGATCAAACCACTGGAGTACAAATCAAAGGCGAAACCGCCCCGACCATTCCAAAGCCTAGCGACGACAATTGGTCTGGACTTTCCCTGCCTTGGATGTCCTATGGCTATGGGGTAGAGTTTACGCCATTGCAACTGCTCACCATCTACAATGCGGTGGCCAATGATGGGGATATGGTCAAGCCCCAAGTCGTGGAGAAAATCATGGACCACGGCCGAGAGGTAGAATCTTTCGAAACAGAAATCATCAAGCGAGGCATCTGTAGTGCAGAGACCATCGATAAGCTGCAAATTCTCCTCGAAGGTGCCGTACGTCGGGGAACCGCAACCAACATCTACGACGACAAAGTAACCATCGCCGGCAAGACCGGAACCTGTCAACTCAACTACTGGAGAGGCGGAAAGGACTACCAAAGCTCGTTCGCCGGCTACTTCCCTGCCGATAACCCGAGGTACAGCTGTATCGTAGTGATCAGCAAGCCTAACTACCTCAAAGGCTACTACGGAAATATCGTCGCTGGCCCCGTGTTTAAGGCCATCGCGGACGAGGTCTACCATCAATTGCCACGCACGCCGCAGGTGGTGGAGCGAGCACAATTGGCCCTTGCTGCCCAACAACCGCACGACTTGAACGGACAGCACGAGGCCCTAGAAAAGAATTATTTGCCCAACCTGCGTGGACTCGACCTCCGAGAAGCATTGGAGATTTTGGAATCTGCAGGCCTCGAGGTCAAAGTACAAGGCCACGGCAAAGTGATCAAGCAGGAACCTGCCCTTGGCACTGCACTCAATCAATGTTCCACCGTAACCCTTTGGCTGCAATGAAACTACTGAAAGACTTATTGTACGGCGTACGCATCAAGGACATCGTTGGCAACACCCAAATCGCCATCGAATCCGTGTGTTACGACAGTAGAAAATCGGCCAAAAACGCCTTGTTCGTCGCCATCCCTGGCACCCAAGTCGACGGTCACGAATACATCGAAACGGCCCTAGACGGCGGAGCAATTGCTGTGGTTTGCGAACACATTCCGACCCACACACGTGAGGGCATCCACTACATCCAGACCAATGATAGCGCCTTTGCGCTTAGCGCCATCGCAGCCAATTGGTTCGACAACCCGAGCGAGCAACTCAAGGTCGTGGGCGTAACCGGTACCAACGGCAAAACAACCGTAGCCACGCTATTGCACACCTTGCTCTCTGAGCTCGAAGGCGAAAAGTGCGGCTTGCTCAGCACCATCAACGTTAAAATGGGGCGCGAGACCGTTCCAGCTACCCATACTACGCCAGATGCATTGGCCATCCAAGGCCACATGCGCGCCATGGTCGATGCCGGGGTGAAGTACTGCTTCATGGAAGTGAGTTCCCACGCCTTGGTGCAACACCGTGCTGCCCACGTGGACTTCGATATTGCCGTATTCACCAACATCACCCGCGATCATTTGGATTACCACGGGGACATGAACGGCTACATCGCCGCGAAGAAAATCCTCTTCGACGGACTAAAACCTTCTGCCGTGGCCATCTTCAACGACGACGTAAAACACGGGGAAACGATGGTGCAGGACACCAAAGCCAAAGTGCGTAGCTACGCATTGAAGCACCCTGCAGATTATAAGGTGAAGATCATGGAGCGCCAATTCGACGGCACACTCCTGCACATCAACGACCAGGAATGTTGGACCCGAATCATGGGTGATTTCAACGCTTACAACCTCTGTGCGATTTATGCCGTCGGTATAGAATTGGGCAAAGATCCCTTGCAACTCCTCACCGCCATGAGCATGCTCAAACCGGTGGAGGGCAGATTCCAAACCATTCAAGGCAAAGGCATCACTGCCATTGTCGACTATGCGCACACCCCAGATGCCTTGGAAAATGTCCTGAATACCATCGATAAACTCAAAGGCGGCGGCCATATCATCACCGTCGTGGGCTGTGGCGGCAACCGAGACAAAGGAAAGCGCCCGCAAATGGCGCAAATCGCCGCGAGCAAGAGCAACAAAGCCGTATTCACCAGCGACAACCCCCGCAACGAGGAGCCGCAAGCTATCCTCGACGATATGATGGCCGGAGTGACTGCTGACCTCAAATCCAAGGTGTTGGTCATCCTCGACCGTGAGCAAGCCATCAAGAGCGCCTTAATGCTCGCGAAGGAGGGAGATGTCGTCCTAATCGCCGGAAAAGGCCATGAAAAATACCAAGAAGTACATGGCCAGCGCCATCACTTCGACGATGTAGAACAAGTCAATCACTTCTTAAACGCATAACCATGTTGTACTACCTATTTGAATATTTGGACAGTGCCTATGATATCCCGGGAGCGGGTGTATTCCAGTACATCACCTTCCGCGCGGCCATGGCCATCATCACGTCCTTGATCATTTCCATGCTCTTTGGAAAGCGTTTGATTGACCGATTAAGCCGTCTACAAATAGGCGAAACCGTACGTGACCTCGGACTCGAAGGGCAAAACCAAAAAGCCGGCACCCCTACCATGGGCGGGGTCATCATCCTCTTGGCCATCGTAGTGCCGACGGTGCTCTGGGCAAAATTGGACAACATCTACATCATCCTCATGCTCATTTCCACGCTTTGGATGGGCGCCATCGGATTCCTTGACGATTACATCAAAGTCTTCAAAAAAGACAAGAAAGGATTGCGCGGCATCTTCAAGGTCATCGGACAGATCGGCCTTGGAGTGATCGTGGGCAGCACCCTCTACTTCCATCCGGACGTGACCATCAAAGAAAAAGTGCCGACCGTGCAAGTGGAAGCTTGGGAGGCAGCGCCGGAAATCCCGTCGTACAGCGACCCGGTCAAGAGCACCAAAACAACCTTGCCGTTCTTGAAGGACAATGAGTTCGATTACGAGATCTTCACCCGTTGGATGGGGGAATCTGGGGCGAATTGGACCTGGCTCATCTACATCCTCGCAGTGATTTTCATCATCACCGCCGTATCGAATGGCGCCAACCTCACCGACGGATTGGACGGCCTCGCCACCGGGACCTCCGCCATCGCCGGAGTTGCCCTGCTCGTGCTCGCCTACGTCAGCGGCTCTATCGTGTTCTCGAACTACCTCAACATCATGTACATCCCGAACACCGGTGAGCTCGTGATCTTCACCGCCGCCTTTATCGGTGCAGCCATCGGTTTCTTGTGGTACAACAGCTTCCCGGCCCAAGTATTTATGGGAGATACCGGCTCGCTCGCCATCGGCGCCATCATCGCAGTGCTGGCCCTTGCCGTGCGCAAAGAATTCCTCCTGCCCATCATCGCCGGGGTTTTCCTCGCCGAGAATGTTAGCGTCATCCTCCAAGTGAGCTACTTCAAATACACCAAAAAGAAATACGGTGAAGGCCGACGCATCTTCTTGATGAGCCCGCTCCACCACCATTACCAAAAGAAGGGCTACCCTGAAACCAAAATCGTCACCAGATTCTGGATCGTGGGCATCATGCTCGCCGTCTTTGCCATCGCCACCCTCAAACTTCGATAACACTTGAACCACACCTACGGACATATTGCCATTCTAGGTGCCGGCGAAAGCGGCATGGGCGCAGCGCAGCTGGCCGCCCGTGTTGGCGTGCGCGCTTTCTTAAGCGAGTACGGCAGCTTGAGCGCTTCCGACAAAGCACTGCTTGAACAGTGGGGCGTGGAATACGAGGAAGGCGGCCATACCCTGGAGCGCATCCTAGCCGCCGACGGCGTGATCAAGAGTCCCGGAATCAAGCACACCACCCCAGTCGTGAAGGCCGTGAAGGACGCAGGTGTGCCATTGATGGGAGAAGTGGACTGGGCAACGCTGTACACAGAGGCTCCCATTGTTGCAGTGACCGGAAGCAATGGTAAAACCACCACAGCCACCCTCTGCCACCACATCATTAGTGGCGAGAAGGATTGCGTTTTGGCGGGGAATATCGGCTTGAGTTTGGGTCGCGCTTTGGCGGAGCGCTTGGAGGCGAACGCCGGAGATCCTGAGGTAATCGTATTAGAGGTGAGCAGTTTCCAATTAGACGATGCACGCCACCTCTCCCCAACCGTCGGCATCCTTACCAACATTACCCCGGACCACCTCGACCGCTACAATTACAGCATAGACGAATACGCTGCAAGCAAGTTGCAGATGCTCGAATACACCAAAAAAGAGGGCTTCTTCCTCTTCTGCGACGACGACCCCATCACCATGGAACACCTCGAGCGGCACCTCGAAAAAGGAACACTCCCGAACATGATCGCCTTTGGCATTCAAGAACACGGAAGCGAATTCCGCAAAGCAATAGGATTGAACAACACCATAGAAATAACTATAAACAACGAAGCAATGACAATTGAAGAATTGGCCCTACAGGGCAAGCACAACATGTACAACAGCATGGCTGCAGGACTAGGCAGCACTTTGATGAACATCCGCAAGGAAACCATCCGCACAAAATTGGCCTCATTCGACGCCCTCGAGCACCGCTTGGAAAGTGTCCTGAACATCAGCGGGGTGGAATACATCAACGACAGCAAGGCCACCAACGTCAACGCCACATACTACGCACTCGAATGCCAGAGCAAACCAGTCGTATGGATCGTCGGCGGTATAGATAAGGGCAACGACTACAACGAGTTGATGTCTTTGGTACAACACAAGGTAAAGGCCATCGTCGCCCTCGGTGCCGACAACAGCAAGATCATCGAAGCCTTCCAAGGCGTGGTTGAAATTATCGACACAGATTCCATGGAAAAAGCCGTTCGTAAAGCTTCCCGCTTGGCCGAAAAAGGCGATGTGGTATTGTTGAGCCCTTGCTGTGCCTCTTTCGATTTGTTCGAAAACTACGAGGACCGCGGCCGCCAATTCAAGAACGCCATCCGTAACCTATAATCTGTTCGTAGCGTTGAGCGTTTTGCAGAAATATCTCAAAGGTGACCGCTTTCTATGGGGGCTAATACTCCTATTGATGGTAATCAGTTTCTTGCCTATTTACAGCGCGAGCAGTTCGCTGGCGTACAAATTTGGCGGGGGCAACACGTTCAAATTTCTGACCAAGCATTTGATTCACCTCGTACTGGGAGGTGTCTTGATGTATGCCGTTCACCGATTAAACTTTAGAATCATAGGCAAGCTCTCCGTAGCTATCCTCCCCTTTGCAATTCTCATGCTCATTGTCACACTCGCACAAGGCACGGAGATGGGTGGGGCCAATGCCTCCCGCTGGGTACGCATTCCTGTACTGGGCTTTACCTTCCAAACGTCCGCTTTTGCTTCGTTGGCGTTGCTCGTTTGGTTGGCCAGATGGTTCTCTAAGCCCCGTGATCTGGAACCCTTTAAAAGCTTGTACTGGCCGCTCGGCGCCATCGCAGCGACATTGATTTTCATCCTGCCTGCTGACTTCTCTACCACCGCAATCATCTTCTTGATGGCCTTCATCCTAATGTTTGTGGCAGGAGTGCCGCTGAAAAATTTGGGCAAGATCATGGGTATTGCCGTAGCAGGGTTGACCCTATTCATCCTCATCGTGCTCGCCTTCCCAAACATCTCCAACCGTGTGAGCACTTGGGAGGCACGTATTGTGAACTTCTTCAGTGACGATGTGGACGATGATGCCTCATACCAAACAGATTTGGCCAAGATGGCCATCGCAGAAGGGCAAATTTTCGGCAAGGGTCCAGGCAAGAGCGT
>JAYPCB010000040.1:0-2034 GCA_038124525.1 Cryomorphaceae bacterium
TAGAGCGCTTGACTGGCAGTCAAGAGGTCGTGGGTTCGAATCCCATCTTCTCCACTTTGAAAGCCCTTCCATTTCGGAGGGGCTTTTTACATCATCAAGCCCATTAAAACAGCTATTATAAAGACTATGACCAATACCACTGGTGTATTTAGCTAAGGTAAATACCTTCGTATGAGCCAATCACTAATAATCCTTTCAATGAGTTTTGAGAATAGTTTATTCAGTGCTATGGGAGACTTCTAATCCTCTTAAATTGGCATGTGGATACTCTAATATCCTTTTGACTCTTGCCTAGTTGAACAGCCTTGTTGAGTTTTTGGGCTGTTTCATGAAACTTTTTGTCTTGCGTTTAGATTAATCTTTAGACTAAAATACTAAAAGCTCTCGCATGACATTATCGATTTAATTTGAAACCCAACCAATGTAAAGAACTCTTGAGTTGTAGTGCTTCAGATGCTCTTCAGAATAGCTCCGTTTATCAGGCCCACTGTAATCGCCTATGGACATCTCATAGACAATATTAGAATTTGCTTCGTGTAAATAAATATGATAGTGTTCCGTAGATATTCTTAGTTCAGGGCGCTTTTTAATAAGTTCATCGTAAGTCATACCTATTTGAATACCATACTGATCTGAAATACTGGTATCTCCTATCCATAACTTATGTAATGTTGCTGATTCTTGATTTGCAGTTTGAGCCCATCCCAAAGACCCCAAAGAATACATGGTTATGCTCGGGCCATCAGTTTCCGCTATTGATTTGGTGATTTCAAGATTTTCAAAGGAAGATTTTAGACTAGAAATAGTTAATGTGGTGTTTTTGTCAAGCCTTAAATTTCCAAATGAGTTCTCGTATAATTTTAATCCGTTAGGATTAGATATACCACTCCTTTTCACATGACATCCAATTAAACTTACACCTAGTAATAATGATAGAATGAAAAATAAACCCTTCATAGCGCTTGTTCTCTTTAATAGTTTAGAAGATAAAAAATAATAATCTGCATTAGCGTTCATCGGACAGTACATGCGAACCACTTTTACAAATTAATGATATCCTGATTGGTGCTGAAAAGGAGCCGGTATCTTTGTGATCATCCTCGATATTGTTATAAATACAATGAACAAAATGAAGAAATCCTATTTAATATTTGTCCTCATCGGTTTGACTTTAAAGTCTCAAGCTCAAGTTGATTCCATCGTTGAATTAGAAAAAACAGGTGTATTGACATGGCTGAAGAGCGAATCAGTCAAGAAGGAAGCGCCTATTTGCGCAATGCTATTTCTTGCCGGCGCGGCAGATGGACTGTCACAAGACTTGTTGTTTCATTACAATGAATTTGAAAGAACTACTGGGTTTGAAAATCACCAATATTGGGACCCGGATATTAGTTGGAGGAATAAATATAAAAATGGTGATCCTAACGCCGGAGCGAAATTCTTCGGAAGCACAACCTTTTTGGTTGGTTTAACCGACGGTTATCATGCGAGCAGAAGCTTTAGAGATATCATGATTATCACATCACTTGCAACCTCGGATAAGGGAGTCACTAAAAAAGAAATTGCGACTAAGATGGCTATATATACCATTTGTTATGGTTCGGGATTCACTTTGGTTTACGATTATTTGATCAAATAAGGAGTTTGTGAATTAGATGCGAACTTTATCTATGCCCTGGCGTTCAACAGGAATATGAAAATAATACAGCTTACTATTACTTTATTACTCTGCTCCCAATCCGTTTCCGGCCAAGTATCCAAATACCAGCGTGATTTCAATAATATCAATGAAAACCTTATGTTGGGTTTGGGGTCATATGCAGTGACCAATTTTGTCGTGGGCGGCATTGGCTACGCCACGAGCCAGGATGAGGCAACCAAGCATTTCCACGAAATGAATGTGATGTGGAATACGGTGAATCTTGGATTGGCGGTACCGGGATACCTTAAAGCCAAAAGAGGAGGAAAGACGCTGACATTAGAGGAGATGATCAAGGAGCAGAAGAAGACGGAAACCATTTTCTTGGTCAATGA
>JAYPCB010000040.1:2134-15647 GCA_038124525.1 Cryomorphaceae bacterium
TTTTACATCAAAAACCCGGCGCGCAGCGCCGGGTTTTTTTGTGCCTCGCCCCGCGCGGCGGGGTGCATTGGTGTAAGCGATTAGGTTAGTTGTTCCGGGTACAGGAGCAAGAATTTCTGCAATAGGTTCTGCTTAACATGGTTTTGTTCGTGGTTTTAGGCTCTAGGTTAGAAGGTGTAGACTGCGGCGAGGACGAAAGAGGCGAGGGTTTTGTCGGTCATGGCGTTGAACTGTGGGGTGGAGGTTTGGTCTAATCGGACCTCGCTAATAAGGCGAAGACTCCCCGAAGAATAGGAGGCCGTGAGCGTGGCATCGAAACTTTGGGTATCCGCACCATATACGGGCCCACCGGTGGCCAATTCCTTGAAGTACTCCAAACGCATCCCTACCTGATAAGCGTCGTTCAACGCCACGGCTGGATAGAGGGCGGCGCCATAAAAACCGCCAATTTCCGGGGTCTCGTTGTACGAGGCATTGACTCCCAGTGAAACGGCGTCGCTCAGCTCATAGGCACCGGTCACATCTGCCTGGAAGGTTGCGGCCTGACCGTCTGCTTGCTTGCCATAAAGGAAGTTCAAATATGTGCTTTTGTAGCCATATTGCAGCCCATAGGTGTAGAGGTCGATGTCGTTCATCTCCGTGAAATCCGTGGGGTTCATCACGGCGATCATGAGGCTTTGGTCGCTGCTTAGGGCGTAATCTGCTTTCAGTCCAGTGTGCGAGAAGGGCCCATAAGAAAAGAGATAGGAAGTGGAGTAATGGAAGTTGTCGACCGGGGAGATAACCTCATAGCCTAGGAAGGTGTTGAAGTTTCCCAAGGTGAGGACCAATTTCTCTGAGGCGTTCCAGTACGCATATAATTGGTTCACGATATTACCCGTCGCGCTGTAATAAGGTGAGGCGAATACCGCATCGGTACCGCGTGGGCCGAAGACGAGGTCTGCCACGAAGCCCCCTTGCTCGGTCTCTTGCTCGGCGATGATGTTGACCATACCGAGGGCGAAGCCGTTGAGGTTGGCAAAGCTTGAGGCCGGCGCATCAAACTTTCCAGCGCTAAGGTTGGTTCTGAAATAGGTGTCTACAGACCCTCGAAAGGTCATTGATACGTCGACGGTGTCCGCGTCGTCTGCAAATGCAGTGAATGAAGTGAGGGCCAATGTCGATAGTGCCCAAATTTTTAAGACTTTTGAAGTAACAATTTTCATAACAGGGGAATTGTTTTAAGAACCCTGGGTGTTGCCGCACTCAGGGTTCGCTTTTTATAATGAATAGATGTGTTTTAGTGTTGATTCATACGGAAATCAGCATAGGCCGTCATCCCTCCGTGCTCCGCTTGGTCAAGACCATCAAGCTCTTCCGCGCGGTCCACGCGAAGTCCCCAAATTTTCTCGATCACGGTAAGGAAAATCCAAGAGCTTGCCACAGACATAAGACCTATGAGTCCTACGCCGATGAGTTGCACAAGGAATTGGTCCCAAGAAGCCATCGCACCGAAGATGCCTACAGCCAATGTTCCCCAGATACCAGTGCCGAGGTGAACTGCTACGGCACCTACAGGGTCATCCAGCTTAAGGCGATCCAGAAGTGATACAGCGAGAACCACGAGCACACCGCCAATACCACCTACAAGGACAGCTTCCATGACGGACATTTGATCGGCACCTGCTGTAATGCTCACCAATCCTCCTAGGATACCATTCATGAACATGGTGAGGTCGAAGTTTTTGTAGTAGAGATGCACGAATCCTGCGGCAGCCAATCCTCCTGCAGCCGCAGCCAAAGAAGTGGTGGTCAATACCAGTGAAGTAAGGCCCGGATCAGCGCTGAGTACAGAGCCGCCGTTAAATCCGAACCAGCCCAACCAGAGGATCAATACCCCCGCAGCCGCGAACGGGATGTTGTGGCCCGGGATAGCGCGAGGCTTTCCGTCTTTGCCAAACTTTCCAATACGCGCGCCGAGCTTAGCGATGTACAATAGTGCAGCCCAACCCCCTACTGAATGTACGAGTGTGGAACCTGCAAAATCATAGAATCCCCATTCGTCCAAGAAGCCGCCGCCCCATTTCCAAGAGCCGATGATGGGATATACAATGCCTACATACAGCATGGAGAAGGTGAAGAATGAGCCAAGTTTAGCGCGTTCTGCAATAGCACCAGATACAATGGTGGCGGCTGTTGCGGCAAACATGCCTTGGAACAAGAAATCTGTCCAATAGGTGTATCCTTCATTGTAGCTAAGGTCGAGCCCAGCTTCGCCCATAGGACTCTCGAGGCCGAAGAGGCCCACGAAATAATCGGGCAAGATGCCGTGCCAGAAACTGGCAGGATACATCAAGTTGAATCCTACAAAGGCGTATAGGACTAGCCCGATGCTGATGATAAAGAAGTTTTTAAAGAGGATGTTGATCGTGTTCTTCTGACGAGTAAGTCCTATTTCCAAAAAGCTAAATCCAAGGTGCATGAAGAAGACCAACGCTGTGCTGATCATCATCCAAAGGTTGTTTACGGTAAGAGTAAGTGTTGTGTCCATGTGTTGTGTATTATTTCAATGTGAGTCCACCGCTTTCTCCGGTGCGAATACGATAGGCTTCCTCTACGGGAACCACGAATATTTTGCCATCGCCTACTTCTCCAGTTTTTGCCGCACTGAGAATGGCATTTACGGTCACGTCCACGAAATCGTCATTAACGACAATACTTAAGAACCGACGTTGAATGTCGGAAGAGCTGTAGGCGACACCTCTATATAGGTGTTCCTTTTTTTCATGTCCTACTCCAGTTACATCCCAGTAACTAAAGAAGTACACATTCACATCGTGAAGTGCATCCCGCACCTCGTCGAATTTTGATTTTCTGATGATTGCTTCAATCTTTTTCATAATTCCAGGGGGTTGTTTGCGACAAAACTAATGTTTTTGGCATAACACCCCCTAAAAAAATAGGGGTAAGTTGTAAAAATTAGCAATTATTTAATTTTTAACCCCATAAATTAAAGGGTATGCAATCCAAAAACATTAAATATCAGCAAACGACCCCCTATTTTAACAGGGGTAATCCTAATCAGAATTGTTTTTTAGTGATTTTGACCCTGATAGTTCAGGAGCAATGGCTCCAGGGAAGATCCAAGTGGGGAAATAAAAAAGCCCGAGAAACTACAAGTCTCTCGGGCTTCTTAAACTTATTGGCTTAGCTACAAGTACATGGTTCTGTTAGTAGCTCAGGCTTATTGGTTGATTCAAAAGTCATTCTTTTTTACTCGAAGTATGCTATATTTGTGTGATAACGTATTTGTAACATGTTTAAAAAACATAATTCACATACTGTTTTACTTGCATTATTAACGACTTTAACTTGCTGTAAATCAGGATATTCGCAAGGAAACATAAGTTGGTACGATGTCCAAGATAAAGCTATTCATAGAATCAGTGTTTTAAACGGAAATCACGTTGTGTTTTATGCGAATAACATAGATACGCTTCCCTCTTATTATCAAGATTACGACAATTCTGTCTTGCGATTACCTGGTAATGGGCATCACTTCATGATCAATGGAAAATTAATCGCTGCATTCGGCGGATGTGGTTCTGTATTTTCTTTAGACACCGCTAATCAGACGATTGAAAGATTAGATCTTACATTCCATACCGGGTACAATTTCGATGCATACCAGTTTGAGCGTCGAGATACTATCTATTCTTTCGGGGGATATGGCTTTTGGACTGAGAATAACCTGTTAACGTATTTCAGTAAGCTACGAAAGGAGTGGAATGTCTATTCTGTGGGTGACTTCCCTCCTTATAACCCGGATTTTGAAGAAGGCGTAACATATAAGTTTGCATTTTATGATGAAGGTGTGGATGAACTATATGTGTTGCGTCAGAAGGTCTTTTACAAGTTTTCATTCGCTAATGGCCAGTGGGCCCGTTTAGGAAATCTCGATCTTGAAAACACCTTTCCCGAGCGGGGCACTTTTGGCGTCTCTAATCTTCATCGCCTAAATGATTCAACAGTAATGATGATGGGAGGACTCAAGGCTTATTATGTTGTCCCTCGGAATAACATAATTTACGATGTTACCATGCCAAATGGACTGAATGCAAATGCTGGCCGTGGAAACAGTCCATTAGGTTTCCATTGTGGGTATGATTTGGAAAATGAGCTTCTCCTGGTAAAAAATTCTGACAAGATTGAGCAGGGTTATCTATTTGAGTATGTAAACAGGTTGCCTAAAAGGATCAATTCAGAATCACAATTGTATTCCCACGAGATATTAACTAGCCAAGCCAAGTTCGGCTTCTCACTCTTTGGTTTCTTGCTCATTGGTGGTTTTCTGACCTATTGGATTAGAACCTTGTACCTCAAGCGCCGCTACCAATACTTCACCGAAGCGCAATGGAAATTCATTCAACGCTTGGACAAAGGAGGTTTGCAAACGGAGGACCTCAATGAATTTTTAGAATTAGGTTCGTCCTCATGGGAAGTGCAGCGACGCAGGCGAAGCGAGTACATTAAAATGATCAATGATTTGTGCTTGAACCAATTAGGTTGTGAACTCGTCCTCCGCCAACGGTCTAAGGAGGATAAACGCCAAGTGTTATATGTGATGAATGTCGAGGCCAAGAATAAATTGGCACGATTGATGTAATTAGGTACCTAATCTAACCTAGTTCAAAGTTTCATGCGTAAGATCTTCCTTCTTTCGTTATTCGCATTTTCTTCCGTAGCCTTCGGTCAAAGTCGTTGGGGCCTACGTACCGGTTTGAACTACACGCTCAATGCAGTGCAGCTGGACCAAGCAGTAAGTTCGGCTCAAGGAATTTTTGAGGGCACGGTGCCGGATAATGGCTACCACCTGGGTCTATATGGCCGCCAGTTTTTGGGGGACCAATTATATGCTTCAGGAAGCGCCATCTACGGTAAAGATATTCAGATTGTTAATCATACGGTGGGAGGTACTACGACGACCTCACGTTTTGATCACCAGTTCGTTCAGTTAGATGCTGGACTAGGAATCAGCTTGTTAAAGCTAGCGCGAGCGGAAGGTGGTATCCACTTTATCAACGCCATTGGAAACTCTGCCTACAGCCAGACATTTGAATCTCCAACGGCCGGGTACAACCTCGGGCTTGGGGTGGATGTTTGGAAGCTCAGCCTTGATTTGGTGTACTATGCAAGCTTGCAAGATCACCAAGGCGACTGGAACGGCATTCCCTTGAGCTACGAGCGTTCGCAGTTTATGTTGAGCGTGGGGGCGAAACTTTAATTGGCCCGAAAACATTTTTGGCACGCTCTTTGTAATTAATTAATCGTGCGTCAGCATTTTGAGTGTAAGCGAGTAATTCATATTTGACGCGACATGGTTTTGTTCAGCAAGCCACTCCGTACCCCGGGGTGGCTTGTTTTCTTTTATACCACTGCGAACGAAGCCTCACCAAGGCCGTCGACTTTCACCACAACATTAGAATGACCCTCGATGAAGTGGGCTGCCGTAGAGGCTCCTGCAAAAACGATCATTCCCTTCTTAAGGGCAATGCCGTATTGTTGGGCCAATCGTGTTGCGGCCGCCAGAGCTTCGAACGGATTGTCTAAGATGGCATCGCTATTTCCTTCGGCGATGATGGCGCCGTCAAAGAATTGGACCATATCCAAACCATTCAACCCCAGAGGAACCTCGCACCAAGGGCCCATCGCGTACCCGCAAGAGCTGCAGTTGTCAGCCACCACATCCTCCAAAGAGAATTTGAAGTTTTCGTAGCGCGAATCAATGACTTCCACCGCCGCGGCCACGCCATCGACATAGCCCATGACCTCGTCCACCGACAAGGCGCCTTTCACATCTTGGCTCAACCGAAAAGCAATCTCCGGCTCCGCGCGCGGATGTATGCACTGGCTGCGCTGCAAGGGTTGTTCGGTAGAGATGAACATATCAGAAGTTAATTGGCCAATGATCATATCGTCGACCCCCATCTGCTTCATTTTCGCCACCGAGGTAAAGCCCATCTTCACACCGACCACCTCATGACCCTCGGCCACGCGCTCGGCAATGAGCGCATGCTGAATCGCATAGGCATCGTCCAAGCTATAGTGTTCGGTCGTAGAAAATTGGGCACGCGGGGTTTGAGTGCGTGCGCTATGGTGTAGGGACTTGGCCCATTCTTGATGGTTCATAGGTTAGAGTTTTATACAAACGTTTTTAGGTTCTGTGAAGAATCGCAAGGCTTCGAAGCCGCCTTCACGGCCCACACCGCTCTGCTTCACTCCGCCAAAAGGCGTACGTAGATCGCGCAGCAGCCAACAGTTTACCCAAATAATTCCAGCGTGGAGTTTTGAGGCCACTCGGTGCGCTGCCTGAAGATTCGTAGTCCAGACCGTCGCCGCCAATCCATAGGCCGTGCCATTGGCCATCGCCAACGCTTCCTCCTCCGTATCAAAAGGAGTCAAGGTCACCACAGGACCAAAAATTTCTTCCTGATTGGTGCGGCAGCTTGCAGGCAAGTCCTCAAACACCGTCGGCTCAATAAAGAACCCGTTTTCACAGCGCCCTTCTAACGTCACAGGATTGCCACCCGTCAACAACGTTCCGCCTTCATCCAGCGCCACATTGATATACGAAAGCACCTTTTCGAAATGGTCCTTGCTGACCACCGCTCCCATTCTCGTACCCGCCTCCAGCGGATCGCCAACGGTCAATCCCTTCACGCGCTCCACAAAGGCCGCTTTGAATTTCTCATATATAGGTCGCTGCACATAAATGCGCGATCCGCACAAACAAATCTGTCCTTGATTGGCAAAGGCCGCACGCACACTAGTGTTTACTGCTTCCTCAAAATCACAATCCGCAAACACCAGGTTGGCATTCTTCCCGCCCAGTTCCAAACTGAGCTTCTTAAACATCGGTGCCGCTACCGCCGAGATGGCCTTCCCTGTTGCCGTGCCTCCGGTAAAGGATATGACCGGCGTGTTTGGATGTTCTACAATGGCGGCACCAACCTCGGCACCCAATCCATGTACAATGTTCAGCACTCCCTTTGGAAAGCCTACATCGTCCAAAATCTTACACAATAAATACGCCGTCGCGGGGGTCACCTCCGAAGGCTTCGCCACCACGGTATTGCCCGCCGCCAAGGCCGGGGCAATCTTCCAAGTAAACAAGTACAATGGTAAATTCCATGGAGAAATGCAGCCCGCCACTCCAATAGGTTGGCGCAACGTATAGTTGAATCCGTTCGTCCCCATGTCGTGCGTCTCATAGGCATCGTGCAAAATGGCGGTCGCGTAAAACTTGAAATTGTCTCTCGCCCGAGGGATATCTACCGTTTGGGCCAATTTCAATGGCTTCCCGTTATCCACACTTTCAGCTAGGGCCAATTCTTCCAATCTCGCCTCAATCTCGTCGGCCACTTTCAACATCCAACGGCTTCGTTCGGCGGCTGATAAACCGCTCCACCCCGGGAATGCCTCCCGAGCCGCCTCCACCGCCAACTCCACGTCTTCCGCATTCGATTGAGGGATGGTGCCATAGGCTTCGCCCGTGGCCGGGTTGGTGTTGGTAAGGGTTTGGCCGCTAGCGGGTTCAAGGAATTGGCCACCGATATAATTCTGGATTTTCATAGCTTCTGTTCTCTCCCTACGAATATAAGGCAGGAAGAGGCGATGATTTCGGGTCCAATTTTCTTAAATTCACACCTCAAAGCAAACAGCCATGTCGGTACCAAAGCCTTTCAATTTTCAAAAGTGGTTGGCAGAGAATAGAGACCTGCTCAAACCACCAGTGGCCAACAAAAATTTGACGCCAGAGAGCGACGACTACATCGTGATGGTCGTGGCCGGCCCAAATGCCCGAAAAGATTACCATTACAACGAAACGGAAGAATTTTTCTACCAGCTCGAAGGAAATATCACGGTCAAAGTCCAAGTCGACGGCGAGGCCCACGAACTCCATTTAGGACCTGGCGACATGATGACCGTCCCGGCCAACACTCCGCACAGCCCCGTACGTCACGAGGGAAGCATCGGCCTAGTGGTCGAACGCATCCGCGAGGGACGCGGCTTCACCGACGGATTGTTGTGGTACTGCGACAACTGTAACAACAAGTTGCACGAAACCTACTTCGAGCTCAAAAACATCGAAACAGATTTCTTGCCCCGCTTCAAAGAATATTACGGATCTGAAGAACACCGCACCTGTTCCGAATGTGGACATGTGATGGAGACCGACCCTAGATTCGTATAATATGTGTGAGATTACCTCGAGAAACTTCACGGTAGATATCCATACGCACATCTTGCCCGAGCACATCCCGAACTTTCGCGAGCGCTTTGGCTATGGCGGTTTCATTAACCTCGACCACCACGTTCCTTGTCGAGCGCGCATGCTAAAGGACGGCGAATTCTTCCGTGAGATAGAAGATAATTGCTGGTCGCCGGAGGCCCGCATCAAAGAATGTGGCCACCAACACGTCGACGTCCAGGTGTTGTCGACCGTTCCGGTCATGTTCAGCTACTGGGCCAAGCCCGAGCACACCCTCGAGGTGAGCCAATTCCTCAACGACCACATCGCCGACATTTGCCACCGTTACCCCGACCGTTTTGTCGGCCTAGGCACCCTGCCCATGCAGGCGCCAGATCTGGCCATTCAAGAGTTGCGCCGTTGCAAAGAGATTGGCCTCAATGGCATTGAGATCGGCACGCACATCAAGGAATGGAACCTCGACGCTCCGGAACTTTTCCCCATTTTCGAAGCCTGTCAAGACCTAGATATGGCCATCTTCGTCCACCCGTGGGACATGATGAGTAAAGAAAAAATGCCCAAATATTGGTTGCCATGGTTGGTTGGTATGCCGGCGGAAAGCTCCCTGGCCATCTGCTCCATGATTTTTGGCGGCGTATTTGAGCGCTTGCCAAAGTTGCGAGTTGCGTTCGCCCACGGCGGCGGTTCCTTCCCCGCAACATTGGGCCGAGTACAGCACGGATTCGACGTCCGCCCAGACCTTTGTGCGGTGGACAATAACGTCGCGCCCCGCGATTACATGGGCAAATTCTGGCTCGATTCGCTCGTCCACGACCCGAAAATGCTCGAGTATATTGTCGGTTTGGTAGGCGAGAATCGCGTGGCCCTTGGGACGGATTATCCCTTCCCGCTCGGCGAGTTAGAGCCGGGAAAATTGATCAATGGAATGCCGTGGAGTCACGAGCGCAAGGGCAAGTTATTGCACGGTGCAGCGCTGGAGTGGCTCAATATGGATTTGGGCCAATTCATCTAAGCCAAAAAAGCGTGGGATTGTCATGGGATTTTTCAATAATTTTGACCTTCACAATCTCCCTCTATGAGTGATCCGATCAAACACGAATGTGGTATAGCATTTGTGCGTCTTAGAAAGCCTCTTGAATATTACGTAGAGAAATACGGAACGGCATTTTACGGCCTCAACAAGATGTACCTCCTCATGGAGAAGCAGCGCAACCGCGGACAAGATGGAGCAGGGCTTGCAAACATCAAACTCAACACAGAACCGGGTACGCGCTACATTTCTCGTTACCGTAGTGTCGATACCAACAGCATCGGCGACATCTTCGGCAAAGTGCAAAAACGCATCGCGGAAGGCGTGGGTTCGGATGTGGAGAAACTCAAGGATGTGCCTTGGTTGAAGCAAAACTTGCCCTTTACCGGTGAGGTGTACCTAGGCCACCTACGCTACGGTACTTACGGCGGAAATACCATTGAAGCTTGTCACCCCTTCTTGCGCCAGAACAACTGGCCAACGCGCAACTTGATTGTCGCGGGGAACTTCAACATGACCAATGTTGATGAGCTCTTTAATGAGTTAGTGGAATTGGGCCAACATCCTAAAGAAAAGGCCGATACCATCACCATTATGGAGAAGATTGGCCACTTCTTGGACGAGGCCAATGATGATTTGTACTACCAGCTCAAGGACGAGGGCTACACGAAAAAACAAGCGACTGAGGAGATTTCAAAGCGTTTAGACGTGGCGGATATTTTGCGTCGCGCCTCCAAAAAATGGGACGGCGGATATGCCATGGCCGGAATGATGGGTCACGGCGATGCCTTCGTGTTGCGCGATCCCGCGGGAATTCGCCCTACCTTCTATTACTACGATGATGAGATCGTCGTGGTTGCTTCGGAGCGTCCGGTGATCCAAACCGCCATGAACTTGCCTACGGATGCCGTACAAGAGTTGCCTCCAGGTGCTGCGATTGTGGTGAAAAAGGCTGGGGATGTGAGCATCGAGCAGATTAAGGAGCCGTTGGCCTACAATGCCTGTTCCTTCGAACGCATATACTTCTCTCGCGGAAACGATAAAGACATTTACAACGAGCGCATAGAATTGGGCCGTAGACTCATCCCTAAAATCCTCGACAAGGTGGAAGGCGATGTAGAAAATACGGTGTTGAGCTTCATCCCGAATACGGCTGAGGTTAGCTTCTACGGTATGGTCAAGGGAATGGAGGACCACTTCAATGCGATGAAGTTTGAAAAAATCCAAGGTCTCACGAACCCGACGCCGGAAGCCCTTCAGGACATCCTGAACACCCGTCCGCGCGTGGAAAAAGTGGCTTGGAAAGATGTGAAGCTACGCACCTTCATTACCGAGGACAGCTCTCGCGATGATTTGGTGAGCCACGTGTACGACATCACCCACGGTACGGTAACCAGCAACGACCATTTGGTGGTGATCGACGATAGCATCGTTCGTGGAACCACGTTGCGTCAGAGCATCTTGAAAATTTTCGACCGCCTCGGTCCTAAGCACATCGTCATCGCCTCATCGGCACCTCAGATCCGCTACCCGGATTGTTACGGCATCGATATGGCGCGTATGGGAGATTTCGTGGCATTCCGCGCGGCCGTGGAACTGTTGAAAGACCGTGGTCAGGAAGGATTGATTCAGGAGGTGTATCAGAAGTGTAAGGCCCAAGAGCAGATGGCCGATACGGAAGTACAGAACTTCGTGAAAGAGATTTACGAGCCATTTACGGCACAAGAAATTAGCGATAAGATTGCCCAAATCTTGACTCCAGAAGGAGTGAAGGCGAAGGTGAGCATCATCTATCAGGACATTGAAGACTTGCACGAAAGCTGTCCTTCAAATCCGGGCGACTGGTACTTCAGCGGGAACTATCCGACTCCTGGAGGAAACCGCGTCGTGAACCGTTCCTTCATTTATTATGTTGAAGGACGTACAGAACGAGCATATTAAGCAGTGAAAATTTATACCAAAACAGGCGACGGAGGCCAGACCTCTTTGTTAAACGGAACCCGCGTATCGAAGGCGGAATTGCGTTTGGAAGCCTATGGTACATTGGACGAGTTGAACAGTCATTTGGGCGTGTTAGTGGCGCAGGCCAATGCTCATTTTCCACTTTCAGAAGCTATTCAAAGCCAATTATTTGCGATGGGTTCACACCTCGCATTGGAAGGCCAGGCGGAATTTCCCATGCCAAAATGGGACGAGGAATTGGTCGGTAGATTAGAACAGCAGATCGACAGCTGGAACGAGCAACTACCTGAACTAAAGAACTTTGTCTTGCCTGGTGGATGCGCCTCAAGCGCGCAATGCCATGTGGCGCGAACGGTCTGTCGTCGCGCGGAACGCGTCGTGGTCGCACTTTCCGAAACGGCTGAGGTCAACGGAGCCATCCCAGCTTTTTTGAACCGATTGTCGGATTACCTCTTCGTTATGGCTCGTTGGATGGATTTTTCCGCAGGGGCGGAGGACAGAATCTGGACGCCTAAGTATTAAGCACTTACATTTTTTAAAAAGGTGTTGCACAAGTGAAGTAAAAAACTACTTTTGCACACTTAGAATAGTGAATAACACTTCGAAATAGATATATGTACTGGACATTAGAATTAGCATCGTACTTGAGTGACGCACCGTGGCCGGCCACACGCGATGAGCTCATTGATTATGCCATTCGTACCGGAGCTCCTCTGGAAGTTGTAGAAAACCTTCAAGCCATCGAAGAAGAGGAAGAAGAAATCTACGAAAGTATCGAGGAGATTTGGCCGGATTATCCGTCCGAGGAAGACTTCCTCTGGAACGAAGAAGAATATTAATATAAGGCCCCTAGTGTAGGGGCTTTTTTTTGGTCTACGAAGGAAGTATATCAATATTGCGATAAAGCGCCTTGCAGCCACATTTTCTGTTGTACTTTTGAGGTACAATTCCAAAGATTCTACATGGATAGATTCTCATTTTTAGGTAGCGTACACGCCGAGTTTATTGACGAGCAATACGAGCGTTACCTCAAGACTCCGGACGAGATAGAGCCCAGTTGGAGAGCGTTCTTCCAAGGTTTCGACTTTGCGAAAGAAATCTACACTGAGGACGACCTCGAAGGTGCCGGTGTTCCTGAGGAGGTCATCAAGGAATTTCATGTCTTGAACTTGATCCAAGGATACCGCTCGCGCGGACACTTGTTCACCAAGACGAATCCGGTGCGCATGCGCCGTACCTACGAGCCTTCATTGGCCATCGAAAACTTCGGGCTCAGCTCGGAGGATTTGGACATTGAATTCAATGCTGCCACTGAACTAGGATTGAGTGGCCCGGCGACCCTTCGCGAAATCATTTCTCACCTCGAGAAGATTTATTGCCAGAGCATCGGGGTGGAGTACAACTACATCCGCGATCCGGAACGTCGTACTTGGATCAAGCATTGGATCCACAGAAACGATAACCAGCCGAACCTCAATACAACGGAAAAGCAGCAGATCTTGCACAAGCTGAACCAGGCGGTGAGCTTTGAGGCGTTCTTGAACACCAAGTTTGTGGGTCAGAAACGCTTCTCCATCGAAGGAGCAGAAAGCCTTATCCCGGCCTTGGACGAAGCGGTGAATCACGCGGCGCGCAATGGGGTAGAAGAGTTTGTGCTCGGCATGGCACACCGCGGTAGATTGAACGTGTTGACCAACGTGTTCGGAAAGCCGCGCGAGCAGATTTTCTCTGAATTTGAAGGCAAGGCCTTTGACGATATTACCATCGATGGTGATGTGAAGTACCACTTGGGACACACGACCATCCATACGACTTCGGACGGCAAGCAGGTCAAGATGAACTTGGCCCCAAACCCCTCACACCTTGAGGCGGTTGACCCAGTAGTTGAGGGTATTGCACGTGCGAAAATCAACAACGATTACGCAATGGAATGTGAAAAGGTATTGCCTATTCTCATCCATGGTGATGCGGCCATTGCGGCACAGGGTATTGTGTACGAAACCGTACAGATGGAGACCTTGGACGGTTATAAGACCGGGGGGACCTTGCACATTGTCATCAACAATCAAGTTGGATTTACCACCAACTACCTAGATGCTCGTTCGTCGACCTATTGTACAGACGTAGCGAAGGTAGTCTTGGCACCGGTACTCCACGTGAACGGTGATGATCCTGAAGCTTTGGTACACGCGATTCTCCTTGCAGTGGAATACCGACAGCGATTTAAACGAGATATTTTCATCGACTTGTTATGTTACCGCAAATACGGT
>JAYPCB010000041.1:0-2829 GCA_038124525.1 Cryomorphaceae bacterium
AAAGGTACTCCGGGGATAACAGGCTGATCTCCCCCAAGAGCTCACATCGACGGGGGGGTTTGGCACCTCGATGTCGGCTCGTCACATCCTGGGGCTGGAGAAGGTCCCAAGGGTTGGGCTGTTCGCCCATTAAAGTGGCACGCGAGCTGGGTTCAGAACGTCGCGAGACAGTTCGGTCTCTATCTGCTGTGGGCGTTGGAAATTTGAGAGGAGCTGACTTTAGTACGAGAGGACCGAGTTGGACAGCCCTCTAGTGTACCTGTTGTGTCGCCAGATGCATTGCAGGGTAGCTACGGCTGGTTGGGATAAGCACTGAAAGCATATAAGTGCGAAGCCCACCTCAAGATGAGATTTCCCTTAAGGGTCGTTCGAGATGAGGACGTTGATAGGCTTCAGGTGTAAAGGTGGTAACATCATAGCCGAGAAGTACTAATTACCCGTGGCTTTCTAAGACGAAGACTTTATATGTTCACATACCAATGTGTTATTACATTAAACTTATTTAAAGTTTATGGTGGTTATTGCAGTGTGGATCACCTCTTCCCATTCCGAACAGAGAAGTTAAGCACATTTGCGCCGATGGTACTGCGTTAGCGGGAGAGTAGGTCGCCGCCATTTTTCGAGCCCAATCTAGTTTACTAGGTTGGGCTTTTTTTATGCGCTAAAGTCAGCATTTACGCGTTATTGCAGCATTATTGATTAAGTTTACGCCTGTATGAGGCCTTATCTACTTTCATTATTTGTATTGCTCTCAACTTTTGTGGTTGGCCAGGTGGATTCAATCGTTGTGGAGGATGCTGATACATTGGAATCATTGCCCAATATTGGGGTCAAAGTCAATGGCCAAGGATATGTAGCGTATCCTTACAATAGTAAGGGGTATTTCTTGTACCAAAATCAGCGTTGGGATTCTTTGACAGTATTATTGGATGAACGCGCGGAAGATCAGATTTGGTTACAGGATTCATGGAATTGGACCCAAAGGGAAAATTCAGCCATCGGTGGACTTAGCTATAATTCCTTGGAACCATTTGAGCAATCGGGCTTAGACGGTTGGCATAGATTTTCTAAGAGCTATTTACAGATGCCTGGTGGGTTCCATTCTTCTTCACCGCGCTCGGATTTGAGATTACATACAGGTATCGGCGGAGGCCAAGTCTTTGGAATTACTGCACTCGCGCCGGTAGATTCAGCCAAGCAGTTGTACGTCGATTACTTGCGAAATAATACCTTGGGGCTATATCGTAATGAAGGTACTGATGGTCATGAGTTACAATTTTCGTTAAAGGAATTGGATTCATATAATATTTCGACACAATCCAAATTGGAGGTGGGGTATTTCAATTCGAGATCAGGCCAGAATGGAGGATTATCTTCTCCAAGTTTATTCGAAAGTAATGTGCCTACGCTAAGGCGTAATTACGCTATTGAGGATGGCGTTGGGGCGCTTTTTGAAGAGGAGTTAGATATCAAGTATTGGACAAGACCTGATATAGGCTATAACCAAGACTTGGCTGGTAGTATTTCTTTCAATTCAAGAAGCTGGGCTGTAAATAATTCAAATTCAGCATCAGAATACTTTTGGGACAGCGCGGGAACCGCACCTATACTGGAACAACGTACTTTAAGATACTCTGATTCTTTGAGGTTGACCAGGGCTCAGGTGGAATTGGATTATGTTAGAATTTATCCTTGGAACAGAATAGGCCAGGCACTAGTTGTACAAACTGTATTGCACACAGGTTTGGAACATTTGCAGAGTAACTCTCTAGGATGGGATGGATTTAGAAGTGATTCCGTTCATTATACGGAGGCATATAGTACAGAAGTTACCCCGTTCGTAAGAGGGCATGTGATGCTTTCTACAACTTCACGGTCATTAAACCAATACAGGGCCATTCTAAAATACAACGCCATAGGTTACAATGCGGGCGCCGTTGATGCAATGGTTCGTGCAAAGTTGCGGGTTGGCTCTGGGAATCTAGAATTGCACTGGAATATTTTGCGCCAACCTCAGATGTACCGATTCGAACAGTTATACGGCTATTCGTACGACTTGAGAACCATTGATGTGCCCTATTTCAAAAATGAGGGGAAAGCACATTGGGTATCCGGGGACAAATGGAAAAAGGAAGGGGTATTGTACGGTGCACAGATGAGCGGTATGCGTTATTTCGAATCCTTTGACCAATTATCTACATGGGACGGAATGTACGGTCGAGTTCAGCTCGGTGTGAGCAGTAATGATGAGGGTTGGAATGCCTGTGTACAAGGGTACGGTGCTTACAAATCTTCATTCGGAGGCTTTGCTACGCCTAATTGGGGTGGATTCACAGAGGTGAATTATAAGGCCAGTATCGGGACGAAGTTTGAATGGAAGGCGGGTATTAATATGAGTATAGAGGATGCATTCTACGCGCCAACGTATTTGGTGGGTGTGCCTATTTGGGCTATGCAGACAGATTATTTGGCCGGGAGTTATCCATGGGCGACCACTTATTTTGAAGCACGTATTGCCAATTTCGTGGGAGCAGTACGAATCATCAATGCTTTGGAAGGATTGGCACCATATACCTATTATGCCTACGGTAGCACACCTCGTTCAGATCGATGGGTGCAGGTGAGTGCTCGCTGGACCTTGTTTAACTAGGTCTTCTGTGGCGGTTTCTTCGCGGCAGGGAAAAGAATATTATTCAGAATTAATCTGTAGCCCGGACTATTTGGGTGGTTGTTCAGATCTGTAGGGGGATCGCCTACTCTGTGTTGGTAATCCTCGGGATCGTGTCCGCCGTAAAAGGTCCAATATCCCTCGCCATAGCTACCGTGTAT
>JAYPCB010000041.1:2929-15481 GCA_038124525.1 Cryomorphaceae bacterium
CCTGAGTTCACGTAGGCTGCGATGGATTGAGCGACGGCACCTTTTTGTTGTGAAACCTTGGCATACCCCATCTCTCTGGCCGCCGCCTCGAAAGAGGCCTTTTGATTGATGTACCAAGCGGCATCTCTGTAGGAGCCATAGAATTTACCGTATTGACCTGTAAAATCTTCGTGGTGAAGGTGCAGCCATTGGTAGTCATCGAGGGTGCCGTCGAGGATTTCTTGATCGTAGATGGTGGTGAAGGGAATGTCGGCGTAGGTGAGCACCATGGTGACGGCGTCGTCCCAAGGTTGTGCACCTGGCGGTGAATAGACGGCGATCTTGGGGACTTTCTGAAGTTCGACAGTTTTGGTGTTTTCTGCCGGGCTTTGAAGGGATTCCATGATGGTGAGTAAGACGCCTTCGGAGGTGCTTTCGTAGGAAACACCACGTTTGATGGCTTCGCGAACGATGTTTTGATCTGCGTTGAGGATGGCAAAGGAGCCGCCGCGGTAGTTCAGAAGCCAATGGCAGTTGTACCCTTGCTCAATGGCGGAATACATCAGGCCATAGGCGCGAAGGTGGTCGCGTTGGTTGCTTTGGTCCATAGGCACGAGGATTTGGGCGTGCAGGAATTGGACCGAGAAAATGAATAGTAGAAAAAAGCGATGCAAAGTTGTGCCGAACATGCGCTTAGAACGGAACATCTCCCGCATCCGGGGTAGGAAGATCTGGGTAGCCTGAAGGGCCGTCCATTGGGCTGTCGAAGCCGCTTGAGTCGTTCATTTTACTCTCCATAATCATGGTAGAGCCCTGTTCTTTGTTGGCGAATTTGGCCAATTCCCCGATAAAGCGCAGACGAACGTCGTCCAAGGAACCGTTACGGTGTTTCGCGATGATGATTTCTGCCTCGTTCTCACAAGGTGAGCCGTCTTCCCACTCTTCGATTTGATAGTACTGGGGACGGTAGATAAAGCTTACGATATCGGCATCCTGCTCAATCGCTCCGGATTCACGAAGGTCGGAAAGCTGTGGGCGTTTCGAAGTGGAACGCGTTTCAACGGCACGAGATAACTGCGAAAGTGCGATGACGGGAACGTTTAATTCTTTAGCAATAGATTTTAACGAACGAGAGATGGTTGAGATTTCTTGTTCGCGGTTTCCTTGCGTTTTTGAGCCGCCGACGGTCATGAGCTGCAGGTAGTCGATGATGATGACATCTAGGCCTTGGGTCGAGGCCAGACGACGTACTTTGGCACGGAGGTCAAAGACGCTGAGGGCCGGGGTATCATCAATAAATAGCTTGGCTTTTTCAAGGTCGACTACACCAGAGGTCAGGTTCTTCCATTCGTAATCCGTAAGGTCACCTTTTCTGAGTTTTTCAGAGTTGAGGCCTGTTTCGGAGGAGATGATACGAGTGATTAATTGGACACTTGACATCTCCAAAGAGAAGATCGCGACCTTTTTATCGTGTTCGATGGCCATGTTTCTTGCCATGGACAATACGAAGGCAGTTTTACCCATACCGGGACGGGCAGCGAGGATGATCAAATCCGAAGGTTGCCAGCCTGAGGTAATGCGGTCGAGATCAGAGAAACCAGAGGGTACCCCGGACAGGCCTTCTTGCTTGCTGATGTGTTCTATACGCTCGAGGGCTTGACGAATCAGCGCTTCGGAGCTCTCGTAGTTACGCTTCAAGTTTCCTTGGGCAACTTCAAATAATTTTTGTTCTGAGCTATCCAGCAGCTCGAGAACATCGGTTGTTTCGTTGAAGGCACTCTCAATGATTTCACTCGAGATTCGAATGAGTTCACGTTGAATGTGCTTTTGGATGATGATGCGGGCGTGGTACTCAATGTGAGCGGCGGAGCTGACCTTTTGGCTTAATTGGGCCAAATAAACTTCGCCACCGGCCTTTTTCATCAGTCCTTCTTTACGCAAATCCGAAGCTACGGTGAGGATATCAACGGGTTGATTTTCACCGAAAAGTCGCACGACTGATTTGAAAATGTGCTGGTGCTTTTCGTTGTAGAACGCACCGTCGTGGAGGATGTCTACAATTTTTGAGAGGGCATTTTTATCAATGAGCAAGGCCCCCAAAACAGCTTCTTCCAAATCAACGGCTTGTGGGGGTACGCGACCTCCAGCCGTCAAGTTGACGAGGGCTCCGGAATTACGTCCGGCATTGGGTTGATTTGCTCTTTGTTCTGCCATTCTTCTAAGTTACTCTTCGTAGACGCCCATTGCAAAGAATTTCTCCATTCTCGCAGCGACTAGATCTTCGGTGCTCATTTTTTCGAGCGCCTTGGTATGCTTCACGATCTCACGCTTGACGATCTCGAACATCGCCTCTGGGTTGGCATGAGCGCCGCCTAGAGGTTCTTTGATAATGCCGTCAATGAGGCCGTTTTTCTTCATGTCTTTCGCCGTCAGCTTCAATACTTCAGCAGCGGTCTCTTTGTAATCCCAGCTTCTCCAAAGGATAGAAGAACAGCTTTCTGGGGAGATGACGCTATACCAAGTGTTCTCAAGCATGAGGACTTTATCGCCAACACCGATGCCGATGGCACCTCCTGAGGCACCTTCTCCGATGATGATACAAATGACCGGTACTTTTAGGCGGGCCATTTCCATAATATTCTTGGCAATGGCTTCACCTTGCCCGCGTTCCTCCGCTTCGAGTCCTGGGAAGGCTCCCGGGGTGTCGATCAAGGTGATGATAGGACGACCGAACTTTTCGGCTTGCTTCATTAGACGCAAGGCTTTGCGGTACCCTTCTGGGTTGGCCATACCAAAGTTGCGGTATTGACGCATCTTGGTGTTCACGCCTTTTTGTTGGCCAATGAACATGTAGCTCTTGCCATCAATGGTTCCCCAACCGCCTACCATCGCTTTATCATCTTTCACACCGCGGTCGCCGTGCATTTCGATGAAATCCCCTTGGGTCAAGGCGTTGATATAGGCCATGGTGTAAGGACGTTGTGGGTGACGTGATAATTGTACACGTTCCCAAGCGCTTAGGTTGCTGTAGATTTCCTTCTTCGCGTCGTCGAGTTTTTGTTGAAGATCAGTAATGGTCTTGGCCATATCTACACCGGTCTCGTCGGCGAGTTCTAGGGCTTTTGTTAGCTGATTTTCAAGCTCTTCAATGGGTTTTTCAAATGAAAGATAGTCCATAGTTACATTCTGAATCGGTCGTGCAAAATACAAAGTCCTTAGGAGAGGGACTTCCTTTTTTGCGCCTTTATTATTCCATTTGCAATGACGGTAGCTAAAATTACTACCACTCCAATGTAAAAGGTCGGGGTCATGTTTTCTTGTGCTCCGAATATTAGCGCGGCCAAACCTATGCCATAGACGGGTTCAAGGTTGATGGCGAGCATTACGGAAAACGGGCTCATTCGCTTGAGTAATTCAACGCTTTGGATGAACGGATAGGCCGTGCAAAGCAGGGCGAGAATGGCCATGAAGTACCAGTCGCTAGTCGTGGTGATCCACAGGGTCATGGGATTGTGTGAGCCGAAGAATAGGTCGTAGAGGCCGACGCCGATGAAAGCAAAGCCTAGTTCCCAGAAGGTAACTTGGACAGGGAGGGGATATCGTGCGACCAATTGTTTGTTCAATATGCTAAACGATGCACTCAACGATGCGCTGATGAGGGCGATGAGGACGCCGAGTTGATAATTGGTCACCTTTAAACCTAAAAACCCAAAATAGCGGAGGTTGGCCGCGTCCGGCGTTTCATAGAAAATAACCACAACGCCCACCACGACAATTGCGCCGAGGAGGAGTTCGATGATATCAATCTTGCCCTTGTCGAGCACTGGTTTTAATAGCGCCGACCATAGGGCGCCGGTAGAAATTCCGGCCAGGGTGAGGCTGATGTTTGCAATTTTAATGGCGCCAAAAAAGGTGATCCAGTGAGTGGCAATGAGAATGCCGCACAAGGCCATGAAGCCTATTTCTTTCCAAGAGGCGCGGAAGGGACGCTTTTTCCAAAACATGAACAAGGCGATGGCCACGGTAGTCATGGCCGTTCGGTTAAAGACCAGGGAAACAGCATCGACACTGATGTATCGGCCTAGGATGGCGGTAAAGCCCCAGATAAACACGATGAAGTGCAGGCTGAGCTGGTCGCGCAGATGTGATCCTTTTTCGAAGTTCATGTCCAATTATTTCGGAGCAACAATGTAGCGCCAAATCGCCACACCTGCGAACAGAATGTTGGGGATCCAGATGGCGAATTCGGCCGGTTGGATGGTGATCCAGAGCAAGGTCTTCCCGAGCCAACCGTCAGTGCTTAATATGCCAGTGGTAGCAAAGGTTTGGGAGATTTGCATGGTGAAGATGTAGATGGCACTGAGCACGAGTCCGATGGCAATATTGATGCCTAGTCCGCCGCGTCTTTTTTGACTGGCGAGGGCTACGGCAAGGAGGACAAAGACGTAGGCGCTCAAGGGGTAGGAGGAGCGTCTTTGCATTTCCATTTGGTAAGAGGCGATGTTTTCGTTGCCTGTGATTTCCTCTTGAGCAATGAATTTGCTGAGCTCACGACTGTTCATGGTCGCGATGGAGTTGAGTTTTGGAGCGATTTGCTCCGAAGTAAAGGATAATGCGGTGTCGAGACGTCTTCCGGAAAGAATGTGTTCTTGCCCTAGGGAATCTACGGTGCGTAGGCGGTAGTTGTCGAGGCGCCACTTTCCAACGGCGGTATCGAGGCGAACGAAATCTGCGCTGAGTTTGCTGGCGAGCTTGTGGTCTTCGAAGACTTCATAAGTGAATTGGTACCCGCTGTGGCGCGTGCCAGAGAAGGTTTCGAAGTAGACGTAATGGCCGGGAAGGACTTGGCGGTGGACCTTTTGGTTGATGGGTCTATTCACACCGGTCACGTATTTCTCCTCGAAGGCAATGCGTTTGATATTGGTCTGTGGAACGACCAAGTGGTTTAGGGCGAGGCTGATCAAACAGATGATGGTGGCGCCAATCCAATAGGGACGAAGTAGGCGTCTAAAGCTGGTGCCTGAAGTCAAGATGGCCACAATTTCAGAGTTCGCCGTGATGCGTGAGGTGAACCAAATGGTGGAAATGAATAGGATCAGGGCACTGAAGAGATTGCCGTAGAAGGCAATGAAATTGATGTAGTAATCGAAAATGATCTCGTGGAGTTCAGCGCCGTTTTGGAAGTCGTCCAATTTTTCGCTGATATCAAAGACGATGGCGATGGACAGGATGAGCACCATGGTCAGCACGAAGCTGCCCAAGAATTTGCGCAATATGTACCAATCCAATTTTCTCACCTTCTTAGAGTCTTTGTTCCAATTTAGGAATCATTTGGTTCTTCCAGCTTGCAAAATCACCGGCGATGATGTGTCCGCGGGCTTGCTCTACCAACCAAAGGTAGAACCTGATGTTGTGCATAGAGGCAATTTGGGCGCCCAAGGATTCTTTGCTGTGAATCAGGTGGCGCACATAGGCGAGGGTATATTGTGAATCGACGAAGCTCGTGCCATTGGGGTCGAGCGGTTCATGAACATTTTCCCATTTCTTATTGCGGAGGTTGATAATTCCTTCGCTCGTAAAAATTTGGCCGTTTCGGCCGTTTCTGGTGGGCATGACACAATCGAACATATCTACTCCCAACGAAATGTTTTCCAAAATATTGGCTGGTGTACCCACGCCCATCAAATACCTGGGCTTGTCCGCGGGTAGAATGCGACAAGCGCCTGCGGCATGTTTGTACATTTCCTCGGCAGGCTCACCTACGCTCAATCCACCAATGGCATTACCATCCGCATTTTTGCTGGCAATATATTCTGCGCTTTCATCGCGCAGGTCGTCGTAGGTGGAGCCTTGAACGATAGGAAAAAGGCTTTGTGAGTATCCATAGAGTGGATCCACTTGGTCCAAGCGGTCGAAGCAGCGATCGAGCCAGCGATGGGTCATGTGCATGCTGTCCTTTGCGTACTCATAGGTGGACGGATATGGGGGACATTCGTCGAAGGCCATGATGATATCTGCGCCTATTTCGCGCTGAATGTCCATGACGCGTTCTGGGGTGAACAAATGTTTGGTCCCGTCGATGTGGCTGGCGAAGGTGGCACCTTCCTCGGTGATCTTGCGTTGATTTGCGAGACTATACACTTGGTAGCCGCCACTATCTGTGAGGATGGGGCGGTCCCAGCCGTTGAATTTGTGGAGTCCACCTGCGGCTTTTAAAATTTCTGTACCGGGGCGCAGAAAAAGGTGGTAGGTATTCCCGAGGATGATTTGGGCCTTGGTATCCTCCTTGAGGTCCTTGGTGTGCACGCCTTTGACCGTACCGGCAGTACCCACAGGCATAAAAATGGGAGTTTGTATGGTGCCGTGGTCGGTCTCAAGGGTTCCGGCTCTCGCGGAACTTTTATCGTCCGTATGTAATAAGGTGAACTTCATGTAGCGCAAAAGTACGGCACCCACGCTATCTTTGGCCCATGCAAACAGTAGAACTCATCTATGGTCATTTTCCTGGGTTGTCCCAGAAGCAGCAGGACCAATTCGCTGCGCTATTTGACCTCTACACGGAATGGAATGCGAAGATCAATGTGATCTCTCGCAAGGATATGGACAGCTTTTACGAAAAGCACGTATTGCATTCCCTAGGCATCGCCAAAATCTACTCCTTCAAGCCGGGACAAAAAGTCTTGGACGTTGGCACTGGTGGAGGCTTTCCTGGTATTCCTTTGGCCATTCTTTTTCCAGAGACTCAATTCCATTTGGTCGATTCCATAGGAAAGAAAATCAAGGTGGTCGAGGCAGTGGCTGAAGCCCTAGGTTTGGAAAATGTTAAGGCATCTCACGGACGTGCGGAGAAGTTCAAAGGTCCCTACGATTTTGTGGTAAGCCGTGCGGTGACCCACATGCAACGCTTCTTGCCTTGGATTAAGGGTAAGGTTGCATCGAAGAATTTGGACCCCGATCGTGTGAACGGGCTCTTGTATCTGAAAGGCGGTGATTTAGCCGAAGAATTGGGCCCACTTAAGGCTCGAATTTCGGCATTGTCTAGACATTTCGATGGCGAATTCTTTGAAACGAAGAAGGTGGTCTACCTGCCGAAAAGCGAAATCAACAACTTTAGAGGATAAAAAAAAGGCGCCCCGAGGGCGCCTTTTTTATGTAGAGGACGAAAAATTTTTCGTCTTACCCGAGGAATGGGTAACGGTAATCTGTTGGAGGAACCAAGGTCTCCTTGATGGTACGAGCATTGACCCAACGCAATAGGTTGAGGTAAGATCCTGCCTTGTCGTTCGTTCCTGAACCACGTGCACCACCGAACGGCTGCTGTCCTACAACGGCACCTGTTGGCTTGTCGTTGATGTAGAAGTTACCGGCGGCATTCTCCAATCTGTTAGTGGCTTCAATGGCCATGTAACGATCGCCTGAGAAAATAGATCCGGTCAAGGCATATTCAGAGGTGCTGTCCACGAGGTCAAGCATGCTGTCCCAATCCGCATCAGCGTAAACATAGATGGTCAACACAGGGCCGAAGATTTCTTCCACCATGGTGCGGAACTTAGGGTTTGTGGTCACCACTACTGTAGGCTCGATGAAGTACCCTTTGCTCTTGTCGTATCCACCACCAGCGATGATTTCAGCATCGCCCTGCTCTTTCACGTACTCGATGTACGAAGCAATTTTATCGAAGGCTTTCTCATCGATCACCGCATTGATGAAGTTGCCCATATCTTCTGGGGTTCCCATCTTGAAGGTGGCAAGGTCAGCCAATAGTTCTTCTTTCACTGCTGGCCACATGCTCTGTGGAATGTAGGCACGTGAGGCCGCTGAACATTTTTGCCCTTGGAATTCGAAGGCACCACGGCTTAGGGCAGTACTCACTTCCTTGCTCTTGGCAGAAGGATGTGCTACCACGAAGTCCTTACCACCAGTTTCCCCAACGATACGTGGGTACGAGCGGTATTTATGGATGTTATTTCCGATGGTCTTCCAAAGGTTCTGGAAGACACCTGTAGATCCTGTGAAGTGAATACCTGCAAAATCTTTGTGTTCGAAAATCACATCACCGGCTACAGGGCCACTTACGTATACAAGGTTGATAACGCCGTCCGGTAGACCTGCTTCGCGGAAGATTTCCATCACCACGTTCGCAGAATAGATTTGCGAGTTGGCCGGTTTCCAAACCACGGTGTTGCCCATCAAGGCAGCCGAAGAAGGAAGGTTACCTGCAATGGCGGTAAAGTTGAACGGTGTAAGGGCGAAAACGAATCCTTCCAGTGGACGGTATTCCATGCGGTTCCATACCCCTGGAGAGCTCTCCGGTTGTTCGCTGTAAATCTGCGTCATGTATTCGACGTTAAAGCGGAGGAAATCGGCCAATTCACATACCGAATCAATCTCACTCTGGAAACAGTTCTTGCCTTGCGCCAACATGGTCGCTGCATTGATTTTATAGCGGTATTTCCCACTGATCAGTTCTGCGGCTTTCAAGAAAATCGACGCGCGGTGTTCCCAAGGCATATTTGACCAGCGGTCTTTCGCTGCTAGTGCTGCTTCAATGGCTGCTTCCACGTGGCTCGCATCGCCTTTGTGGAAGGTGCCGATCACGTGTTGGTGATCGTGCGGTGGGGTGAGGTTACCGGTGTTGCCCGTGCGCACTTCTTCGCCGCCGATGTACATGGGTACGTCCACTTGGGCGTTGAATTGCGCCTGGTAAGAGGCTAATAATGCTTCGCGTTCAGGAGTGCCTGGTGCATAATCGTAGATAGGCTCGTTGGCAGCAACAGGTACATTGAAAATTCCGTTCGACATGTTATGGGATTTTGGTTCTTAACAATGCCTCAAAGTTAAGGTGTACGAAGCGGAAAAGCCGTAACTATTGATACGTTTGTAAGGGAAGGGGCCAATTGTTGATTACCCGTTAAAAATCATCTAAACTTTTTGTGCCAATTACGCCTTAAGGTATGTAGACATTTTACCTTTGTCGCTCACTTTAATTGCTCGTATGAAAACGCACAATTTTTCCGCTGGTCCATGTATTCTTCCTGGCCAAGTGTTTGAAGAAGCTTCTAAAGCATTATTAGATTTTGACGGACTAGGATTGTCTGTCATTGAAATCTCACACCGCAGCAAGAATTTTGTTGCCGTGATGGACGAGGCGGTCGCCTTAGTCAAAGAAACCTTGAACGTGCCGGATACCCACGAGGTAATCTTCCTTCAAGGTGGTGCGTCATTGCAGTTCGCGATGGTTGCCTACAACTTCTTGACGGAAACCGGTAAAGCTCAATACCTCGATACAGGGGCTTGGGCAAGCAAGGCTTTGAAAGAGGCGGTAGGATTAGGCAGTGCAGAGGCCATTGCTTCTTCTAAGGAGGCGAACTACAACTTTATTCCAAAAGGATATAGTATCGATCCTTCGGCGGATTACTTCCACTGCACGTCGAACAATACCATCTACGGAACACAGATGAAGTCGTTCCCAGAAACGGACGTTCCTGTGATTTGTGATATGAGCTCGGATATTTTCTCACGTCCTGTGGACGTGAGCAAATTCGATTTGATTTACGCGGGCGCACAGAAAAACTTGGGCCCTGCGGGAGCGACCTTGGTGATTGTGCGCAAGGATGCCCTCGGGAAATCTGGACGCTACATCCCAACGATGTTGAAGTACACCACGCACATTGAGAAAGAGAGCATGTTCAACACGCCTCCGGTATTCTCTGTGTATGTAAGCATGTTGACGTTGCGTTGGTTGAAGGAGATGGGTGGTGTTGAAGCCATTGCCGCTCGCAACCAAGCCAAAGCGGATTTGATTTATGGTGAAATAGATCGCAACCCATTGTTCGTAGGTACGGCAGCGGTTGAGGATCGCTCGAATATGAACGCATGTTTCCTTTTGAAGGACGAGGCGGCACACAAAGAGGCGTTCGACGCACTTTGGAAAGCAGCCAATATTAGTGGAATCAACGGACACCGTTCTGTGGGTGGTTACCGCGCTTCCATGTACAATGCCATGGACCTCGATAGCGTTCAGGCATTGGTAGATTGTATGAAAGAATTAGAAAAACAACACGCATGAAAGTCTTAGCAAACGATGGTATTTCTGCATCAGGCGCAGCGGCCATTGAAGCCTCTGGCCACGAACTGATTACCACGAAGGTGGCTCAGGATCAACTAGAAAACTACATTAACGAACACCAGGTAGATGTGGTGTTGGTACGCTCAGCGACCACTGTACGTCAAGCCTTGATTGATGCTTGTCCTTCTATTAAAGGGATCGGCCGCGGCGGTGTAGGGATGGACAACATCGATGTAGAGTACGCTCGTAGCAAAGGGTTGAAGGTGTTCAATACACCTGCAGCTTCATCGGATTCTGTAGCAGAATTAGTCATGGCGCACATGCGTTCGTTGGTCAGATTCATGCACGATTCAAACCGCCAAATGCCCTTGGACGGTGATACGCAGTTTGCAACCTTGAAAAAAGCCTATGCCAACGGTATTGAGCTGAAGGGTCGCACCTTAGGAATTATCGGTTTCGGTCGTATCGGCCAAGCCTTGGCGAAACTTGCCATTGGTGCCGGTATGCGAGTGGTTTTCTCGGACATGCACAATGACGATGTGGAGGTAAGCCTAGATTTCTTCGACGGTCAATCTGCGACCTTCACCTGTAAGAACGTAGGATTCGAAGGCGTGTTGGCAGAGAGTGATTTCATCTCATTGCACGTACCAGGTGGGGACCTCATTGGTGAGGCTGAACTTGCCAAGATGAAGGACGGCGTATTCTTATTGAACGCAGCTCGTGGAGGGGTGATCAATGAAGAGGCGTTGTTGGATGCCCTTGAAAGCGGCAAGGTTGCCGGTGCAGGATTGGATGTGTTCAAGAACGAGCCAACCCCAGCCATTAAGGTGTTGATGAACGGAAAGGTCAGCTTGACACCGCATATTGGTGCGGCAACAGGTGAGGCACAAGACCGCATCGGAACTGAGCTAGCGGCGCACATCGATGCCCTAGCAGCCGAAGCGTAAGGCAAAAATTTTAGCATTCTTAAAAAAGCCCCGCGGAGCGGGGCTTTTTTGTTGGGGAATGTTGCGCGGTCGGCGTACCTTGGAGGGACCCAAAGAGAACCACCAACATGTTACATCCCTTCAAAGCCACCCGTCCCACGAGGGACAAGGCATATTTGGTTGCAACACGCTCGTACATCAGCTATGAGCCTTACGAACTTGAAGACAAGCTCGAAAACAATCCCTATACCTTCTTGCACGTCATTAATCCCAATGCTCTGCCTGAGGCGAGTTACGAACGTCGTTTTGAGGCGGTGAGGGAGCGTTTCGATGCCTTCATGGAAGAAAGGGTGTTCTTGCAGGAAGAATTGGCCACCTATTATTTGTACCGTCAGAAAACGCCGACCCATGAGTTTTTAGGGGTGATCGGGTTGTTGGATGCGGACAGTGTGGCGCAGGGCAAGACCTTGCCGCACGAGAAAACGCTGGAACGTCGGGAGAAGCTCTTTGAGAAATACCTGGATGCGACCGGTTTTCAGGCGGAGCCGGTGCTCATTTTTGGTTCGGTGAACGAGGCGTATGAGCAATGTTTGGCTGAGGTACAATTGGACCGACCAGAATATGAGTTTTCTTCCACGGATCGCTACTTACACCAACTGTGGCCAGTCCCTGAACAATGGGTAGGGGTGCTGCAGGAGTTTTTTGCGCAGGCCGGCACCAAATATATTGCCGACGGGCACCACAGATTGGCCTCTTCGGTCAGGGTGGCTGAGGGCAGGCCGGAGAATCCATTGGCCCAAGGAGTGCTGTGTATGTTCATGAGCGAAAAACAGCTGAGCATACAGGCCTTTGAGCGTTGGATGAAGTTGGAGGACCGCGTTTTCGATGTGAGTGATTTAGGTACCGCTTATTCGGTGGTTCCCCTTGATGGTCCAAGTGCGGAGCTTGGCGAGCATAATTTCGAAATGTACTGGGAAGGCCGCTGGTACGGTTTGATTCACAAGGATAAGGCCGCGGACGAAGTGCTGGCTACACAGTTGTTGCTGGACAGTATTTTGAAGCCCTTGTTTGAGGTGCACGATGAGCGCAATGATAGCCGGCTGAGGTACGTGCGACAGAGCGATTTAGACATGAGTGCCGCGATGGGAAAACGAGGGTATAATCTTGGGTTCAGATTGCCTCCAGTTAGTGTAAAACTATTGAAAGAAATTGCCGAGAATAGGGGGTCAATGCCTCCAAAGAGCACGTATATTGAGCCTAAACTACGAAGCGGATTATTGCTTCACGTGTTCAAATGACCATTGCAGAATCTTTAGAGGATTTACGTACTAAAATTGGGCCCAAAGCCACACTCATCGCGGTCAGCAAGACCAAGCCGGTGGAGTTGTTGATGGAGGCCTACGATGCAGATCAGCGCCATTTTGGGGAGAATAAAATCCAAGAGATGGCACAGAAGCATGAGGTGATGCCGAAGGATATCCATTGGCACATGATCGGTCATATTCAGACGAATAAAATCAAATACATGGCCTCCTTTGTGCATCTCGTGCACGGGGTGGACCGACCAAAGGTCTTGGC
>JAYPCB010000042.1:0-15423 GCA_038124525.1 Cryomorphaceae bacterium
GGTATTTCCGCACCATTTTCGCCACTAATAATTGTGATTCATGATCGTAGCTGACTTGGCCATCAGGCATGCACAAGTTCTCTCGAACCACACATCCTAGAATTTTGGCAGCCTCAGCGGCTTCCGCATCGCGCAGTTCAGGAGTACCTCGTGTACCCATCTCACCGCGGGTCAAATCCACAATCCCCACTTTCTTGCCGGCAGCGGCATGAGTAGCTAGAATGCCTCCAGCGCCCAACTCGACATCGTCGGGGTGGGCACCGAAAGCAAGAATATCAAGTTTCATAGTCTTTACTTTCCTGCAGCAAAGGTCGCGATTTCCATGCTCATCGGACTCGTGGAAGAAGGGAAATGTGCTACCCATTGGCCATTTTCATCGATCAAGAACTTGTTGAAGTTCCAGCTGACTTTGGCATCAGAAACGCCATTTTGTTCCTTATTACACAGCCATTGGTAAATATCATCACCGCGACTTGCCCCTGTTTTCACCTTGGACATCATAGGGAAAGTCACATCAAATTTGGAAGAACAAAATGCTGCAATTTCTTTTTCAGAACCGGGCTCTTGCCAACCAAAATCATTCGATGGAAAACCGATTACCGTGAAATTATCTCCTCCATAACTGCGGTATAATTTTTCCAAATCCTCGTACTGTGCGGTGTAGCCACATTTCGAAGCGGTATTCACAATCAATACTCTTTTTCCTTTCAAGGCAGAAAATGAGAATGGCTGTCCTTCAATGGTTGATGTGTTTAGCGTGTAGAAATCAATAGGTGGAGCGCTCATGGCTAGTGTCTTTGAGGTGGATTTTTGTGTGCCATTGCTGCAAGAGAATAACAACACAAATGATAGTAGGGATAAAATTCGTTTCATGTCCGGGGTTTTTGTGATAAACATCAAAGGTGCTGGAATAGTTTGATGTAATTTTGTGAAATGCAAAAAATTATGCGCTTGCTGGTTCGTTTTTTCCGCCAAGAGGTGAGAAATAGCAATGTGCTTTTTTCGCTAGGGCTGTACTTGCTTGGTGTATCCTACCTCATTTATTTATTGAGCGGCAGCACACCTTCAGATTCGGCATGGAACACCTTGCTTTGGGTAGTCGTCTTTTTTGGATCAGTCCAATTATCTTCTCGAAGCTTCGAATTCGAAAGCGGACCCTACTTCTATTACTACCAAACGATCGCCAATGCCAAGCACACTATTATCGCTAAGATGTTGTTCAATGTGGCATACATGATGTTATTGAGTATGGCGACTTGGGGCCTGTTCAGCGTGTTCTTTGGCAACCCCGTGTACAACACCGCCTTATTCTTTATTGGACTCATGCTAGGCGCAATAGGATTTAGTGTGGTCTTGACCTTGACAAGCGGCATCGCACACCGCACCAAAGGCAATGCTACGTTGGGCGCCATTTTAGCCATCCCTCTGCTCTTTCCAGTGCTCCAACTGACCAGTGCCATAAACCTGCAAGCCATTGTGGGTGTGACCCTTACCGATGCCGCCAATATATTGGGAACATTAGTTGCTTTAGATATGGGAATAGGTCTGCTAGCCTACCTACTCTTTCCGTATCTTTGGCAAGATTAAAACAACACATGAAAGGAAGCATTTACAAGGTATTGGGGTTGCTATTGGTCGCGTATAGTTTGATCTATGGTTTGTTGACCAAGGTGCCCGATCTCCCGATCATTGAAGAAAGTATTCGCAATTTGTTTTATCACGTCAGCATGTGGTTCGCTATGGTGGCCATGATGGCGGCAAGTTTTTGGAACGCCATTCGTTTTTTGGGCACTGAAGACTTAGCCAAAGATCGCCGAAGCATCAGCCTAGCCGAGATGGGCATGTTCTTCTCATTCATGGGACTGTTCACAGGGATGATTTGGGCGAAATTTACGTGGGGAGCTTGGTGGACAAATGACCCAAAACTCAACGGAACGGCGATCACCATTCTCATCTACTTGGCCTACTTCGTATTGCGCAATTCCATGGACGACGCACGTAAAAAGGCGAGAATCTCAGCCGTCTACAACATTTTCGCATTTGTGATGATGATTGTTTTTATCGGAATCCTCCCTCGCATGACCGACAGCTTGCACCCTGGCAACGGCGGCAACCCAGGATTCAACAGTTATGATTTAGATAACGGACTGCGCATGGTTTTCTACCCCGCCGTAATAGGCTGGATTTTAGTGGGAACCTGGATCGCTTCCTTGCGTTATAGATTAAAAGCTCTTCAAGAATGAAAAAATTCTTACCGCTTCTAGCGATGTGCTTGCCACTTATGGGATGGGCACAAAATGACAACCCGATGTACAGCAACGGCAAGATTTATGTAGTAGTAGCGGTCATCGCCATCATTTTTGTGGGTTTGGCGTTGTACTTGGTCCAATTGGACCGTAAAATCACAAAACTGGAAAATGAAAAATAGCCAGATTGCCATCATCATTGCCATTGCAGTACTCATTGGCTTCACCCTAGTGAATCTGGGCAACAGCGCGACCTACAGCAGTTTCGCAGATGCCAGCTTAAAACAAGGAGAAACCACTACGGTGATCGGTTACCTCAACCTTGAGGAGCCCATGAGCTTCGACCCGAAAACCGTCACGCTCACCTTTGCCGCCAAAGACAAGAAGGGAAATGCGAGCACCGTGGTCTACAACCAACCTAAACCTCAAGATTTCGAGCGTTCTGAAGAAATCACCATGACCGGATACGCCACCGACTCTGCCTTTGTTGCCACCGACATTCTCATGAAGTGTCCATCGAAATACAACGAACAAAACGAAGTGGATTCGGATAAAATCTACAAATAACCCCTATGAACTACATTGGAGAACATTTATGGGCCGCTGAACTCGGACGGGGT
Source organism: Cryomorphaceae bacterium (assembly GCA_038124525.1). GTDB lineage: Bacteria > Bacteroidota > Bacteroidia > Flavobacteriales > Schleiferiaceae > UBA10364. The sequence continues at coordinate 2,867 of JAYPCB010000042.1, forward strand.
TTAACGGCCTTTTCATTTGTATTCGCACTGCTGTCCACCTTCGCCTATTACAGCAAAGGAGATGGATGGAAAACTGTCGGCCGCTTGGCCTTTAGGATACATGCCATTACCCTTTTTGGACTCATTGGCACGCTGTTTTTCATCATGGCCAACCACTACTTCGAGTTTGACTATGTATGGAAACACACCTCTTTAGACCTGCCGCCACGCTATTTGTTCTCCGCGTTCTGGGAAGGTCAGGAAGGTTCATTCCTGCTGTGGATGTTCTGGAATGCCATATTGGGATGGATTCTCACTTACACTGCAAAGAACTTTGAAGGTCCCGTAGTTGGTGTATTCGCCGCCGTACAAGCCTTCTTGGTGAGTATGATCTTGGGCATTTGGATTGGCGATTACCAGTTGGGCTACAGTCCCTTCAACCTAGTACGTGAACTTCCTGAAAACCTAGGATTGCCTTGGACCCAGTTCGAGGACTACCTCACCCGCTTCCCAAATTTCATGGACGGCTCCGGGTTGAACCCATTGCTACAGAACTATTGGATGACCATCCACCCGCCTACGCTTTTCTTGGGCTTTGCCTCTACCCTCATTCCATTTAGCTACGCCATCGCAGGACTATTGCGTAAAGACTATACTTCTTGGATTTCAAGCGCTTTGAAATGGAGCGTATTCTCTGTAGGCATTTTGGGAGTCGGCATCTTGATGGGCGGCGCCTGGGCCTATGAAGCATTGAGCTTTGGCGGTTTCTGGGCTTGGGATCCGGTAGAAAACACCTCATTAGTACCGTGGCTTACCATGGCTGCTGGCACCCACCTGTTGCTCATTCAACGCAACAAAGGGGGCGTAATGCCGTCGGTTTTGTTCCTGTTGATCATCACGTTCTTGCTAGTATTGTATTCAACTTTCCTCACCCGTTCCGGGATTTTGGGAGATAGCTCGGTGCACGCTTTCGTGGATTTAGGATTGAGTGGCCAATTATTAATTTACCTCCTCTTCTTCACGCTAGGAAGCTTAGGGCTTTTCCTTGCGCGCTACCGCGGCCTGCCGAAAAAGGAACAAGAAGATCGCATGGACAGCCGTGAATTCTGGATGTTCATTGGTGCTCTAGTGCTCCTGATCAGCGGTTTGCAGATTACCCTGAGCACCTCCTACCCTGTATTCAACAAACTTTTCGGTCCAGAGGGCTTGATTCAACTTTACGATGAAAACAAGGTGTTGAACGATCCTATCACCCACTACAACGCCATTCAGGTACCGTTCGCGATCATTATCACCTTATTGATCGGCGCGGGCCAATTCCTTTCGTACCGCCAAACCTCCACCAAGCTGTTCTTCCAACGTCAAATCACTACCCTAGTGGTTACCACCATTCTAACCGCCCTAAGCGCATGGGCATTGGAAATGTGGAACCCTATGTACATCACCCTAATGTCGACGAGTTACTATGCAGTGATTGCCAACCTCGAGTTTTGGATTCGCTGGGGCAAAGGGCGATGGAACTTCGCTGGCGCCTCCGTGGCACACGTAGGTTTTGGGCTATTGATTGCCGGCGCTTTGGTCAGCAATGCCAACAAGGATGTCATCTCTCAAAACAGAACCTTCATTCACGAAGATTTCCCTGCCAATGAAAACCTCTTGCTATCGCTCGGCGACACTGTTGAGATGGGCAAGTATTGGGCAACATGGTCCGGACAAAATGAAGAAGGCTATTACATCAATTACGAGCTAGAGTTCTTCGAAGAAATCGATGGAAAGCTTGAAGCCGCGTTCAACCTCAGTCCTCGCATTCAGCTCAACGAGCGCATGGGCAATGTAGCTGAACCAAGCACTAGACACACCCTCACCAAGGACATCTATACCCACGTAACCTACGCCGACTTGCGCACTGAAGAGGAGCGCGGCACGGACGAATGGAAAAACGAATTTGAGCTCGAGTTGAACATCGGCGATACCCACTTTTTATATGGGAAGTACCAATTAGAATTGGACACCCTAGTCGTCGATGCACCCGAGGCCGGAAGTGATCTTCAATACGCTGTCTTAGGCGCAGGATTGACCATCACCACCCTAGAAGATAGCGTGTACAAAGTGATGCCTGTCTATGCTGTTCAAGGCAATCAAGCACAACACGTAGATGCTGAAATCAAGGAATTAGGATTGAAATTCAGCTTTGACCGCATCAACTACGACACCAACAAACCGGTCATCATTGCCAGCGAACACACCGAGGCTGAAGTACCGTTTATCTTGGTCAAGGCCGAAGTTTTCCCCTGGATCAACCTCTTGTGGTTGGGTTCTATCCTCATGGCAATAGGAACTGGTATTGCCATTGCGCAACGCGTAAAACGAGAACGTAAATAATGTCGGAAGGCCGTCCACATATCGCTATTATTGGCCAAGGGAACTTGGGGCAACATCTGGCCAGTGGACTGCAAAATGCCTTTCAAATCACCACCCACGGTCGTGCACTTGATATTCCCAATACCGCCGAGGTGATTATCGTTTGTGTGCCTGATGATGCTACCGCGCAGGTCTGTGTTGCCCTTCCTCAGCATGCATTGATTGTGCATACCGCTGGTGCAGTACCTATGTGTGAGACGCCACGAAGTGGTGTGCTTTATCCGCTCTACAGTTTTACGAAGGGCGCAACAGTGAATTGGGCCCAAGTCCCCTTTCTACTCGAAGCCCATTCCGATGAGGACCTGGCCATTTTGACGAACATCGCAAAAGCACTTTCACCACTGACCTATGAGGTCAATAGTGCGGGGAGAAACCAGCTGCACGTGAGCGCCGTAATGGTCAACAACTTCACCAACCACCTCTACACCCTAGCCTTTGCACACGCCAAAGAACACAACCTTCCGGTGGAAACCTTGTTTGCCATTATGAAGCAAGGACCGGACAAAGCCATCGCCATGGGACCACAAGTCGCACAAACCGGACCGGCAGCACGCGGCGACCAAAAAACCATTGATGCGCACTTGGAACGAATAAGTGATCCGGAAATACAGCGAATCTACACCCTTTTAAGCGCAAGCATAGCAAAACACAAGGCCTGATGAATTACAAAGAGAAATTCAAGAACATCACTACCGTGGTCCTTGACGTTGATGGGGTACTGACAAACGGAGAGATCTTACTCATCCCTGGCGCTGAGCCCGTGCGCAAAATGCACAGCAAGGACGGGTATGCCTTGCAATTGGCAGTGCGCAATGGCATTCGAATGGCCATCATCACCGGGGGAACTTCTCCGGATGTGAAAGAGCGCCTACAAGGGGTGGGCATCAAAGACATCTACATGCGTGCATCACACAAGATGGAAGCGTATGAAGACCTTAAAATGTGCTACGACCTCAGCGATGAGGAAATCCTATATATGGGAGACGATCTTCCTGATTACGATGTGATGGAAGTGTGTGGACTGTCATGTTGCCCGCAAGATGCTGCGCCTGAAATTAAGGCCATTGCGGATTACGTGAGCCCTGTGAATGGCGGCCATGGCTGTGTCCGAGATGTATTGGAGCAATTGCTCAAGATTCACGGCAAATGGGGACGTAAAGAAGACCGTACTTGGTAATGAAGCTCACGAAAGAATTGGTCCTAGGATCACAAAGCCCTCGCCGTGCCCAATTCCTCAAAGATTTGGGCCTCGCCTTCACCGCCCTTCCGTTGGATTTGGATGAAACTGCCCCCGCACACCTCAGCCCTGTGGAAACCGCAACCTTTGTCAGCGAACTCAAAGCGGAAGCCCTGCTGCCCCTTCTTCAAAAAGGTCAAATAGGCTTGACCAGCGATACTGAGGTTTGGCAAGGCGGACGCAGGTTTGGAAAAGCTGCCGATGCTGCTGCCGCGAAAGAAATGCTAGAAGCCTTGAGCGGCACCACGCACGAAGTGCACAGCAGCATGACCTTGATCGATCCTGAAAACCTGATGCCCATGAGCAGTGTGGTGAGTACCGTGGTGGTGCACTTTCATCCCATACCACAATGGGCCATTGATCATTACATCGAGACCTACAAGCCTTTCGATAAAGCCGGAGCCTATGGCATCCAAGAATGGATTGGCCAGGCCTACATCAAACGAATCGAAGGAAATTACAACAGTGTGGTTGGCCTTGACACGGCGGCACTCGTGCACATGCTCGAACCTTATTTCCAATACAACAGGCCGCAAAAGCGGCCTTTGTAAAGCTTCGTAGGATAGTACTTATGCGGGTTCCGCGATCTGTACATCCATCATCCACCCGTGGGTATCTTCCACTAATCCGGTGCGGATATCATTCAACATTTTCTTGATCTCCATCGCCTTGCCGTCCGTAGGAACAGGAATAGAGTAATTTGTGCCTTGGTGTCCTATGGTATCGATTTGACTCACCACTGCTGCCGTACCCATACCGAAGGCTTCTTTCAAAGTTCCAGTTTTAGCTGCCTCAACGATTTCGTCCACACTAATCATGCGTTCTTCAATCTTCCAACCCTTCGCTTTGATCAAAGCGATGATAGAGCGCCTGGTCACTCCTGCCAAAATGCGATCCGTAAGTGGAGGGGTAAGGAAGGTATCGCCTACGAGCAACATCAGGTTCATGGTTCCACTTTCCTCAATGTACTGGTGGTCGCGGTGATCTGTCCAAATAACTTGGTTGTAACCTTCTTTTACCGCTTGAGCTGTCGGGTAGAACGAGCCGCCGTAATTCCCTGCGGCTTTTGTATATCCTATACCACCGCCGGTAGCACGAGTATATTCTTGCTCAATCTTGACCTTCACTGTGCCGCTGTAATACGGGCCAACAGGACAAGTCAGGATACAGAAGGTATAATCATCACTTTGACGTGCCGCGATAAATTCAGAAGAAGCAAATAGGAATGGACGGATGTACAAGCTGTGATCTTCTGCTGACGGCACCCATTGTGCATCGATCTCCAAGAGCTTCTTCAAACCATTCATGAAGATGTTTTCAGGAACCTGAGGCATCATCAAACGCTCAGCACTCTTATTCAATCTTGCAAAATTATCCAGCGGGCGGAACATACTAATCGTACCGTCTTCTTTGCGGTACGCCTTCATTCCTTCAAAGGCTGCTTGACCGTAATGCAAGGCATGCAAACCGTATGAAAATTCCAACTGTCCGTACGGACGAATCTCAGGCTCAAGCCATTGGCCATTTTTGAAATGACACACCAACATATGATCCGACAAGTATTTTCCAAAAGGAAGGTTAGAAAAATCAATCGAGCCTATGCGGCTTTGTGTGGTCAATTCTATTTTCATGCACTGCTTATTTGGGACTACAAATGTACTAAATTTGTAGGAGCTTTATTCGAATTCCCATTGCGGAATCCTCAACGAAACCGAGAATTAACATAGACCCATTTACCATGAAGCAACTCATCTTTGCAAGCCTCGTAGCATTTTCACTTTTTTCATGTCAAAGTGCTAATAATAACGGCGATAATTCGCAAGATGCACAAGAAACAGCGGCTACTGAATATTACATTTTTGGCGATAGCACCTTCTTTGTGGAGGGCGCATTTTCTGCGGCAGAATTAGTCTCAAACTTTGCTACTTCTGGAGAAGATACGGCTTGGGCCATTGTAGCTGGACCTATTACCCAAGTTTGTACTACCAAAGGTTGTTGGATGAGTACTGCCATTGATTCAAGCAATAATCTTTTCGTGGATTACGATTACGAATTCTTGCTCCCTACCAATAGCCAGGGCCAAAATATGGTGATGTACGGGTACATCTACTGGGACACGACAACAGTAGCTCAGCTGCGCCATTATGCCGAAGATCGTGGCGCGAGCCAAGAAGAGATCGAAGCCATTACTGAGCCTGTAGCAGAATATATGTTCAAGGCCAAAGGAGTGAAAATAGAACGTCCTGCCGATGCGTAAGATTCTCACCATTTCCTTCATCCTTGGACTCATAACCCTTGTGAGTTGTGGTGGTCCTGAACAAGAAACGGCGCCAAAGCAAACTTGGACCCCGGAACTTGATCAACCTAGTGAACTTGCGCAAATCATGCGCGACATGCACGCAGAAGCCACCAATCGCAAGCATTCCTTGGAACAAGGTCAGCTCGACCCAACGCTATCAGAGACGCTGTTCAGCATGATCACGGCCAATCCAACCAAGCCGCACATGAAAGGCGAAGGTTTCGAGCCCTATGCCAAGAGCTTTATCGGCATTTATAACCAGATTCATAGCGCTGAGGAAATTGGCGTTCAAATTCAGGCGCACAACAACATGGTGGATGCATGTATTGCCTGCCACACACAGTTCTGTGACGGACCTATTTCACGCATTGAGAAACTGTACGTGAAATAGATGCCGACCGCTGGGGAAAGACATATTACCCAAAGTGCCGACGGGAGTACCACGCTGTGGGTGCCGGGCTTGGACGAGCATTACCACAGCATTCACGGCGCGCTCACAGAAAGCCAGCATGTATTCATTGAAGCCGGGCTGAAAGCCATAGGTACCTCCAATGTTCGCATATTGGAGGTGGGCTTAGGCACTGCCTTAAATGCACGACTCACCCTGGACCAGGCGCTACAAGATGGCAGAGCCATAGCCTACGATGCGCTGGAAAAATTCCCGCTGACCAAAGAAGAGATTGAAGCTGTAGGTTTGCAAGGCATGAGTAAGGAAGCGCCATTTCTAAGCGCCACATCTGGAGTAGTAACCCAAATAGCCGAGCAGTTCACCTTTAGACTGCTGGTAGAAGATGTAAAGACTTTTGAAGGCGAACAGGGTTCTTACGACCTCATATACTTTGATGCCTTCGCTCCGAGTGCGCAACCGGATCTATGGACTGATGCTATTTTTGAAAATATGTTCAGATTGCTCAAGCCCGGCGGCGCTTTGGTCACCTATTGTGCCAAAGGTGCGGTGAAGCGCTCGATGAAAGCCGCGGGATTCGAGGTAGAGGCCTTGCCTGGCCCACCGCGCAAGAGAGAAATGACCAGAGCATGGAAAAGATAGAGCCAACCAAATTCACACCTCGGTGCTACGCCTTTATTCAAAATGAAGAAGGTGCCGTATTGGTCCTACGAGAACTTTGGAGCGGAGTGCACCTGAATAAGTTGCCCGGCGGTGGTCAAGAGGTAGGCGAAGGCATGCACGAATGCTTGAATAGAGAAATCGAGGAAGAATTCAGCTCATTTAGTGGCCCTCTGCATTGGACCCACGTTTATACCCCTACCCATGCCTTTGTTTCGAGGTTCCGTCCGGAGGAACAACTTATTTTGAACTATTTCAAAGCGCACGAAACCGTGGCAGCCGATCATTGGGTGCTAAAAACTGATGAGAACTTGCTGCAAATGCTATGGTTGCCCGCAGCAGAAGAAAGTGCCAGCTGGTTTACCCTCGATAATGATAGAACCGCTTTCCTAGCGTTCCTCAAGACGCTGCATCAATAGCCTAATCTGCGTCCAACAACCTTATTTACTTTTTCAAACAATTTCTTCGGAGAACCCGTGCGCCAAGCGAGGTCATCCAAAGTACCGCCTAGCACAAAATAGGCGTCCAAACCGTATTGGTTGAGTTCTTGAATAACGTGAGGGCGAAGATTGATAAAGGCCATCCACCCGTCCGGCACCTCTTCTAACCACTCGTCGTAATAATCCGGAATATCCGCGTGAAAGTTCAGGATGTTCTCTCCGATCAGAATATACTTGTCAATGCCTTGAGGGATCAATTCATCCACGAAATCCCGCTTTAATCGCATGATATCGTTGTGTACCGCATCGTTCCATTCACCGAGAAACTCGATTATGCAATAACCCGTGATGTAATCCACAAACAACACCTTCAAGTACAAGGTCTCACAACCAATGCTGTCCCATTGTGGGTGAATCACGTGGTCGTAGATACTATCTGTGAAATACACCTCACTATTGAAATAGCCGTATAATGGACTTCGCGGATCTTCCGCAGCCTGGTATAGATGGCGCCAATTGTAGTAAGGCTCAATGGTATGCATGGAGAAATAATTGTTTCAAGTGATAACAAAAGTGGCGCAGCATTGTTAGTTTCACAACATAAATTTCAGCCATGGCCATTTTCACCATTACAGGTGCTACCGGATCGGTAGGACAAGCAATTGTAAACCAACTTCTTAAAGAAAACCACCGCGTGCGTGTTCTTTCCACGAGAGAGGGCTTGTCTATGGAGGGTGTAGAAGTTTATGCTTGGAATACAGACCAAGGGACCATTGATCTGGCGTCTCTGGAAGGTGCAGACCACCTCATTCATTTGGCCGGAGCCACCGTCAGCAAGCGATGGACACCAAAATACAAGCAAGCCATCATGGACTCTCGCGTACATGGCACCCAATTATTGATTGATGCCTTGCAAAAAGTCAAGAATGGCCCATCTTCTGTGGTCAGCGCTTCTGCTATTGGAATTTATGGAAGCGACTTTCACAACGAACTCGACGAAACCTCACCTAAAGCAGACGATTTTTTGGCTTCCGTCACCAGGACTTGGGAGAGTTATACCCAGAAGTTTGAATCCAGCAGCTGTCGTAGCGTGCAACTGCGCATCGGTATTGTACTCGACCAAGGCGCCGGCGTATTGAGTCAACTTGAACCCCTTGCAAAATGGGGCATTGCCTCTCCCCTAGGCTCGGGCAAGCAGTGGACGAGTTGGATCCACGTGGAGGATTTGGCCCGTATGTTCCTCTTTGCTGCTACTCAACCCATTCCTTCGGGCCCTTATAATGCCGTAGGTCTAGAACCCTTGACAAACAAAGCATTTACCAAGGAGTTGTGCCGCGCCTTGCGTCGTCCTATGGTCTTTCCCGCAGTACCGGGCGTTGCCTTAAAACTGCTCTTAGGAGAAATGGCTACACTCGCTTTGATGAGTCAAAAGGTGAGCCCCGCAAAAATTATTGCCGCTGGATTTAACTTCCACTACACCACCGCAGCACAAGCGCTCCAGCAGATTTATGGCAAATAAAAAACCCCTGCCAAAAGACAGGGGTCCGTTATTAATCTAAGCCAATACCTTATTTGGTCGCTTTTACTTTGATCGTTAACTCAATGCTGTGATCGATCAAATCATCTTTCAACGATTCAGCAATCGTAGCGTCGTCGCGATCGTGGAATTTAGCACCCCACAACGTACGGTCGATGCTGAACGTAGGTGCCATGAACTTCACACCTTCCTCTCCCACTACTACATCTGCAGGGAAAGTAATACTGTTCGTAGTACCACGAATGGTCAAGTTACCAGTAACGGTGCTGTATTTAGTCGCTTCGCTAGGATCCAACACCTCTACGATCTCGAAAACTGCTGTTGGGAAGCTGTCCACGAAGAAGAAATCTTGTGATTTCAAGTGGCCTTCCAAATAACCGCGCTTGCCTTCATCTTCAAGGTCAGTACAAGTGATAGAATTCATATCAATAGTAATGGTACCACCTACCAACTTACCGTCCGCTACTTCAAAAGTACCTTCTTGCACATTCACTGTACCAAGGTGCTCAGATTGAACGTAAGTTTTGAAACCTCTCCAAGCCACAGTTGAACCTGAGTCCAAAGCTACAGTTTCACCTGCACCGTTTGCTGTTACTTCTTGTGCTTCACCGGTAGTTGCTTCAGCTGCTTTATCCGAGTTACAGCTTGCAACGAAAAGGCCTAGAGCGGCCATCAATGCTAGTTTTTTCATTTTTGTAATTGGTTGTTAAAATGGGTTGCGAATGTATAACTCAAAAGGCATTTAAATGTTTAAACATCTATTAATTTTTTTCACGGTCCAATTTTCTTAAAAACCCTCGTCTACAAATGCTTACGACGCAATCGAAATGCTAAAACACTCACGATCAATGCGATACTACCCGCGAGCAAATACGGATATGAAAAATGAAGCCCATAGGCTACCCCACCGATGGCAGGTCCCAGCACACGGGCGAGCGAACCAACACTTTGATTCGTTCCCAAAATCTTGCCCTGCATCCCCTCGGGCGCATAGCTGCTCAAGAGCGAGCTCACCGTTGGCGTCAACAATGCATTACCCAAAGACAGGAAGGTCATACACACTAACTCCAATCCAAAGCGATCCGTCGGTACATAAGGCATTCCGTATAGCCCCAAGGCCACAAACAAAGTCCCGAGCACCAATAAATTCCGCTCTCCGAACCAACTATTAAAATATCCGATCAAACCGCCTTGAATAATCACCGCCAACAATCCGATATAGGCAAATACATATCCAATATGCATCTCACTCAATCCAAAGTGTTCTGCCCACAGCAAGGTGGCCGTAATCTGCATCATCGAGAAGCCCAATACATACACGAAGTTGATGGTAAACAAGGCATTCACCTCAGGGATGTGACGGAATCTCACTAAATCCTTAAACGGGTTGGGGAAGAGATCGCTAGTAGCAGATTTCTCGACCAAGGACTCTTTCAAATACAACCAAGCCATCAAGAAATTTACCCCGCCCAGAATAGCCGCGAAATACCCTACCCCAGAAACGCCATAATATTCATTGATCACCCCACCGATGGACGGTCCGAAAATGAACCCTAAACCAAAGGCGGCACCAATAAAACCAAAGGCCTTCGTGCGCTGGTCTTGTGGCACCACATCGCTAATATAAGCCTGCGCCACACTCAAGTTCGCCGCACCAAAACCCTTCAATAACCTGGTCGCAAAAAGCAACCACAGTACCGTCGCATTGGCAAAGAGCACATAGGCCACCACCATGATTCCTATACTCACCAACATGATAGGGCGACGTCCGTACTTATCGCTCAAACCACCCCAAAAGCTGGCAAAGATGAATTGCATGATACTAAAGGACGTCCCCAACAGTCCCACCATCGCATCGGTGGCACCCAACGTCTTAGCGTAGGTAGGCAGAATAGGTATGATCAACCCAAACCCCATGAGGTCGAGGAAGATGGTCAGGAATAATACTGCTAAAGCTTTATTTTTCATCCGAGGGGCTCGTCATTAGGGACTCTACTTTCAGCCCTTTTGAGCTCAAGCTATACGAATGTAGTTCTTTTGCCAACCAAACGGAATCAAACCACTCCAAAGCTTCCTCCTTGAACTGCCCAAAGTCTCTGTAGCGCGCACTAAAATGGCCCAAAAGCAAATGCGTGGCTCCCGCTTCTTTCGCCACAATGGCCGCCTCCTTTGCCGTGCTGTGCATCGTTTCCTGCGCGCGTTTGGCCTTGTCCTCGCAGAAGGTACTTTCATGGTACAAGAGGTCCACACCTTGAACATAGGTCGCGGTATCGGGCGTGTACATCGTATCGGAGGCGAAGGCATAGCGCAATGCGGCGGGCGGATCGAAGGTGAGTTCTTTATTAGGGACCAATTGGCCCTCTTCACTCGTCCAATCCTTACCGTCCTTGATCCAGTGGTAATCACATACGGGCACCCCATAGGCATCGGCGACCGGCTTATTGAGCTTACGCGCTTGCTCTTTCTCTTCAAATAAAAATCCTGTCGTGGCGATGCGGTGCTTGAGCGGGAAGCTCGAAATGGTGTAATCGTCCGTCTCCAACAACACCTGCGGTACCTTGTGTTGGGTCACCGCAAAGTGGATGGGATAGGAAGTGAAGGTGCCTGAAGCGCGGAATTGGGCCAAAATCAAATCCTTCAACTTTGGTGGACCATAGACCGTCAATGGCGTCGTGCGGCCCAACAAATGAAAGCTGCTCAACAACCCCACCAAACCGAAGAAATGATCGCCGTGGAGGTGTGAAATGAAAATGTGATTGATGCGCGAAAACTTGATTTTGCTTCGGCGCAATTGCTTCTGAGTACCCTCGCCACAATCGATGAGGAAATAGTGTTCCCGCATCTTCAACAGTTGCGAGGTCGTGTATTGGTTCGACGTTGGGGTGGCACTTGCCGCACCCATGACTACCAATTCCAGTGCCATTATTCCTTATTGAGTTTGCGCTTCTCCGCGAGCAAGTACAAGACGGCCATACGTACGGCCACCCCGTTTTCTACTTGGTTCAAGATGATAGAGTGTTCGCTGTCGGCCACCTCAGAGGTGATCTCTACCCCACGGTTGATCGGTCCAGGGTGCATGATTGTGATCGGCTTTTCCAATCCGTCCAAATGCTCCATGGTCAATCCATATTGTGCGCGGTACTCCGCGATAGACGGGAAGTATTTGATATCTTGACGTTCGTGCTGTACGCGCAACATGTTCGCGACATCACACCACTCAATGGCTTTTTGTAGGTTGTATTCCACCTTCACCCCCAAGGTGTGCATGTATTTCGGCACCAAAGTAGAAGGACCACAAACCATGACCTCAGCCCCCATTTTCTGAAGCAACAACACATTCGAGAGCGCCACTCGGCTGTGGACGATATCTCCAACGATGGCCACCTTCGTGCCTTCAAGGGTCCCCACCGCTTCACGGATGGAGAAGGCGTCAAGCAAGGCTTGGGTGGGATGCTCGTGGGCACCGTCACCGGCGTTCACGATTGAGGCATCGACATGTTGTGATAGGAATTCTCCAGCCCCGGGATTTGGGTGGCGCATGACCACCATATCCACTTTCATGGCTAGGATATTGTTGA
>JAYPCB010000043.1:0-15137 GCA_038124525.1 Cryomorphaceae bacterium
CAGACAGTTCTAATCTGGCAGAAAATAGCCATTCGCCGTCGGCCAATTTCTTTTCGAGCAACGCATCGCTGTCGTGTTCATCTTCAATCTCCCCAAAAATCTCTTCGATAACATCTTCTAGGGTAATCATACCACTGGTACCACCGTGTTCGTCGAGGACAATAGCGATGTTACGCTTCTCCCTGGTAAATAAGTTGAGGATCTCGTCCGCGCGCATACTTTCTGGAATGAAACTTACCGGGCGGAGCACACGTTGGATGTTTTCAGGTTTTTTGAACAGCTCAAAAGCATGTACATAGCCAATGATCTTGTCGATATTTTCTTCGTAGACCAAAAGCTTGCTGTATCCACTATGGATGAAAATCTCACGCACTTTCTCGGGAGTCGTTTGAACCTCTACCCCTTCGATTTCAGTTCTGGGATTCATGAATTCACGCGCCTTGGTTTCGGGGAATTCCAGGGCGTTTTTGAAGATCTCTAATTCTGGATCTACATCATTCTCCCCTTCGACATTATTGGGAACGCGCTCGCGCACATAATGATCCAGCTCCACACGTCCGAAAGCGGTGGTTTCTTCGGCCAATTCCAACCTGAACACGTACTTCAAAAAGAATTGGCTGATGCCCAACATGAGGGCGCTAGGCACACGAAGTATCCAGTACAACACGAAGGCGGGAATGCTCAACCAGCTCATCAATCCTTCGGCATTTTGACGGAATACTGCTTTGGGCAAAAACTCCGCCAATACCAAAATGACTACCGTTGAAACGGAGGTTTCCATCAAAAGGATGAGGTATTCCCAAGCCCCCCAGCTCGTGAAGACGGGCTCCATCCAGCGGTGCATGTAGTTTCCGTACAACACCAAGGCCACATTGTTCCCGACCAAGATGGCCGCGATAAATGGCGCCGGGCGGTCCACCAAATACCCCAATGATTTGTAGGCCAAGCGTCCTTTTTGACGCTCGAGCTCCACGTGGAGTTTGTTGATGCTTAAATAGGCCATCTCCAACCCCGAGAACAGGGCCGAAAAGAAAATGGCTAGGAGTATGGGGATGAATATTTCCACTAGTCTTTGTTCATCGCTTTAATGCGTGATCGGCGGCGTAGGAAGTACATAAAAATGGCTACACCTAGAAAGAGGCTAAACTGAATGCTACGGGTCATGTTCGATTGTTCCCAAGCAAAATATACTTCTACGGCGCTCACTGCTGCTACACCTAGCCACAATACTTCTACAATTCGTAGGGCTCTATTCATCGTCAATGGTAATTTCTCCTTGTACCTTAAAGATACGATAGGTATTGAATTCTTGGTCTGCCTCAAATCCTTTGCCGGTGATTAGTTGACCGTCAGTTCGGATTTGCACCTTGGCATCGCTATACAAGCGCTCCTCTTTTTTGTTCCAGTACAAGCGCTCGGTCTTCATGCGCTCGCCCTTGCCGTTGGTCAATACTACGTTTCCACCAATGGCCCAGAGGTCATCGTCTTTGAGCTGTCGTGCCGTATCGGCCTCGAGCACCGTGGAAGTGAGGGCTTTACCGTTGTAGAATTGGACCCGGATGCGATCTCCGAAAAACACATAGGCGGGGTCTTGGTTGCCGTAATCCTGTACTAAGCCTGCGTGAATCTCGAGCATTTTCTGCCCAGAATCGCTGTAGGTAATGGTCGCGCCAATCTGTTCGTTAAGAGGGTAATTTCGCGGCGAATCGCTCACCTCTCGTACTTCCTTCACATCATTGCGGCATGCTCCCAAAAGGAAGATGGAGGTGCTTACAAGGAAGAAAGTTGTACGGTTCATGAGACCAATTTCGTAAAAAAGAAAATCCCTCGAGCACAGCCCGAGGGATTCTTTAGTTCTTCGCGGGAGTTTCTTAGTAGAACTTCACCGTTACAGTTTCGTTCACCCAGCAGCCGATGCGTACTTGATCACCTTCTTTATAACCCAACTGGAAAGCAACGCCCTTATCCGGTACCGCTTTAGAGTACGCGCTGATCAACTTCGTTGCTTTATCCGCAACCTCTGGATCAATGCTACGGGCGTAGCTCAACTTGTTGATGGCTGCCCAGTACACTGCATTTTTCTCCACAGCATTGCTACCACAATCGCCGGCTGCCTCAGCGTACAACGTGGCTAGGTACAAGTATGGGTTACCCCAGTCCTTGCGCAATTGGCCCGCTGCCAAACAGTTGCTCTTCGCTGAGCCAGAGAGACCCATTTTGTTGTTTACATAAGCCAAGCCCATGTAATCGCTTGCCTTACGACGCAAATCTTCTTCTTGCTCGATAGCTTCGACGTAGTACTTTTTCGCCATGGCCCAGTCGCCTTTGTTCACACCAAGCTTCGCCATGTTTCTTGCGGCACCTGCGCTAGGCTCCATTTCGTACAAGGTTTCTGCAATCAAGATGAACACTGGCAAATCAGTACAAGAAGTCATCTCGCCGTTGTCGTCCATGCGCTCTTTTTGCAACATGTTACCCGCACGCTTCAACCACTCTAGATTGTCTTTATTCGCCGCAAACGACTCTTCGTTGTAGATGCGACCTAACTTATCACAAGTCAATAGTGGGCTCAAGATTTTTTCGATGTTACGCTGTACGGCTTCGATGTTGCGAAGACGAATCTCATTGTTTGAGATTTTGCGCTTATCTACTGAGGTATAGCCTTCTTCGTCTAATTGGTATTTGGTTTTCAACTCTTCAGCCTTATCCAATACCCCTACAAGCTCCGCTGTTGCATCGTCCATTACTGGCTTCACGAGTGGTGGCAACTTCGCAGCTTTCTTCATTCTTTTCTTAGAAGAGTTGTTGTATGCATCAGTAGAGTCGTAGACCGCCATTGCTGCCGTAAATTCAGCCTTCGCTGCTTGCGCGTATGGCCTTAAGCTATCTGCATAGGCAATCCAGTTTACAACAGAATCTGCTTTCAAGCCAAGGTTGTAGTTTTCTACGTTGAAAGTGTTGAAGTTAAATTCCAACGCTACCAAAGCATTGTTATATACTTCAAAGAGACGCTCAACGTCTTTGTTCTTGTTGAACTCCTTCACATTTGCTTGGAAGTAACGGTCGATGTGCGCCACAGACATGTTATCACCCAACATGTTTTTAGCTTCTTCAAACATTACTACTGCCTTAGATACGCTATCCGCATCTTTCCTGTAGTAGTTGTAGAAGTGATACGCCTTTGAAGAAAGTGCATTGGCCTTTTCTTCAGGGAAGTGAGTCGCGAAAGAATCGAACATGCCTAACAACTCTTGGATGTACCCATTTTTCGACGCGTCATCAGAAGCAGATTTAATCATTGCCTCTAGGATGTTATCACCGTAAGTGTAGATACGAATGTTTGCCGCGGGACAAGTTTCGTACAATGCCTTCCATGAATCATAAGCATCTACGTAGTTCTTGCCTTGGTAGTAAGAACCCATGATGTTGTAATTCTCAAAACATGACACAGAATCTGCAATGGAATTTCCCCATTTTGATTCTTGAGCCGTCAAGCCCGTTGCCATAAAAACAATTCCCAATACGAAGAGGATTCGTTTCATAATCATCTGATTTTATCTATATCTAAATTTCTGGAACCACTTGTCATTCAACGTGATTCCTAGGTTAATGTTCCAATAATCTTCTTTAAGATGACTATCGACACCGTCCCAACGTTGTCCTAGTCCCATACTTAAATTCAAAAAGCTTGCCTTTTGTTCACCTGGCGCCAAAGAACGGTAGATGATTGGCATGCTAATACCAAAGTTTACTTCTCTTGTGGTGTAGCTCTGTTCGTCCCAGTGGTATTGACCTATTTCTCTTGAAGCGCCGAAGCGATAACGCGAGATCGCGAATACATTGGAGGTGCGGTTCAACGATGAGAACACATAGGCGGGTACGAATACCAAGCCAGCACTGGCACGTTCGCTCAAGCTGAATTGGGTTTGTGGGGCTACATCTCCCGTAGGGGCAAATCCGCGGAATTCATGCCAATTGGTCACGCGATAATCCATTACAAAGTCCCAAGCATTGACCGGAATACCTTCCACCTTTTTACTAAGTCCTAAGCCCACGCCGTAGAAAGACGGTAGGATCATGGAACCGTCACTGGCCAAGTTGTAATACAGGGTATCAATGGGTGTTTCCACAATACCGCTATTAATGAAGGTGTATTGCGTCGTGATCTCACGAGCATTCATCTCACCGCCGAGACCATATACTGCCCCAGCGACCATGTGATAGTTTTTGATGTCGCCCTGCAACTGCATCCCCGCGTCGAAAGTGAAATCACTGATACCGTGTTTGGACGTCTTGCTCACCGATAAGTAACGGTTATCAGCAATGATGGTCTTGTTGCTGGAAACTTCCTCGCCAAAAATGTATTTCGCATTACCCCCCACGCTGAACCATGGCACTGGCTGAAGCGCAAGACCCAAGGTAAACTGGTCGTAACCGCCCGAACCAAGCGAACGGTATTCGTACAATCCGAAGTCGTCCGAGGTATCTGCCACACTCACATTATATCCCTTGGCCGCATAGGGTGCCAATGAAAAAGCACCACCGATCCAATCCGCAAACTTGAAACCGAAACCGAAGTAGTCGAAGTAGGTATTGAAGTTTGATTGATCAATGCCCTCAGAAGGGATTTGGTGACGGAAAGAACGATGCGCACCACTCATCTCCAACGTCGTGTATTCCATATTGGCGTAACCGGCTGGGTTCAAGATGTTGATGGTGAATCTGTCTGAATAGGCAATACCTGTACCTCCCATTCCCAGGTAGGCCGGACTGATTCCGAAAGTGGTCTCACCAATGCCTTGAATGCTCAACGGACTTACCGAGTTTGTTTGAGCTGTAGCCAATTGGCTGAAGGTGAGGGTAAAAACAATGCCCAACGGCAGAAACGCAGACTTAACTAAGTCCTTGATTCTTAAAATATTCGTGAATGCGTTTGAGGGCATGTAGTTCATAATTCGAGGGTGCAAATATGTGCTTTTTTAAGTGGTTTCGCAAAGCATTTCTATCCCCACCGCAAATGACCACCGTATTGAGGTCGAATTCATGGCAAAATTGGGCACTCATACCTTCCACCTCTTTCGCTATTGCAACATTCACGCCAGCCTGTAGGCTTCCTTCCGTACTCGTCCCTAAAATGGGTGCTTCCGGGTTCCCTTTCACCAACGGCAGGGCACTGGTATAGTCGTTCATAGCGCGGAATCGCATCTGCAATCCAGGGCTAATAGCACCTCCTTTGAAGGCACCATTTTTAACAATATTATAAGTAATACAGGTTCCAATTGTGATCACCAAAAGGTCCTGCTGAAACTCTAGCCAGGTCGCATTCGCGAGGAGAAGTCTATCTAAACCCAAGGTCTGGGGCGTATCGTAATGCATTTCTAGGGGCCAATTCGACTCTGCGGTAATGCGCCTCACCTCCTTAGGCATGGCAAATGGCCAGTGGCCGCTGCAGCTGGCCAAAGCCTCTACCTCATTTGAATGAGATAGCCAACGCTCAATTCCTGCGACAAATTCATCCACGTGTGATTCTGCCGGTAAGACCAACAACTCTTCAGCCGCACCTTCTATGAAGAACGCAGCCTTAAGCATCGTATTCCCTATGTCAATCGCGATAAACACCCTGCAAAAATGAGCTTAATTCCTCACTCCTCATCGCTTTTCCTGCAGAATCTCTTGAAGTACAAGGAATTGAACAATTGAACTTTTTTCTTTTCCTATTTCCTCATTTCAAATGTGGGTGTATATTTGCCGCCCTATCGGTGATGTAGCTCAGTTGGTAGAGCAATGGACTGAAAATCCATGTGTCGGCGGTTCGATTCCGTCCATCACCACCCAAAAGCCCTTTGGTACGCCAAGGGGCTTTTTGTTGATAATAGCATCCAGCCCGGCGTCCAATGAACACAATAAACTTGTAGATTGTAACTCTAACCTAATCAAACAATCCGAGAAAATGCATCCGTTGAAAAAAGACGAATATCGCATTGTGAATAGAATAAAATTCGAGATGAAAAATGTTCTCGAACATGTTGTTCTTGCCTCTGAGAGTGATGGCCGAATTAATCAAGTTGAAGTGGAGCGTCGACTGAATATTCTTCGAGAATTTACTCAAGAATTAGCTCATGTTCAAAACGCCATCGATAGCGAGATCGAAAAACACACTGCCTAAATTTTTCCCCTCCTCCGGTAAAGAACATTATTGGAGATTTGATGTTATAACATCGAAATTGAATACTTCGACATGAATAAAGTACTCCACCCTGCCCAATCACGAGGTGCCGCCAACCACGGCTGGCTCAGAAGCTTTCACAGTTTCAGCTTTGCGAATTATTACAATCCGCAGAAAATGCACTTCGGTGTGCTGCGGGTCTTGAACGACGATGAAGTTGCGCCTAGCATGGGATTTGGCACACACCCGCACGATAACATGGAAATCATTTCGATTCCCCTTTCTGGTGAACTCAAGCACAAGGACAGCATGGGAAATGAGGCCATCATTAAAACGGGGGAGATTCAAGTCATGAGTGCCGGAACGGGGATTCAGCACAGTGAGTTTAATGCCAGCACTTCGGATCCTGTGAAGTTCTTGCAGATTTGGCTTTTCCCAAATAAAAAGAATGTTACCCCGCGATACGACCAGATACAATTGCCAGATTTGGCCACCCACAATGAGCTGCACCAGGTCCTGAGTCCTAATGCGGATGATGCAGGGGTTTGGATTCACCAGAATGCTTGGTTCCACATGGGGACCTTTGATGCAGGAACGGCTCAATCGTATACGCTCAACGATGCTCACAATGGCCTTTACCTCTTTATGATTGAAGGTAGCATTGAAATTGAAGGAGAAACACTGGGAGCACGCGATGCCATTGGGCTTTCGGATTTGAATGAGATTTCATTCACATCGACATCGGAAAACACCCGAGTATTGCTCATGGAAGTGCCTATGAATGTTTCATAAGATTTAAGGGAATAAAACAAATTGGTCAGCAGAGGGTTATCTTTGCAAACACAAATCCGCCGACATGAAAGATCCCATCAAAGGTTTCTCAAAACTCAGTAAAGCAGCGAAATTAGAATGGCTGGTCAACAACAACTTTGACCAACCGGAAGAGGCACGTGATATTTTCACCACCTACTGGCATGCAGATGCCGCGTTGCAGCAACGTCACGACGAGTTTATCGAAAACACCATCAGCAACTATTACATGCCCTATGGTGTGGCGCCAAACTTCAATATCAACGGGAAGTTGTATACCATCCCTATGGCCATTGAAGAAAGCTCAGTGGTGGCCGCAGCGGCGAAAAGCGCTGGCTTTTGGATGGACCGTGGCGGATTTACGGCGGAGGTATTGAGCACTGAAAAAATTGGCCACGTACACTTCATGTACGAAGGAGATGCCACTCCTTTTTTCGAAGATTTTGATGCTTTAGAAAAAGAATTGAGAGCGGCGACCGCAGAAATCGTGGCGAATATGGAAGCACGCGGCGGCGGAATCAGCCAAATCACCGTAGTCGATGCAACCGACAGATTAGAAAACTACTACCAGCTCGAAATTACCTTCGAAACGTGTGATTCTATGGGCGCGAACTTCATTAACTCGAACCTCGAGGAAATGGCCAAGTCCTTGGAGCAATTCGCAGCTCAGCACCCAAAACTATCTGGAGATAAGCTCGAAGTAGTGATGCGTATCTTGAGCAACTATACCCCGAAGTGTTTGGTACGAGCCTCAGTGAGCTGTCCCTTAGAGGAATTAGCCAGCGAAGGAGTAAGCGCCAAGGAATTCGCACGTAAATTCAAACGCGCCGTAGATATTGCCAATGCCGAACCGTACAGAGCCACCACCCACAACAAGGGAATTATGAACGGTATCGATGCAGTGATCATTGCCACCGGTAATGACTTCCGTGCTGTTGAGGCCGCATGTCATACCCACGCAAGCCGCAGCGGATCGTACAAGAGCTTGACCGGCTGTAGTGTGGAAAATGGATCATTCACGTTCTGGATTGAAATTCCATTGGCCCTTGGGGTTGTGGGAGGACTGACCAAATTACACCCTCTCGTGGTGCGTTCTTTGGAAATGCTTGGCAAGCCTAATGCGGAAGAATTAATGGGCATCGTTGCCGTGAGCGGTTTGGCACAAAATTTTGCCGCCCTTCGTGCACTTGTAACGACTGGGATTCAAAAAGGGCACATGAAGATGCACCTGATGAACATCTTGACCCAGCTTGAGGCAACGCCTGAAGAAAAAATCCAAGTGGCCAATTTCTTTAAAGATAAGGTCCCGCACCACCGCGAAGTAGTCAATTACTTCTGCGAACTACGCGGAGTACCTGTGCCTAAAGTCGAAAAATAAGCCGACGTGAACTTCACCGCCCACGGAAAACTATTGTTGACTGGCGAATATGCAATCACGCAAAGTGCGCGAGGCATTGCCATGCCAACTTCCTTCGGGCAACACCTCAGCGTGGAATCTCATCAAGGTCCTGAGCATGTGCTTTGGGAAGCCTTAGATCACGAAAATCAGCAATGGTTCACCGCAGGTTTTGATCACGAGGGTCGCGTCCTTCACTCCACTTCAGCGGCCATGGCCGAAAAACTTCAAGGGTTTCTAGCACCGGTGCGCAACTCCAATGCTTGGAACGCTCCCGTACGAGTACAGACCAAGGTTGATTTCCCAAGACTTTGGGGCCTCGGCACCTCTTCAACGCTATGTGCGCTTCTTGCACAATGGGCTGAGATTGATGCCTTAACCTATAGAAAACTACACGGCGGCAGTGGCTACGATTTGGCTTGTGCACAGGCGAGTGGGGCCATTTCCTATGCCCTCCTAGATGGGAAGCCGGAGGTATTGTCGGTCCAATTACCTGAAGTACTTCAATCCGTCGTTTTCGTCTACCGCGGCGCCAAACAGCAGACCGATAGCAGCTTACAATTAGTTGGACGCAAACCCTTCTCTTTGGCACAATGCCACGAAATTTCGCAATTGAGCGAAGGCTTCCGTCAGGCCAACGCCTTAGATGAACTCGAATCCATCATCGAACAACACGAACTTCTGATCGCAGATCATTTGGGACTTGAGCGTGCCATTGAAGGGCCTTTCAAGGGCATTCGTGGCCAAGTAAAAAGCCTCGGCGGATGGGGCGGAGATTTCGTGATGCTCACTCGCTTTGAGGAAAATCGCCAATGGTTGGAGGCCAATGGATTCAACACAATTATTCCTTTCGAAACCATGGCGCTTTAATTGTGTTATCTAGGCACAATATTTGGTACTTTTAGCGCATGCGCAAACTCCTGATTTTACTCGTTGGCCTTTTGTCATTCGCACCGGCCCATGCAGCACACCTTGTCGGTGGGGAGATTTCGTATAAATGTGTGAGTAGCGCAGCTTCAGGAAATACTTACCAAATCAAACTAGTCCTGTATCGAGATTGTAACTCGTCGGGCGCCGCTTTTGACAACTTTGCACCTATTGCCATCTACGGAGGGCCAAACCAAAACACCTTGGTCACCACACTGAGCGTGGCCCGTGGGTTGATTGTCGGAATCCCTGCGGTCGTAGCCAACCCTTGTCTACAAACACCGCCAAACGTCTGTACGGAAAAGACGTCCTACACCACAAACACTACCCTACCCGTTGCTACACACGGATACACCATCGTATACCAACGTTGCTGCCGCAACAACACCATCACCAACGTGGCTAATTCAGGGACTTGGGGCAACTCTTACTTCATCAGAATCCCTCCTCTAGATTCCAATTGTAACAGCTCTGCGGCGTTCAATAATGACCCACCTATTGTCATGTGTAAGGATGATAGCTTGTATGTGGATTTCTCTGCGCAGGAATTAGACGGTGATTCTGTGTTCTACAGCTTCTGCCAGCCATTGCACGGCGGTGGACAAAGCAACCCCGCGCCTTCACCACCTTCAGCCCCGCCATTTACACCGGTACCTTTTGTTTTCCCATATTCAACAGCTGCACCGATGCCGGCTTCGCCGAGCCTTACCATTGATCCGAACACTGGGATCTTAACCGGAACTCCCTCCGGGACGGGCCAGTTCGTCTTTGCCATATGTGCCGAAGAATACGATTCGAACGGCGTGCTCTTGTCCAATCTTCGAAGGGATTACCAGTTCAATGTAACCACGTGTCAAAGCAATGTGGTCTCGGATCCTACGCCACAGATTTATCAGCCCAACACATTGTGTAACGGAACGACGGTCACCTTCTTGGACAGTAGCTATAACGGAACTGATTATTTGTGGTTGTTCAACGACCCAAATAATCCTGGCGCCTCCTCCACCCAACAAAATCCGACCTATACGTTCCAAGATACCGGCACCTACACCATTCAGTTGATCCTGAATCCTGGATGGCCTTGTACGGACACCGCAGAGGTGGTGTACGAGTTGTACAACCCGGTGAATTGTGCCTTCAGCTGGAACGGGAAGGTGTGTTTTGACGAGAACGTGATCAATTTCCAGAACCAAAGTTCGAACGGAGGAAATGCTGTGGCTACTTGGGATTTTGGACCAAGTGCCTCCACCCAAACCTTTAGCGGCTGGAATCCACCTGCCATCATCTTTAGTAATTGGGGCGATCAAATCATCACCCTCACCGTGGAAGAAAACGGTTGTGAGGAAACTTTCACGGATACCGTGCGCATCTACCGAAGGCCGGCGACGGACGTCACTGTGGAGAACCAGATAGGCTGTGCCCCCTATACCGTGACCTTCTGGGACAGCACCATCACCGATGGACAGGTCATTTACAATTGGGATTTTGGCGACGGCGTATTGAGCAATGATAGTATGCCTGTGTATACCTACAACAACCCCGGCACATATGATGTAACGCTCACCGTCTACTTCATTGAGGGCTGTGTCGACACCATTACAATCAACTATCAGGATTTCATTACGGTGTATCCTTCACCGACTTCCTCATTCCTTTTGGATCCAAACTCGGCGACCATCTATACCTCAAACATTGAGTTTACAGATCTCGCCGCAGCCACGACCGACCAGCTCATCACGGGCATGGGAGACGGCAGCTTGTATTTTAACAACAGGGGTTTCGTCCACGCCTACAGCGACACGGGCTGGTTCGAAGTAGAACATGTGGTCATCAATACCTTTAATTGTCCTGATACCTCAAGAGCCATGGTTCGAATCAACCCCGAAACCCTTGTGTTCGTTCCAACGGCCTTCACTCCTAACGGCGACGGTGAAAATGAATTTTTCAGAGGAACGGCCGTGGGCATCAAAGACTACGAACTGATCATCTTCAACCGCTGGGGCGAGGTGATGTTCCAATCTACCGACCCCACGGAGGGCTGGGACGGTAATCATCCGAACGGGAAAGAGGCTATCGAAGGAGTATATGCTTGGAGTGTTTTTGCGAAAGGTCAGAACGACGAGCCCATTCTAAAGAAAGGTCATCTAACATTGTTCCGCTAGGCCGCGTATTCACGCATCACCCAGATCGAGGCCGCAATAGCTGCACCCGCACCAAAGATTACAGAAAGCACCACATAGAGCACGGCTTCTGTGAGGCGACCTTCACCAATCAGGTTAATCGTTTCGTAGGAGAATGTGCTGAACGTCGACCATCCACCGCAGAATCCTGTGCCCAATAACAAGAGGTAAAACAGCTTCGATTTATCATCGTAGGCGTCGACAATCAAAACCAAGGCAAAGCTCGCGAGCACATTGATGACCAATGTTGCCCAATGCCCTTGCAGCCATCCTTGTGCCACCATTGCCTTCGACATGGCAAACCTCAGCACCGAACCGGCACCTCCGCCTAAGAATATTGCCAAATAGGCCATTGCGTTCAACTCCATGTCTTTTCGATTTTGTGCAAAACGAAACTAATGAGAAATCCCCACAATGCACCGACCAACAGATCAGTAGGATAATGCACCCCCAAATGAATGCGGGAGTAGCTTTGTAAAAGGGCAATAATCAACAACGCCGGGAACCAACTTTGGTGCAGCCATTTTCGGAACAAGAAGGCCAATCCAAAGGCATTCGCGGCATGCGCACTAAAAAAACCATAAGGACTGCAATGTACTAGGACCCTGAGATCTTCCATGGTCTGGCAGGGACGTGGGCGGGCGATCCAATGCTTAAAAAACTCTGCACCTTGATCCCAAAGTAAAACGCCGAGAACCACCAAGGCCAATCGCTTGATAAATACGTCTATCGCCGAGCGTCTGAACAATCGCTCCAGCATGACCACGTAGAGGGGAATCCAGGTGATGGTTTTGGTTACCGCGAGCCAGAAAGTGTCGGTGCTGGCCGGCAACCAATGATTCAATACGTACATCGCATCCACATCGAAGCTATGTACGACCTCAAACATTAGGCGGGCGCATTGAGTCGTTCCCAAATCATGTCCTTGAGGGGCATGATGTTCTTGTTGGCAACGGATGAAATAAAAATATGGGGGATGCCCTCGGGTAATTGGGCCTTGATTTCCTGCTGTAAATCCTCGTCAAGCATGTCGCTCTTCGTAATGGCAAGAATTCTATCCTTATCGGCAAGTTCAGGGTTATACTTGACCAATTCATTGAGCAAAATCTCGTATTCCTTCGCGTAATCCTCTGCATCGGCAGGCACCATAAACAACAACAACGCGTTGCGCTCGATGTGACGCAGGAATCGGTGTCCCAACCCTTTGCCTTCGGCGGCACCTTCAATAATTCCTGGAATATCGGCCATCACAAAAGATTTATGATCGCGGTAATTCACCATACCCAGATTTGGCACCAAGGTGGTAAAAGGGTAATTCGCAATTTCCGGCTTTGCCGCACTGACCACTGAGAGCAAGGTGCTCTTCCCAGCATTCGGAAATCCTACCAACCCTACGTCGGCCAACACTTTCAGCTCCAAAACAAACCAACCTTCGTTCGCAGGCTCGCCCGGCTGGGCGAAACGTGGCGTTTGGAAGGTCGCACTCTTAAAATGCACATTGCCCAGACCACCACGACCGCCTTTCACCAGCACGCGTTCCTCACCGTCCTCGGTAATTTCAAACAACACCTCACCGGTTTCTTCGTCCTTGGCCACCGTCCCTAAGGGCACTTCGATGTATTTATCCTCACCCTGGGCACCTGTTCGTTCCTGTGCACTGCCGTTTTCACCGGATGCCGCTTTGATATGCTTTTGGTATTTCAAGGGAAGCAAGGTCCACATCTGTGCATTGCCTTTCACGATCACGTGACCACCGCGGCCGCCATCTCCTCCGTCGGGTCCTCCCTTGGAGGTCATACGGTTGCGCAGCAAGTGTGTCGAACCGCTACCACCGCGGCCGCTCTTGCAGTAAATCTTTACGTAATCTATGAAGTTGCTTCCTGACATAATGTGAAAAAGCAGCCCCCACTATGGAAGACTGCTTTGCAAAAGTACGATTGTATTCGTTTAGCGCTTACAGTGCGTCGATGATTCCCACCAATCGGTCGGTAATCTCTTCGATGGAACCAACGCCATCAACACCCTGATATTTAGACTGCCCCTCGTAGTAATCCTTTACTGGCGCGGTCTCCGCATTATATACATCAATTCTATTTTGGATAATTGCAGGATCTGCATCATCCGGACGTCCTGAAGTTTTGGCACGTTCCGCCAAGCGAACACGCAGCTCATCTTCCGGTACTTCCAACGCTACCATGCTGGTGATGCCAGTTCCACGTCCTTCCAAGAAAGCATCTAGAGCTTGCGCTTGAGCGTTAGTACGCGGGAAACCGTCAAAGATGAAACCCTTGGCTTGTGGGTTTTTGTTGACGGCATCTTCCAGCATTGAAATGGTGACTGAATCTGGGACGAGCTGGCCTTCGTCCATGTAGGATTTGGCTAATTGGCCCAATTCCGTTTCATTCTTAATATTGAATCTGAACAGGTCGCCGGTGCTCAAGTGAACCAATTCGTATCGGTCTACCAAGAAGGCGCTCTGGGTTCCTTTACCTGCCCCTGGAGGGCCGAATAGGACTAGATTTAACATGTCTGTAGCGTTTTAATAAGGGCACGAAGATACCCCCTAAGCGTAGAAAATCGTAGATTCGCAGTCGAAATTCAGCAATGAATCTCATAACAACCTACACACTCTGAACATGCGCACACCGTACTGCGTCATTATGGCCGGTGGAATTGGGAGCAGATTTTGGCCCATGTCCACAGAACAAACCCCCAAGCAGTTCCTAGATTTCCTAGGTACCGGAGAAAGCCTCATTCAGCAGACCTACAAACGCGTACGCCGCATTTTTGACGCCGAACACATCATGGTCGTCACCCATGAAAACTACGCAGCGCTCACCAGAGAACACCTTCCTGAACTGCCTGAAAACAACATCATTCTTGAGCCCCTGCGCCGCAATACCGCACCTTGTATCGCCTATGCCGCATTAAAAATCAAGAAGCGACATCCACTAGCGAACATGTTCATCACCCCTGCCGATCATTTGATCACCGATGATGAAGCCTTCGAAAAAGTGGTGCGCAAAGGATTAAAACGCACGGAAAACAGCCAGTGTTTTGTGACCATAGGTATCAAGCCTCACAAGCCTGAAACTGGCTATGGGTATATTCAATACGACGAAAACACCTCTGACGAAAAAGGGGTCTTCATGGTCAAGGCCTTTACCGAAAAGCCAGATATAGATCATGCCAAGCTCTTTTTAGAAAGTGGAGATTTCCTGTGGAACGCCGGGATGTTTATTTGGAACATCGAAGCTGTTTCTAACGGATTAGACCAACACCTTCCGGAGCTCATGGCCACCTTAGGTGAAACTTGGAATGACCTGGATACAGATTACGAGAAGCAAAGCATTGAACGCATCTACGGCGAATGCGATAACATCTCTATTGATTACGGATTGATGGAACGCGCGGACCAAGTATGTGTTATTCCCGCAGAAATGGGCTGGAGTGACCTCGGTAACTGGGGCGCCATCTACGACCTCGGCACCAAGGACGGACAAGGCAATGTCATTGTTGGTGAGCATACCCTCGTTCAAAACTGTACCAATTGTCTGATCGTCAACGGCAGCAAAACCAAAGCTTTGGTCATCAACGACCTCTCGGATAAAATTGTTGTTCAAACCGACCAATGCACCTTGACCTTCCCGCAAGGCAA
>JAYPCB010000044.1:0-7146 GCA_038124525.1 Cryomorphaceae bacterium
CAGATGAGGCGTATTTTGCACCCGTAAATACAACACGTATGATCACTCCACTTTTGTACATCGGCCCTGGTTTGGGCGTAGGCGCGGGCATCTTGATTGCCTTGGTGCTTTTGCTGATCGTTTTCGCCTTCGGCTACCGCATTTGGTACGGCATCAAGAAAGCGCGTAAGAAGTAAATGTTCGAGGCGCTGCTCATAGCCTTTCCGCTTATTTCGGGGATCATTCTCGGAATGGGGGTGCTGTGGCTGCAGGCTCCTTTTTTTGTTCTAGCACGCCGCAGTGTCGGCCTGCTCGACATTCTCATCTCCGACCTTGAAGAGGACGACAAATTCGCGGCGGTAAACAAAGCGACCAATGCCACCGTGGTGGCCCTTGGGAAGACCTTGGCCTTTTTAGCCGTGGTGTTGGGGGCGACCGCCTGGACCTATTGGTATTGGCCGGGGATGTTTTGGTTAGATACACTGAGTGCAGGCTGGAAGTTTGGCGTGTTTACAGTGGGTACGGTACTGCCGTTTCTCTACCCTCGAAAGAAGAAGAGTGCCTATGGCGCTATGGCCCAATTATTCCATCACCTCATCCTCGACCATTACCACATCGGCAAGGCCTTGTTGAAGCGCCAAATCAAAGGCGTGGAGCACCCTGTGGAGAGCGGCGCGGTGAGTGCGGTGTTGGTCACCGGGCTGGCCCGGGCGGGAACGACGGCCTTAGTGCGCACCTTGAGTGAGCGCGGTCCGTTCCGTTCGCTGGATTACAGCAACATGCCCGTATTGCTTGCCCCAAGATTATGGGCCAAATTCTACCGACCCAGCCGCAAAGAGCAACAAGAGCGCGCGCACGGCGACGGGATCAAGGTGGGGCTCGCGAGCGTGGAAGCGTTGGAGGAATATTTCTTCAAGGTAGTTACGGGCGATCGATTCGTGAAGAAGGACCGGTTGGTACGCCACGAGTTGAGTGCTGAAGAGAACGAGCAGTACCGCAGGTATTTCAAGAGCCTGTGTAAGGACGGCGAGGTGTATTTGGCGAAGAACAATAACGCGGTGCTCCGATTGCCGTCGCTGTTGGCGCAGAATCCGGACATGAAGGTTTTTGTGTTGGTGCGCGAGCCGCTCGAGCACGCCTACAGTTTGTACAAGCAGCATTTGAAATTTAGCAAGGAGCAGGCGGAAGACCCGTTTGTGTTGACCTATATGAATTGGCTAGGGCACCATGAGTTTGGACAGGGCCAATTACCTTTTGACCTCGGCGCCCTCGGCGACGAGCGCGACCGCGAGAAATTGGATTTTTGGTTGGAGCGTTGGGTCGAGTACTACAGCTACGCGCAAGGTTTGGGCGGGGTGGAGTTCATTCGCTATGAGGAGTTTTTGGCGCGCCCGTCACAGGTGGTGGAGCGCATTGCCAAAGCGACGGGAATGACCATAAACGCAGAAGATATTCCGGTCTTTGAGAAAACGCCCGAAGTGCCCAATGGGTTTAATGCTGATTTGTCGTCCATGGCCCAAAAGGTGTATGAGGGATTGGGGTAAAATTGGACCCTCAAACTTCCTGGGATTTTGCTAACTTCAAGCCACCAACGAAACTCGCTATGGACATCGATTATATCCTAAAAACCATTGCCCCAGAATTGAGCGCTGAACTGCGACAACACCTCATTGAGGTTGGGGAAATAGAGCATTACGAAAAGGGCGGTTTGATCCTGGATTACGGCATTGAAGCTTGCTTTTTACCCATCATTTTGGAGGGAAATGCACGCGTGGTTCGCGGCGATGAGGACGATCCCTCGAAAGAGTTGTTGTTGTATTTTTTGACGCCCGGGGAGATCTGTCCTTGTGCGGCCTTCTCCACCTTACCGAACGGCGAAATGCCGATCACGGTGGAAGCGGAAACGCCTGCGGTAATTTTGAACGTGCCTATTGGTGAATTGAACACCATGGCTTCGGAATTTCCGGAATGGAGAATGTACGAATTAGCCAATTTCCGTAAGCGCTTCGAAGAGCTGCTCAGCCTCGTGGACAACGCCATCTTTAAGCAACTGGGCGCCCGTTTGCGCGCCTACATTGAAATGCGCTGTCGTGTAAGTGGACGCAAAGGCGTGGCCTTGTCCAAAGTAAAAATGGCCTCTGAGCTCGGCACCTCAAGAGAGGTCGTCAGTCGATTGCTCAAGTCCCTCGAACACGAGGGGGTCATCACCCAAGATAAAGAGGGGGTTCACCTGATACACTAAATAAAAAACCCGGCCTGCGGCCGGGTTTTTTGTGCTTATTGCAATACCACGCGCTCGGTGTAGTGTCGCTCTGGCGTGATGAGGTTTAAGATATACATCCCCTTCGCCAAAGTGCTGAAATCCATCGGCTCAATCATGGGGCCCTCGCTTTGAATTTCGCCTTGTGCCGCGACACGACCGTTGAGATCTACGAGCGTCCATTGCACACGCGTTCCTTCCGCAAAATCAAGCAATAGATCCATCGTTCCCTGGCTTGGATTCGGGAAGGCCATGAACGGCTTCACTTCCGCCAACACCTCATCTGGGAGGTCCATGAAGGCGGCATCGGCCAGCTTCACATCCGTGTAGATGTGCCATTCGCCCGGCGCGAAAGAAATAGGTGCTGTGGCATTTGTAACGGTGATGCTATCTCCGGTAAAGTAATCATACCAAGTGCCCGTGTGCTGGAAGTTCGGGTACACGTCCTTCTGTGTTACCGCAAAGTTCCCCACCACCGTGGCATTCATGGTGCTGCCGTTGAGGTTGATGCGTTTCGAGGCGCCATTCAGGGCATAGGTGAAGTTCGAGGTGTTGAACACGTCGTGCTTCTTGCGCATGTCCATCATCGAGGCCATGTAGAAATAAATCTTCTGACGGTACTGGTTGTCGTAGTAGTTCCAGAGAATAGGTTTCTCACACACACGACAAGGGTTGTCAATGGAAATATCGTAGCCCAATTCCTCAAACATATAGATCATCTTCGGCCCAGGAATGGTGTAGAAGAAGGCACTGGCTTGAATGATTCGGTCCGCACGCGTGGCCAAGGTCTTGGTGTCGTACCCGCCGCTCGAGTTCCCGTAGGTTTTGATCTTGTACGACGCGCGCTCCTCGTCGTGACTTTCCATGTAGCTGATTAGGTGCTTGTCGGTCCAGCCGCGCTCCTTGTAGATGCCCCACTTAAAGTCGCTATCAGCGGTATACCCCATGGCCGCTTCGTAGTACTGATGCGTGGCGTTCCCCCACAGCATCATGCCGTAGTCGCTCAACTCCTTCTCTTCCTGGTTGGGTCCCCAGTGCTCGAGGATCACATAGAAATCCGAATCTTCATTCCAACACACGTCCGCCATGCGCTTCAACGCCGCGATTCTCGGCGCTTGGTAGTTATCTGCGTTCGAGCTGTTGGTGAAGCCCTTGGTAAAGTCGAATCTGATCCCGTCAATCTTGAATTCTTCAATCCAATAGGTGTTGATGCGGTCCATATAATCGCGCGTGGGCTGCACGAAATGATCGAAGTCGTTCCCCCAACAGTTTGGCGGGTGCGGACAGTTCTGGTTCATGTACGGGTTGTTCGCCGCCGGACGGTTATTGTTGCCGTCCCACCACATCTGCGCAATAGGGTTTTGCCCAAAGGCGTGGTTGAAGACTTGGTCCATAATCACCGCAATCCCTCGGCTGTGGCAGCTGTCCACGAACTCGCGGA
Source organism: Cryomorphaceae bacterium (assembly GCA_038124525.1). Lineage (GTDB taxonomy): Bacteria > Bacteroidota > Bacteroidia > Flavobacteriales > Schleiferiaceae > UBA10364. Next base: position 3,681 of record JAYPCB010000044.1, read on the forward strand.
ATTTATCCGGCGTGCCGTAGTATTTGTCCAGCGCCATGTGAAAAGACGGGTTATACCCCCAACTTGAGTTGCCTTCGAACTCCGAATTTGGCATCAGCTCGATGGCGTTCACCCCGAGGCGCTCAATGTAATCCAGCGTATCGATGAGCGTCTGGTAATTGCGCGTAGTTACAAAGTCACGAATGAGCAATTCATAGATGAGCAACTCCTCTTGCGCAGGGGCATTAAAGGTGGTATTGGTCCAATTATATGCTGGCTTCGCCGTCTCATACAAAGACACAATGCCGGTGGTTTTACCCGTCGGATAGTTCGGCATGTTCGGGTACGTCGCACTTGAAATATACCCGTCGTTCCAAGGGTCCAAGACCTGCTCCGAGAACGGATCTGCCACTCTGAGCTCCCCGTCGATGAGGTACTGGTAGGTAAACGGCTGTCCTGCAGGCACGGTCATCTCTAAGAACCACCAAGCACCGCCTGGTGTGCGCGTCATCGCATTCACCGTGTCCGGCATATAATCGTTGAGAGAGGTCAAACAGTACACTCGGTTTTTGAACGGCGCATAGAGCTTGAAAAAGACTGTGGTATCGTTTAGTTCATTGAGTCCTTGCTCCATCCCGCTAGGCATCACGCCCACCTGCAATGGGGTTTGCACGGCATAGTGCACGGTATCGTATTCGGTCGAGCTGCCGTAATCCGCTTGCAACACCACCGTATGGACCCCCGCAACGGTGCTGCCCAAATAAAAGTTGTCCTGCTTCGTAGAATCTTGGAAGACCAAGGTGCCGTTGTCGTACACCTTCATGTCCGCCTTTTGGTTAGAGGCCACGATAAATTCAATGGAATCGCCTGGGTTGATCAGCATGGTGGTAGACGGCGCCAAGAACTTGGCAATCAACCCCGCGTTGGGCGGATATACGTCGTAGTAGATATCATTACCATTCGGGTCGCGCCCTACAATAGAGCCGCTCGCGTTGCGGAATACGAAGGCCATTTGCTGCACGACCACACTCGAGCCAAAGCCGTAGAAGGTCGGCATATGGTACTCCATCTTGTGCAGGTTGTTGCCCAAGTTTGTCATCAACACCGAGGCATCTGCCGTGCCCCAGTTTCCCTGCACGTGCTTCCAATCTGTGGGTGAGGTGCTCTGGTTTGTGATCAAGCCCGCATGGGCATAAACCGGCACTACCCCGGTCAATGCTCCGTTCCCTTCGGTGGCATCGTAAATGATGGTCACCGTATCGTTTTGGGAAGGAAAGGCAGGGGTTACCGTCAAAATCTGTGCGTTCGCTGGTGCTGCGAAAGCCACAAATAAAAGGGCGGCGAGTGAGCGTGTAGTGGTCAATTTCATATCTGTACTCTGCTGATGTGCTTTGGTAGGTGTTAAAATTAGGGCAAAACACATGCCGAAACTACCCGGATTTTGTCGCGTTTACCTAACTTAATGGTCTAAACATTCAAACTATGATCTTATCCACTACCTCTAACATTGCAGGCAAAGAAGTCTCTGAAACCATCGGCATTTGCCGCGGCAGTACCGTCCGTGCCCGCAATATTGGCCGTGATATTTTCGCGGGCATCAAGAACATTGTCGGCGGTGAAATTGAAGAGTATACCAAGCTACAAGCTCAAAGCCGTGAGCAGGCCTTACAGCGCATGATCAAAGATGCGGAACGCCTCGGGGCAGATGCCGTCATTAACGTGCGCTTCACTACGTCGATGGTGATGCAGGGCGCGGCAGAAATGCTGGCCTACGGTACCGCAGTAAAGCTGAAGTAACATGTGGTTCTTAGGGTTGCATGCCCTCATCTGGGGCTTCATGCTCATTGCCGCAATTGTGCTGGGCATTCGCGCCTATCAAAAAGGCAAGCTTGAGGATTTCGAGGACCGCAGTAATTAGGACGCGAGCGGTTCTAGTGCTATAATCCGGTCGCACATATACCGAACAACATCGGGGTCGTGAGAGATGAAAATCATACTCAGGCCCCGATTCTTTTTAATCCCGTTCAACAGGTTCAAGACTTGGGCCTGAACACTCACATCCAAGGCGCTTACACTCTCGTCACAAATCAAGAGCTCAGGATCCGCGGCCAAGGCACGAGCAATGCCGATGCGTTGACGCTGTCCGCCTGAAAAGGCGCTAGGCTTCTTCTGTAAATCCGAGGCCTGCAAACCCACCTCCTCCATCAAGGCTTCCGCCTTTGAAAGACGCTCCGCCGCCGACAAATGGCTTTGGTGTTTGCGCAAAACTTGGTCCAATGCCCATCCAATGCGCTTACCGCTGTTCAACGCGCTGTAGGGGTCCTGAAAGATGAACTGGATTTTGCTTCGATCGCCGCTGTATTTCCAATGCTTGTATTGATGCGAATTGAGCCCTACGATGGCACGGCCAATGGTGCTTTTTCCGGATCCTGAAGGCCCGATAAGTCCCAGCGTCTCCCCAGGCATTAATGCCAAATCCTGGTCGCGCACGACCCATTGCATTTGCTTACGCCAGCCCTTCTTTCGCTGAAATCCGATGGTCAGCCCTTCAATCTTCAGCAACGGGTCTTTGGCCCTTGGCGCGACCAATTCTTCCTTATCCGCCGCACCTTTTTCCTCCAAGAAATCCTGGAGCACCGGTAATGGGTACGGCCTTCCCTTCTTCGGGGGACGGCACGCCAACAGCCCCTGCGTGTAGGCGTGTTTCGGATGCTCAAAGATGTCCTTCGCCGGACCTTGTTCCACCGTTTTTCCGCGGAAGAGCACCAAGACATCGTCCGCATGTTCCGACACCACTTCAAGGTCGTGGCTGATCAACCAAAGGGCACAACCGCGCTCCTTCACCAGGTTTCTCAACAGGGTTAATATGGTAGCTTCCACGGCCTTGTCCAGCGCCGTGGTAGGCTCGTCGGCAATGATGAGTTTGGGATCCAATAACAGGGCCATGGCAATGACCACGCGCTGGCGTTGACCGCCGCTTAATTCATGAGGGTACTTGCTGTAGGTATGTTCCGGCTCAGGAAGCTCCACCTCCGCCAAAGCCTCCAAGATGTTGCGTTTGCGCTCCCCCGCCGAAGCCGACGTGTGGCGCTCGAGCACCTCATCCAGCTGTTTGCCTATGCGTATGGAGGGGTGTAAGGAGGTCATGGGGTCTTGGAAGACCATGGCTACTTCCTTGCCTCTAATCTCGGACCAGAGCGCAGGGGTCATGCTCGAAATGGAGCGTCCCAATAGGTTCGCGGTTTTGGCTTGGACCTCGGCCTTCGGGTCCAACAACCCCATGGACAACAACGCGCCCACGGATTTACCGGAGCCGCTTTCCCCAACCACCGCCAAGCTTTGGCCCGGGTAGATGGTCAATGAAAAATCCTGCAATACCTGCTTCTCGCCAAAGGAGATGTTAAGCTGCTCTAGTTTGAGGACAGGTGATTGCATGATTTATTCGTTCCAGAGGTCCATTTGAAGAAGCAGGGCTTCCTCGACCTTG
>JAYPCB010000044.1:7156-15053 GCA_038124525.1 Cryomorphaceae bacterium
AATCAGCACTGTATTTTCCGCCGTCGCGCTGTCCTACGCGCATAACGACGCGCTGGTGCTGGCGGTCGATCAAGATATCTTGACCCAACATCCCGCGGAACCCAAACACGTGATTGTGTGGTTCTGGGTAAATCCAAAAACTATGTCCATAATACGGGCTCTTGTACCCTTGAGACGCCATGGCGATGAAGGCAGAATCGACCACCGGTTGATCGTTGATCTTGCCGTCGTGCAAAACGAATTGGCCCAACTTCGCAAAATCTCTCACGCTTACATTCAGACAACAAAAGCCCAATTCCAATCCGTCGGCCCTGTCCAGATGCCAAGTCGCCGGCACCTCAAAGCCCACCTTCGCAAAGAGCTCGCGGTTGGCAAAACTCGACACGCTCTCGCCTACGGCGCGGCTCAACGCAATGGTTAGTACTTGGGTCTGCGCGCTTTGGTATTCGTATACCTCACCCGCGGGATTCTTGCCCGGAGGCACGCTCAGTGCTGTGGCTTCCGCATTATCTCCGTAGTACAGCTTCGCTGTTTTCGAGAAAGGATCGTTGTAGTTCTCCTTGATTTGCATGCCTGCCGTCATCGTGCTGAAGTGACGCAAGGTCGGCTCTGCCACACCCTCCGGAATCTCGTACTCAGGAATGTATTTCGTGATGGGGTCGTCCCAAGAATCGATGTAGCCGTCCTGAATGGCAATCTGAATCAATAAGGTGATGACCGTCTTCGCCGTGGAGAAGCTGTTGCTGATGGTCGACGCATCATGGTCGTCCCAATATTCTTCGAGGACCACAGAGTCCTTTTCCAATACGATGAGGCCCTTGGTATCATAGGATTCCAGCGCAGTTCTTGTCTCTGGTGAGAGCTCGAGGGTGTAGGATCCCTCCGGCAAGGTCACCGCGTTGAAGACCGGCATCTCGCGCTGGTCGAAATGGCTGCGGTCGTAGATGTGGGCACTCTTGTGACCGTCGAGGTAGGCGCCCTGCACCCCGCGAATGAGGTAGCTGTAGGGAGAATACTTCAGGGCTAGGAATAGGACGACGACAATGGCGACGACGCGTTTAGCTGTTTTCATGTTTGTAGGGTTGTGTTGACGGCACTAGGGCACAGCCAAACTGTTGTTCAAAATTCTTTCTTAATTGGTCCTTTACCTCATTCAAATCAATTTCTCGGCCCAATTCTATGTGCAGCGACGTCACTGCCTTATCGCTAATGCCACAAGGCACGATGTGCGCAAAATGGCTCAAATCCGTGTTCACATTAAAGGCAAAACCGTGCATGGTCGTCCAACGCGACGCCTTCACCCCCAGGGCACAAATCTTCCGGGCGAAGGGCGTTCCTGCATCCAGCCAAACTCCCGTCTCTCCTTCAGAGCGGCCCGACTCCAGGCCGTAAAACCTCAGCGTCGAAATCACCACCTCTTCAAGATAGCGCAAGTATTTATGAATGTCGGTGAAATAATGGTCCAAATCCAAGATGGGGTAGCCCACAATTTGCCCCGGCCCGTGGTAGGTAATGTCCCCGCCGCGGTTCACCGGATAGTACTCTATGCCCTCTCTTTTCAGGCGCGCCTCGTTCACCAACAAGTGGTCCTCCTTCCCGCTCTTCCCGAGGGTAAAGACCGGCGGATGCTCCACAAAAATCAAATGATCTGCGGTCTCCTGCGCCTGCTCTGGGGTTTTTCGGTTGACCAATTTCTGCGCCACCGTCTCCTCAAACAATTGGGTCTGGAAATCCCACGCCTCCTTATACCCGACGCGGCCTATATCTTGAAACTGTACTTCTTTCATGGTTTCTGTTGCCAATTCCATTGCACGCCAATGGGCAGCATCAATTGCCATTCCCATAACCCGCTAGGACCGCCATTAGTTTTACTGAGCTGCGGCCACAAATAAATGCCCGTGCCCTGACTCACCCACCAAGTACATTGTGCGCCCATGCCCACCTTCATGTCCGAGCTGCTGAACGACCCGCCCATCACCGTCTGGTTCTGATGGTAGGCCATGCCCACATGCGCATCGAGCAACAAACTAAACCCTTGGTCACTGGCCCCAGAGGCTAAAAAGTGCACGCGGCCCGTGGTGGCGTAGGTCTGTGTCAAAGGAGAAAGATCTGTCGAGGCCTCTAAACCAATAGCGGTTGTAGGTGTTACAAAGGCACACGAACCGCCTTGAAGTGCAAGGCGAGCATTGGTAAGGTCTGAACTCGTACCCGTGAGGAATGCGGATCCGCCGACACTGGCCAAACGGGTGCCTTTCTGCCAATACGGCTGCGCATGTGCAGCGACGGTCAGAAACAGGGCGACCCAGAGGTGGGAAAATCGGTGGATACTCATGATGCTAAGCTACGAAAGGCAGTTATCTTTGCGCTTTGAAATAAACGTGTCGTATGGCAAGACTTTTATCAGAACAGGAAATCCTTAGACGTGAATCACTTAGCAAGCTGAGAGCATTGGGCATCGACCCGTACCCAGCCGCTGAGTATAAATGTACGCACTTTGCCAAAGACATCCGCGCTGGATATAGCGAGGGTGTGCAAGGTTTTGAACAGGTGCGCATCGCGGGCCGATTGATGACTAAACGCATCATGGGTAAGGCTTCCTTTGCTGTATTGGCCGATTCTACCGGCGAAATGCAGATCTACATCAACCGCGACGAAATCTGCCCTGGCGACGATAAAGTCCTCTACAACGACGTGTTCAAAAAGCTCCTCGACATCGGTGATTTTATCGGGGTCGAAGGACATATGTTCATCACTCAAACAGGTGAGATGAGCTTGCACGTGAAGGAATTGGTCGTACTATCAAAAAGCCTTCGTCCGCTTCCAGTCGTGAAAAAAGATGCCGACGGAAACATCTACGACCAGCTCACCGATCCGGAAATCCGCTACCGCCAACGCTATGTCGACCTCGTGGTCAACCCTGGCGTGAAAGAGATTTTCCGCAAGCGCAACAAAGTCATTTCTACCATGCGTCGCATCTTCGACGACGCAGGATATATGGAGGTGGAAACCCCTATCCTCCAACCCATCCCTGGGGGTGCCGCGGCCCGTCCGTTCATCACCCACCACAATGCGCTCGACACCCCATTGTACCTCCGCATTGCCAATGAGCTCTACCTCAAACGCCTCATCGTAGGTGGCTTTGAAGGGGTCTATGAATTTGCCAAAGACTTCCGCAACGAAGGGATGGACAAGACCCACAACCCGGAGTTCACCGTCATGGAGATCTACGTGGCCTACAAGGATTACCACTGGATGATGCGCTTCGTCGAAAACATGCTCGAAGAAGTGGCCACAGCTGTAAACGGCACCACAGATGCGACCATCGGCGCCAACACCGTAAGCTTCAAAGCCCCATATGCCCGTGTGCCTATTCTTGAAGCCATCAAGGAGCACACCGGCCTCGACCTCAACGGAAAAACCGAAGCGGAAGTGCGCGACGCGGCCAAATCAATCGGTCTTGAAGTAGATGAGACCATGGGTAAAGGAAAGCTCATCGACGAGATCTTCGGCGAGAAGTGTGAGAAGCACTACATCCAGCCGACCTTCATCACCGACTACCCCGTGGAGATGTCTCCGCTGTGTAAAAAGCACCGCGACAACCCAGAGCTCACCGAGCGCTTCGAGTTGATGGTCAACGGTAAGGAAGTGGCGAACGCCTACTCTGAGCTCAACGATCCTATCGATCAGTTGGAGCGTTTTGAGGACCAATTAAAACTCTCAGAAAAAGGAGACGACGAAGCCATGTTCATCGATATGGATTTCGTTCGTGCCCTAGAATACGGTATGCCGCCAACCTCAGGTTTGGGAATCGGTATCGACCGACTCACCATGATGCTCACCAACCAAGACAGCATCCAAGAGGTACTCTTCTTCCCGCAAATGCGCCCAGAAAAATGGGAAACCGTCGCTAGCCCGGCAGATTTCCAGGCCATCGGCGTCCCAGCGGATTGGTCGGAGCACCTCGTGCAAGCCGGCTACCACACTGTCGAAGCGTTGCGCAACAACAAACCTGCGGCCTTGCACCAAAAACTCAACGGGTTTAGAAAAAAGAATAAATTGGACATCCCAGCCCTTGGACTAGACCAAGTGGAAAGCTGGTTTAACGCCTAATCGCACCATGAGCACCATCAAAGCCGCCTACAAGAAAATCGTCAGTGCCGTACGCCCGGTGTTGCTGAGCATACTCGCACTCTTCATTGCAGGGATCATCACAACGATTTTCCATTTGATCTTCACCCCGTTCCTTGATCCGTTTCCGCAAGAAGCTTTGATGTCTGCGGACTGGGCCGGGAAGGTCGCGGTCATGGATGCCTACATGAAGGCCAATCCATTCGCGGTATACTCTGCGCTCATCGCCCACGGCATGGGGGCATTCGCCGGAGTCTATTTCGTAACCCGCTCAAACAAAGCCTACGACCGCAAAAACAATATCGTTCGCCCGCAATGGATAGGTCCGTTGATCGTGGCGGGATTTTGGATGTACGCCGACATTCAAAATGATTTGAAAGATGCCCCCATCGGACCGGCTTGGACGGCCCTAGATGTGGTGGTTACTGCGGTACTTTCCTTCCTCGCGTATTTGTTGGCTGGAGGTGCCCGTAAAGCACGTACTACAGATGAATACTACAAAGGGTAGGACATACCATTGAAAACATATCCCGAGGATCTTTTTGAAAGCATAGAGTTTGATTTAGTCAAGCAAGCCGTCGCCAAACGAGCAGTGACGGAGCGTGCTCGGGAACGTATTTCAGAGTTGAAGCCCAGCGCTGATTATGGAGCGGTTACCCAAGACCTCCAAGAGGTCCACGAAGTCTTAGGGCTGTACCAAAGCGGGTTCCCCGTTCCCGCCCTGGCCTCTGCCGACATCAAGCCCTTCCTACTCCGCCTAAAGATTCAAGGCGCCTCCCTCGACGGTCCGGACTTTTTGATCCTCAAAGATCTAGTGGAGAGCTTCAATCGCATCCGCTCTTTCTTCAAGTTGCATGCGGAACGCACGCCTTCGATCCAAGCGAAATTGGCCCACCTTGAACCCAACAAAGCCGTTCCGGACGAGATCGATCGCGTACTGGACCGACGCGGCGTAGTCAAGACCTCCGCCTCCTCGGAACTGGGTAAAATTCGTTCGGCCTTGACGAAAAAACGCGCTGCCGCAGACCGCATTTTCTACCGCGCCGTGAAGAAATACCAAGGCAGCGGGGTGCTGGCGGATATCCAAGAGAGTGTCCACGACAACAAGCGTGTATTGGCGATTGAAGGAGCCTTCAAGGGCCAAGTCAACGGGATCTTCCACGGTTCCTCGTCCCGCGCGACCATCTTCTATGTCGAGCCGGCAGAAACCTTGGAGATCAACAACGAAATCTCCGTTTTAGAAGATGAGGAAAAGCGCGAAGTTGCCCGAGTCCTCAAAGTATTGACCGCCTTCGTCGCGGGCTACCGCGAGCTCTTGCGCGACTACAGCACCGCCCTATACCAAATCGACTTTATAAACGCCAAGGCCCTATACGCTTTGGACGAAAACGCCTGTTTGCCCCAGCTGCTGGACAAACCGCACATTCACTTGATCAAAGCCATCAACCCGGTCCTTCGCGCGTTCAACGCCCCGAAGAAAAAACCGGTAGTGCCGCTGAACATCAAACTGGACACCCACACCCGCATCCTTGTGATCTCTGGTCCCAATGCGGGAGGGAAATCCATCACTCTAAAAACCGTCGGCTTGCTGCAACTCATGTTGCAAAGCGGCCTTTTAGTCACCGTCCACCCTGATAGCACCATGGGTTGGTTCAACGGGCTGATGGCCGATATCGGAGATGCGCAGAGCATCGAAAACGAACTCTCCACCTACAGCTCGAAGCTGTCGAAGATGAAATACTTCTTGGACGCGTCGTATGCTAAAACCTTGGTACTCATAGATGAATTTGGTTCCGGTTCTGACCCGGACCTTGGCTCCTCCATGGCCCAAATTTTCTTGACCGAGCTCAACAACACCAAGACCTACGGGGTGATGACCACCCACTATAACAGCATCAAGGCCTTGGCCGGAGAATTGCCCCGAGTAGAAAACGGCTCCATGCAATTCAATTCCGAAGATTTAACCCCAGAGTACATCCTCAACCAAGGCGTTCCCGGGTCGTCCTACACCTACGAGGTGGCGCAACAAGTCGGCGTCTCGCCCGGCCTCATTCAAGCGGCCCGCGAAGCGTTGGACGATAATACGGTGGCGGTTGACCGATTATTGGTCAGCATTCAAAAAGAGAAAAACCGCTTGAGCGCCCAGTCCGAAGCATTGGCCAAGCGCTTAGATGAATTGGAAAAACTCAAAGAAAAACAAGACCGCAAGATCGATCAGCTCGAAGACAAGGTGCGCCGTCAAAGCGCTATGAACGAGCAGCAGAATGCCATGATTACTTGGGGCAAGAAGTTCCAGTCCCTGGTCAACGAATACGCGGACCAGCGCACGAAAAAAGGCAAGGACGAGGTCGTCGGCCGCTTCAAGGTCTATGCCGGAGAACGCGCCGAACAAACCCAAGGGGAAAAGCAAAAGAAGAAGAGCAAGTACGAGAAGCAAAAAGAGAAGAAGATCAAAAAGCTCATTGCTTCGCCCGCGAAAGTGGGGGATCGCGTGAAGCTCATCGGCTCTCGCCAGCCGGGTGAAATCATTGAGATCAAAAAGGGCCAGTACCTTCTCTCCATTGGCGCTTTAAGCACGTGGGTGACCCGCGATAAATTCATCCCCGCCGAAAGTCTGCACGGCGATGAGGGCACAGTCAAAGGAAAGGCGCGCGGCGGTGTAAGAGAAGAAGCCCCTGCGACCGAAGCTGCCGCTCCAACCAAGAGCAAAGGGGAAGAAACAGCGGATAAGAAAAACGCTAAGAAATCGGTGAAATCGGGCCAAAATCAATCAAAAAAGACCGAAAACATAACAAAAACGACTAAAAATCCGCGAAAACGCACCAAAACCGAAAGATCAAAAACGACCCAAGAAAAGCTTCAAGAGGTGCAAAAGGCGGCGCCATTAAAACAGGCGCCCACGAAAAAATCTTCGGGTAAATCTGATCAGAAACTGACGCCTGAACAGGCCGCACAACTCAACGCTCCGGTGCAAAAAGTAGGCTCGCCCAAGGCCAAAGCCGAAGAGCCAAAGGAAGCAACGGATGCCGATCTTGAAAAGTTGAAGGCGTTCTTTAAGAAGAGTTAATCCTCTTTTAATTGGCTCTTTAATCGGTCTACCTCAGCCTTGCGCTTTTCATTCTCCTGCTGCGCGGTGACTAAATCTGTTTTTACCGTTTCCAAATCTGCTTGAGCCTGCACCAACTCTGATTTTGTACTGGACAAGTTTCCAGAGAGCTCGGTGTTCTTATCGGTCAACGCGCCGATCTCTCCTTTCAGCCCGCGCATGTTCAAGAAATTGTACACGACAAAGACCAGGAAGGCCAACGAAATGACCTTGTTGGTCATGTTGTACGAGTCCTCTGCGAGGAATAGAAAGTAAACCGATGCTAAGATGGCAATACCCCCTATGAGGATGGCGGCCAGTTCAACGGATTTGGAACGAGCGGATGATGTAGACATGTTATTTTGTTTTGTTCTTTAGAAACAATCAATCGCCATAACATGGCTCGAAATCAATCTGTTTCCTTTCTAAATCTACATTTTTTACCGTGATTTTCATAGCATCTCCTAACTGATATATTCTTCCCGAGCTTTCCCCTTCGATACAGAAGTTCTTGCTGTCGAATACATAGTAGTCGTCACGGAAGTCGCGAATGCGGATCATGCCCTCACAATAATTGTCGACTAATTCCACATACACGCCCCATTCGGTGACCCCAGAAATGACTCCCATGAAGCTCTCGCCTAAATGCTTTTCCAAGAACACGGCCTGCATGTATTTAATCGA
>JAYPCB010000045.1:0-15033 GCA_038124525.1 Cryomorphaceae bacterium
CGACCTGGAATGAAACGCTTGTAGCTTTCTTTCGTCGCAAAGTATCCGGCGTGAGGCCCTCCATAACCTAGAGGAATCCCAAAGCGTTGTGTCGTTCCTACCACAGCATCCGCACCCCACTCTCCAGGAGGCGTGAGCAATACGAGCGACATGATATCCGCTGCCACGACTAACTGAACCTCAGCAGCATTACATGCCGCTGCAAAGGCGCGGTAATCTTCTACTGAACCGTCGGCATTTGGGTATTGTACCAACGCACCGAAGAAATCTTCTGTAGGCTCAAATGTTTTGTAATCTCCGAAGACCAATTCTACCCCAATAGGCTCCGCACGTGTGAGCAACAAAGCGATGCTTTGTGGGAAGGTGTTTTGATCGACAAAGAATTTATTCGCACCGGCTTTTTTCTTGGCTCGTGACATGGCACCATAGAACATGCTCATAGCTTCTGCTACCGCAGTGGCTTCGTCCAAGAGAGATGCATTGGCGAGTTCCATACCCGTGAGGTCAACGACCATGGTCTGGTAATTCATCAACGCCTCCAAACGGCCTTGTGCTATTTCAGCTTGGTACGGCGTATAGGCCGTGTACCATCCTGGGTTCTCTAAAATGTTGCGCTGGATCACCCCTGGAAGTACGGTCGGGTGGTACCCCATACCGATGTAGGTGGTGAAGACGGTATTCATCTGACCGAGCTCGCCGATGTGCTTGGCAAACTCTGCCTCTGTCATCGCAGGCGCAAGGTCCATTTCGCCTCTGAAACGAATGGCTTCAGGTACGGTTTGGTCGATAAGAGTGTCTAGTGATTCAGCCCCAATGGTCTGGAGCATTTCGGTGACTTCGAGTGGTTTAGGTCCGATGTGTCTGTAGGCAAAGGAATTGCGCTTCATACTCTGTTAATATTAGATGGAGCAAAAGTACGGCAGACTAGCCGAACATGGCGTACATTTATGAGACCATAATGACACGAAATATCCACCCGGTTATAAACATTTTTTTGGGCCTAGTGAGGCCGTTCATCTACGCGAATTTTTGGGTCGCTGGGGCGGTTTGGGCGTTGACTCGACTGTCCGAATTCCAATTGACCAACTGGTGGGAAGCCGGGACCATGGATGATTACGGCTACTTTGTGCTGAATCCATCCTTTGCTGGTTTAAACGCTGCAGGAACGCTCATTGTTTACGGATTTGCCCGATTGTTTGAATCCCCTGGTGATGAAGGGTTGCAAAGTAAGATCAGCCAATGGCGATCGGCCATGCCCAAAACCGCACAACTAAGCATGGGCTTAGGCGCCTCCTATGTGGCCATATGGTGGGCACTATACGGCTCCTGGAACCTTTTGTTTTTATATGCCGGTGCCATCGCAGTAGCCGCCTTGTACCCTCTCCCCTTTATATTGAGGAAATCTGGCGGCGGATTGCGTTCTATTCCAGGACTGAAACTCGTGGTCATTGCGGCAGTATGGGCGTATGTGACGGCCGTCATTCCCAGTGTTCAAGGGGGGGGCTTTACCATCGGAGTATTCTTTGAGCGCTTCTGGTGGACTGCTGCCCTGACCTTGCCTTTCGATGTTCGGGATATGATGGTAGATCAAGGGAGCATTCGGACTTTGCCGCATATGGTCGGACCTAGGAACACGGTATGGCTGGCGAACCTGATGCTCTGGTTCAGCTTTTACCTCCAGATCCAATTGTTTGAAATGCCCCTCGTCTACACATTCGGACTCTACCTCCTTTGCTCCATTATTATTGTTCTGGCCAATCCAAAATTGGGCGACCTATACTACAGCCTACTCATCGAAGGACTGCCTTTCCTACTGTTAGGACTATGGGTCCTAAGTCCCTACCTTTAGGGCACCCATTTTACAACCATGAACGTACTCAGTAAAGCACACGCACAGGAACTCGATGCCAATGATTCATTGGCCCACTTCCGCAACGAATTTCACCTCCCCGTGATCGACGGCAAGCAAACGCTCTACTTCACGGGCAACAGCTTGGGGCTGATGCCAAAATTGGCCGAAAAATACCTCGAAGAGGAGCTTGAGGATTGGAAGAACTGGGGCGTAGAAGGACATTTTCATGCCCGCCGCCCTTGGATGCCATACCATGAATTCTTTTCGGAAAGTCTGTCAAAACTCGTGGGCGCCAAACCGGAAGAAGTTGTGGTCATGGGGTCGCTGACAAACAACTTGCATTTGTTGATGGTCAGCTTCTTTCGTCCGGAAGGAAAGCGCACGAAGATTTTGTGCGAAGCTAAAGCCTTCCCGTCGGACCAATATGCCTTAGCCTCTCAACTGCGCTACCATGGATTAGATCCAAAAGAACACCTGATCGAGGTGGGACCGCGCGAGGGTGAACACCACATTCGCAAGGAAGACTTCATGGCCGCTATCGATGCCCATGGAGAAGAAATTGCGATGATGATGATCGGCGGGGTAAATTACTACACCGGCCAAGTAATGGACATGAAACACCTTACCGCCTATGCGCAAAACAAAGGCATTACGGTCGGTTGGGATTTGGCGCACGGCGCAGGTAATATCGACATCAAATTGCACGATTGGAATGTAGATTTTGCCGCGTGGTGCCATTACAAATACATCAACTCAGGCCCTGGGGCAACGGCTGGGTACTTTGTGCATGAACGCCACCACGGCAAGGCCGACATCCCTCGTTTCGAAGGATGGTGGGGACACGATAAAGAAACACGGTTCGAGATGCCCGAAACGTTCAAACCTATACCTACGGCAGAGGCGTGGCAACTATCCAACGTACCGGTAATGGCGATGGCACCGCTTCGTGCGAGTCTCGATTTATTTGATAAAGCGGGAGTAGAAAACCTACGTTCAAAGAGTAGAAAGCTGACGGCCTACTTGCAGGAAGTGTTGGAGTTTGTCGCAAAAGAATCGGGCAGTAATTTCGAAATTATCACTCCTATGGAGGAGCGCGGCGCACAGATATCCTTGCTTGTGCACGGCTACGGAAGACCGCTGTTTGACTATTTGATGGAGCACGGCGTAATCGCCGATTGGCGCGAACCCAATGTCATTCGCATGGCACCGGTTCCGCTCTACAATAACTTCGAGGACATTCGCGCCTTTGGTGAAATCTTGTTGAACTATCTCAAAGCACAGCAAGCATGAAAAAAGTAATCATCGTCGGTGCCGGCTTGGCAGGATCGTACATGGCCTACGCCATGGGTAAAAAAGGCTACGAGGTTCAAGTTTTTGAAAAACGACCGGACCCCCGAAAATCCAGCTACGGCTCGGGAAGATCCATCAACCTTGTCGTCAGCCATAGGGGTTGGACGGCATTGGCCTATGCCGGAATAGAGGAAGAGATTCGCAAGATTGTGGTCCCGGCATACGGGCGTCAAATCCACGACCTCGAAGGCAACGAGAGTTACTTTGCCTACAACATTGACAACAAAGCCATTCACAGCATTAGCCGTGGCGAGTTCAATAAAACTTTGGTGGAATTGGCCGAAGCACTACCGAATGTAACGATCACCTTTGACGCCTTCTGTGAACATGTGGACTTCAACACGGGGACCGTTCACATGAAGCAAGGCGAGCAGCTCAATGCCTATTCAGCCGACCTCATCGTTGGGGCGGACGGAACAGGCTCTTCGGTACGTGGCGCCTTGATGAAGCAGCCGCGCTTTAATTACAGCCAAGAGTTTATTGACAGTGGGTACAAGGAAGTCCACATTCCCGCAGGCGAGAATGGCGAACCTCAACTCAATATCGACGCCCTGCACATCTGGCCGCGCCGCGAATTCATGCTGATGGGACTGGCCAATACAGACAACGGTTTCACCGGAACGGTTTTCGCACCGTTCGACGGCGAATACGGATTGGACCACCTCAATACCGGTGCAGACGGCATGCGTTATTTCGAGAAGTATTTCAAAGACGCCATCCCGCTCATTCCAAATTTAGAGGAGCAATGGGAAAGCAACCCTACGTCGGCCTTGGCGTGTATTCGTTGTGAACCTTACCATTGGGGCACCAACACCATGCTCATAGGTGATGCCGCACATGCCACCGTTCCCTTCTATGGCGAGGGCATGAATGGATCGCTGGAAGATGTTCGCGTATTCTTAGAGTTGCTCGATGAGCACGGGGATTCCGACATGAAAAAAGTACTGGAGAGCTACACAGAACAACGCGTGCCTGCGGGCAATGCTTTGGTAGACTTAAGCTTGAGAAACTTCATTGAAATGCGCGACCTGGTGGCCGATCCAAGCTTCCAATTGCGCAAAAAAATAGAGCGTAAGGTGCAAGCCAATCACCCTGACAAATGGACGCCGCTCTACACTTTGGTGAAGTTCACCAACATCCCGTACCATGAAGCTAAGGCTGAAGGAGAACGCCACGATCGAATCATGGAAGAAATTCTAGCCATGGACGGTGTCGAGGAGCATTGGGACAGCGAAGAGGTAGAGCAAGAAGTGCTCCGATTGTTCGAATCTGTCCGTTAGAATCGAACGCCACCTGTGTGAATCCACACTACCTTTCCTTGTAAGCTGGTGCGCTGAAGATAGGCCCACACCTTTGCGTTGTAGTTGGGATCCAGTGGTATACCCGTAGTTTGCTCAAAATTCTCAGCCTCCTCGAGCAGTGAAGGCGACCATTTCCCAAAGCCGCCAAAATGAGTTTCATCTTCCCAGTGAAGGGCAATGTGTTTTGCCAAGGCCTGCTGTTGTACGGCGGCGCATTCTTTGTGGGCGCCTTTCACGGCACTCACTACGTGGACTTGCGTTTTGCAGCGTGGAGGCATCGCCGCAAGAATGCCAGATACGGTCGTACCTGTACCGGAGGCCAGCACGAGGTGATCGGGTTCATGGGCCAATTCTTTCCAGATCGCTCCACAACCCTCCATGGCGTGCGACCCAGCACCGCCCTCAGGAAGTACCCTGCCCGAATATCCCGTCCAACCGCTTTCGCGTAAGGACCTAAACGCACTGCGAGAAACAAATTCCAAGACCATCCCTTGTGCCTGGCAATACTTCAGCAAGTCGTTGCTCGAAGCGTTCAATTCCTCGCCGCGCACAACACCTGTGATGGGATGACCAAAGTGCTTGGCTGCGAAGGCTGCCGCCGGCAAGTGATTGCTGAAGGCGCCACCAAAGGTCGTGATGGGCTCTCCAGGTTCTAGTGTTTGGAAGAATCCTTGGAGCTTGCGCCACTTGTTGCCGGAGACTATGGGGTGGATGAGATCGTCGCGTTTGATATACAGGTCCAATTCCGGTTTCACCACTAACTTTTGTACGGGTGAAGGTGTTAAAAATGGCATTGGTGTAGGATCCATGATACAAAGCTAAGGAGCCTTACCTTTGAAGTACCCAAAAATTCCGAAATCGGACATGTTTAATAAAGACTTGGACCCTGAAGATTACTACAAAAGCCCCGAGGGCTTCATCATCTTCACCGAGAAATACCACCTCAAACGCGGCTATTGCTGCCAAAGCGGTTGTAAGCATTGCCCGTACGGATACGACAAAAAAACCCACAGAATACGTGACTAGAACGATCAACGAATTTCAGCGCGCCATTGCCGAAGGGATCCCTAACCAACTCCCTCCGAAGCGCGAAGTGCCTACAGAAGTTAACCGAGCGCCCAAGCGCAAAGATATCTTAAGTGCCGGCGAAAAGCGTCTGGCCATGGAAAATGCCTTGCGCTACTTTCCCAAAGAGTGGCATGCGGAATTGGCCCCAGAATTTTTAGAGGAGCTCAAGGAATTTGGACGCATTTACATGTACCGATTCAAGCCTTCGTACGACATGCATGCCCGTGGGATTGAAGAATATCCGTGCATGACGCCTCAGGCGGCGGCCATCATGTTGATGATCCAAAACAACCTAGATCCGGCGGTGGCGCAACACCCGGAGGAGCTGATCACCTACGGCGGTAATGGGGCGGTATTCCAGAATTGGGCACAATACCTCTTGACGATGAAATACCTCAGCGAAATGACTGAGGAGCAGACCCTACACATGTACAGTGGCCACCCGATGGGCCTCTTCCCTTCTTCCAAAGAAGCACCGCGTGTGGTGGTGACCAACGGAATGATGATTCCGAATTACAGCCAACCGGACGATTGGGAAAAATTCAATGCCCTAGGCGTTACCCAATACGGTCAAATGACGGCCGGTTCTTACATGTACATTGGTCCACAAGGGATCGTGCACGGAACAACCATCACCGTATTAAATGCTGCACGCATGAAATCTAGCGGCGGTCCGGAAGGAAAACTATTTGTCACTGCGGGATTGGGCGGTATGTCAGGAGCGCAGCCTAAGGCAGGAAATATTGCTGGGGTGGTGAGCATCACCGCAGAAATCAACCCAAAAGCAGCCTACAAACGTCACGAGCAGGGCTGGGTGGACGAGATTACCACCAGCACCGATGAGGCCATCGACATGGCCTTAGAATTCCAGGCAGAAAAACGCGCACGAAGCATTGCCTACATAGGAAACATCGTGGACCTCTGGGAACGCATGGTGCAGCGCAATGTGCACGTCGACCTGGGTTCTGACCAGACCTCCCTGCACAACCCTTGGGCGGGAGGATATTACCCTCAGGGCATGAGCTATGAGGAGTCGAACGAGATGATGGCTAACCATCCTGAAGAGTTCAAAGTACGCATCCAAGCGACCTTGAAGCGTCACGTGAAGGCGGTCAATGCACTCGTTGAAAACGGCATGTACTTCTTCGATTACGGCAATGCATTCTTATTGGAAAGCTCTCGCGCCGGTGCAGAAATCATGGCCGCAGACGGCGAGCACTTCCGCTACCCGTCTTATGTCCAAGACATCATGGGACCCATGTGTTTCGACTACGGTTTTGGTCCGTTCCGCTGGGTATGTGCCAGTGGCGATGGGGCCGATTTAGATAAGACCGATGCCATCGCCCAAGAAATCCTCGAAGGACTCATGGCCAAGGCACCGGAAGAAATTCGTCAGCAGATGGACGACAACATTCGTTGGATCAAAGGCGCGAAAGAAAATAAATTGGTCGTAGGATCTCAGGCGCGCATCTTGTATGCCGATAGCGAAGGTCGCATTGAGATCGCACGCGCGTTCAACAAAGCCATTGCCGCAGGAGAGATTGGTCCTGTAGTATTGGGCCGTGACCACCACGATGTCAGTGGTACAGACAGTCCGTACCGCGAGACCTCGAACATCTACGACGGTTCTAGCTTCACTGCAGATATGGCCATCCAGAACGTCATTGGAGATAGTTTCCGCGGCGCTACCTGGGTGAGCATTCACAACGGCGGCGGCGTTGGATGGGGCGAAGTCATCAACGGCGGATTCGGCATGTTGCTCGACGGTTCAGCTAATGCAGAGCGCAAGCTCGAAAACATGTTGCTCTACGATGTAAACAATGGTATCGCAAGAAGGTCGTGGGCTAGAAATAAAGAAGCTATATTCGCCATCGAGCGCGAGATGGAGCGTAGCCCAAATTTAAAGGTGACCGTGCCGAAGCTCGTAGACGAAAAAGTATTGAACAACCTAGATTTTTAAGATGAAAAAGTTCTTTTTGGCCGCTGTTGGCCTAAGCATGATGGCAAGCTGCTCACAGCCTGCCGCAGTAGAAAACACGGAGAAAGGCATTCGTTTGGCCTACGTGCGTATTGATTCTATGCAGAGCCAGTACAACTACTTCCAAGAATTGGCCGATGAACTTCAAGCAGAGGAGCAACAGATCGTGGCTGATTTGCAGCGCCGTCAACAAACCTTGCAAGAAAATATTGCATTGTACCAGCAAGAAGCGCCAAAGATGACGCAGTCCCAACGCAACGCAAACGAAGCGGACCTCATGCGAGTGCAACAGCAGTACATGCAAGTAGAACAAGCGGCACAGGACCAATTATTGCGCAAGCAAGCCGACCTCGCAAATATGCTCAAGGCAGATATGGACAAAGCCATCGCCGTATTGAAAGATGAACTCAATCTAGATTTCATCCTGCTCTACGAAGAGGGTGGACAGATCATTTACGCCAATACCGATTTCGATATTACCGAGCGTATGGTGAACATGCTCAACGAGAGCCGCGAAACACCGAGCGAAGAGGAAGCTACTGCAGCTTCAGAAGAAGCAGCGGACAGTACGAGCGCGGAATAAAATTTTTGATTCCCAACAAAAAAGCCCGGGCGAATGCCCGGGCTTTTTTTGTGTATCATGTTTTTACAAATAGTATCGGAAACCAAAGGCACCGCCTACGCTGTAAGGAATCTCTCTCAGCCCGATATCCGCGTTATTGATCGGAGATAGTGCAAACCTAAATTCACCGCGCAAGGTGAACACTAGGTCGTTCGCTACTCGGAATTCATTACCGATGGCAAATCCAATGGCACCGTTGAAGCCGTTGTGGTATTTCGTTTGTGAACCGCGCTGGTACATTAGACCAAGAGCGCCGGTCGCGGCATCTGCTGCATAGTTTGGGGCACCACTCTCCCATTGACGCTCGATTTTTTGCATGAAAATCAAATCATAAGAAGGCACGACTTGCAAGGCCCAAACATCCGTCATCTGCGTGTGGAAGATAATCTGAATGGGAACGGCAATAGCTTCAAAACGGGTGGTTGCTGGGAGGTTGGCAATGGTATCCTGGAACACAGCGTTCTGGTCGAAGGCCGCAAAACCATTGGTCACAAAACCAGAGTTGATGGTCGTGAATCCGATGCCCAAATGGAACATCTCACGAAGTTCGAAATAGCTCATCAGTCCCATGCGTTGTCCGTAGATAGCACCTGCATCTTCTGATGTCAAAGCATAGATTTCATTACCGTCCTGTACCGGCTCGTACAAGGCCAATCTGCGAGAGGCATATTCTGGAGCATACAACAATTGGAACGAAAAACGAGTATCGCGTACCTCATCGTCGGTGAAGTATTCAATGGTTTCATTTTTCGGTTGTGCCCATGCGATGGCAGGCAATAAGATGGCTAGGCTAAAGGCCCAATTTTTCAATGTCATCATAGTGCAAAATGATTTTTCCAATCCGACAATACCTTGTCCAATCCTTCTGGGTTCTTTCCTCCGGCAGTTGCGAAGGCCGGTTGACCGCCACCGCCGCCTTGGATGTGCTGTGCTAAGGCGCGAACGGCATTGCCCGCGTGCCAGCCTTTATCAGCTACCACCTCGTCGCTAATCCCTATGCTCACCGTGGCTTTTCCTTCCCAAGCATTGGCAAAGATGACCAAGGTATTCCCTTGTCCTTTTAATTTGAAGACCATGTCTTTCACGCTGCCCGCGTCCATTGCTGTTCTCGCAGCAATGACTCGAACGCCGCCATGATCTTCGGCATTATTTTCCAACTCACCTGCAGCAGCCATTGCTTTTTCCTTGCGCAAGGCTTCCACTTCTTTTTGAGCGGCAGCTTCTTTTTCCTTCAACTGCTGAATAGCTCCGGCGAGATCTTTCGGGTTCTTCAACACCTCTGCAGCATCGCGCAAGGTGCTTAAGGCATCGCCTATGTATTTCATCGCACCCATTCCTGTCACCGCTTCAACGCGGCGCACTCCAGCGGCTACTGCCCCTTCGCTCGTGAATTTAAAGAGACCGATTGAACCGGTGGCCTTCACGTGAATACCACCACATAATTCGATGGAAGAACCAAACTTAATGGCGCGAACCGTGTCGCCGTACTTCTCTCCAAAGAGCATCATCGCGCCCATATCCTTGGCCTCCGCGATAGGGATATTGCGGAATTCTTCCAACGGTAGGTTGGCTTGGATGCGTTGGTTGACCAATGCTTCTATTTGCGCGAGCTCTTCGTCGCTTACCTTTTGGAAGTGAGAAAAGTCGAAACGCAAGTATTCTGAATTCACCAACGAACCTTTTTGCTCCACATGGGTGCCCAATACTTCGCGCAAGGCTTCGTGCATCAAGTGGGTGGCACTGTGGTTTTTCGCCGTTTCACGGCGCTTGCTTTCGCTTACCTCAGCCGACCAAGAACCGCTGAGATCGGATGGCAGCTCCTTTGTGAAGTGAACGATGATACCGTTCTCTTTCTTGGTATCGAAGATGCCAATTTTCTGATCGCCTTGAACCAAAACACCCGTATCGCCTACTTGGCCACCACCTTCTGGATAGAATGGGGTCAAGCTCAATACGAGCTGGTAAAATTCTTTGTTTTTGGCGCTGACCTTGCGGTAACGAGTGATGCGTACTTCTGCCGAGGTATAATCGTATCCGACGAACTCTTGCGTTTCGTCGTCTTCGAGAACCGTCCAGTCGTCCGTACTGAGTTTTGTCGCCGCACGCGAACGCTCTTTTTGCGCAGTCATCTCAGCAGTGAATTCCGCCATGTCGACCACCTTGTCGTTCTCACGCATGATCAGCTCAGTCAAATCGATGGGGAACCCGTAGGTATCGTACAATTCAAAAGCACGTTTACCGTCTAGAGTTTTATTGCCCTCCGCCAAGAAGTCATCGAGTTTAGCCAACCCTTGCGCGAGTGTGCGCAAGAAGCTTTGCTCTTCTTCCTCGATCACCTTCATCACTAGGGATTTCTGTGTGGTGATTTCAGGGAAGAATTCACCCATTTGAGCTTCTAGGGTATCCACTAATTGGAACATGAAAGGTGTTTTCAAGTCCAAGTATGAAAAGCCGTAACGAATCGCTCTGCGTAGAATTCGACGGATTACGTATCCCGCACCGGAGCTAGAAGGCAACTGACTATCGGCAATGGCGAAAGCGACCGCACGGATGTGGTCGGCGATCACGCGCTGTGCGATATCAGTGGCTTCAGACTTGCCATAGGCAATACCTGAAATGCTCGAGATTTTATTCAATAATGGAGTAAAGACGTCTGTATCGTAGTTCGACTGTTTGCCTTGCAATGCCATACACAAGCGCTCAAAACCCATACCGGTATCGATGTGCTGCGCGGGTAGGTTTTCTAATGTTCCATCTGCTTTTCTGTTGAACTGCATGAACACGAGGTTCCAGATCTCGACGACTTGGGGATGATCTTCATTCACCAATGAGGCTCCCGGCACTGCCGCGCGATCCGCATCACTACGAAGGTCGATATGAATCTCACTACACGGACCACAAGGACCGCTTTCGCCCATTTCCCAGAAGTTATCCTTCTTACTTCCGTTTAGAATTCTGTCGGCGGCCACGTGCTGCGCCCAAAGACCTGCCGCTTCATTATCGCGAGGCAATCCATCGCCTTCATCACCGCCGAAGACGGTCACGTACAATCTGTCCTTATCTAGGCCATAGACCTCAGTCAACAATTCCCAGGCCCAATTCACCGCATCCTCCTTGAAGTAATCTCCAATAGACCAGTTCCCCAACATTTCAAACAAGGTGTGGTGGTACGTGTCGTGACCTACCTCATCCAAATCATTGTGTTTACCACTGACGCGCAAACATTTCTGCGTATCGGCAATACGTGCATTTTTAGGGGCCGCATTGCCCAGGAAGAAGTCTTTAAACGGGTTCATACCCGCGTTGATAAACATGAGTGTAGGGTCCGATTTATTCACCACCGGTGCCGATGGAACGATTTCGTGGCCCTTGCTCTCAAAGAACTCTAAAAATTTGCGACGTATCTCTTTAGAAGTCAGCATACTGTGTATAATTCCCAATGCGGGATAATTAAGGTTTTAACTGAAAATTGTTTCTTTGTGGCACAATATTCGCGTAGGAATTGCGTCTTAGCAAAAATAACGCACAAAGTATGGCTAAAGTAAAATACACATACGATTCTAAAACACTGTCTTACAAGAAGATAGACCGTGGTTGGAAAGTACGCCTCAAAGAGTTTACCCTCTTCGCGTTCGTTTCAATGGCATTTGGATTCGTGTTTTACATGGCCGCGGACCTCTGGTTTGAGAGTCCAAAGGAGCGTAGAATGAAGCGAGAATTGGACAATATGGTCATCCAATATGACCTGATGAATGGAAAATTGGACCAATTAGCCGACGTCCTCGGAGACATCGAAAAACGCGACGACGAGATCTACCGTACCATCTTTGAAGCAGGCCCTATTCCAAACGAAGTGCGTACTGCCGGATTTGGGGGTGCCAACCGATACAAAAACTTGGAGGGCTTCAATAATTCGGAGCTGCTCATCGACACTCGTAAAAAGCTCGATCAAATCGCAGGACGCGCTTATGTGCAAACCAAGAGCTTCGATGACGTTGTGGAAATGGCGCGCGACAAAGAGCAAATGCTTGCTTCGATCCCTGCCATTCAACCGGTGGCGAATAAGAATTTGAAGCGTATGGCTTCCGGATATGGATACCGTATCCACCCTATCTATAAAGTACGCAAAATGCACTGGGGGATGGACTTTACCGCTCCAACGGGCACGCCTATTTATGCCACAGGCGACGGAAAGGTCAGTAAGTATAAAAAATCTCGTTCGGGCTATGGGAACCACATCATCATCGATCATGGTTATGGTTACCAAACCTTGTATGCGCACATGAGCAAGGTGGATGTTCTACGCGGCCAAAAGGTAAAACGCGGTGATATCATTGGGTACGTTGGTTCCTCAGGTCGCTCTACCGCACCGCACTTGCATTACGAGGTGATCAAGGATGGCCGTAAAATCAATCCCGTCAATTATTACTTCAACGACTTGAGTCCGGAGGAATATGAGATGATGCTAGAATTTAGCAGCCACTCGAACCAGAGCTTCGATTAATGTTTTGGGCACACCAAGGGAGTGTGTTATCTTTAGGTGTACTTAAACTGGATTTATGGTCCCGCAATTGGACAAACTCTATTATAATATTGGTGAGGTCGCAGCCATGTTTGACCTCAACACGTCCAACCTGCGCTATTGGGAGAAGGAATTCAAACAATTGGCACCAAAGAAGACCGGAAAGGGCAAGCGAAAGTTCAGCCAAGACGATGTGCGACTCATTGCTACCATTAATCACCTGGTCAACGAACGCGGATTTACGCTCGACGGGGCGCGAAAGCATCTGAGCAGCAACAAAAAGGAATCCGTCGACAAGGTCGAAGTCTTGGAAAAACTCGCCTATGTGAAAGGCGAACTACAGAAGATCCTTCGCACGATGAAAGCAGAATAACCATCAACAAAAACCCCCGCGGGCTGCGCCCTCGGGGGTTTTTTAATGCCTAAAATTTTTGGCCTAAAACTCGAGGGTAAACCCGGTCATAATGTTAAAGGTCGCCTGTGCATAGTAGTACGGGATCTCACCCCACATGTATCCATTGGCTGCATAGGAAGTATTGCCCAAGTTTCTGAACTCCACAAACCCAATCAAGCGCTGCATATCAGTACAGTTCCAAGTGTATTGCGAACGTGCGTTGATGATGTGGTAGGCAGGTAAATTGTGTGCCTCAAGTCCTTCGTTCGACATGTATTGCTTGCCCACGTATTGGTTCCAAAGCGTTGCCTCAAAACCTTTCTTAGCATACGTTAATCGAGCACTAGCTACTGCGCCAGGCGAAAACGCAATGGGTGTGTTTCCAACCAGGCAAGTAAGCGAACCGTCACACCAATTCACATTCTCGTTCTGACTTAAAGCCACATTGGCCGTTGCTGAAAGCGCCGAGGTCAGCTCGTACGTACCAGTAAACTCAACTCCTTGACGGAAGCTCTGACCGACATTTTCACGGATAGGATACCCCTGCGCATCGATTGCACCTGTTAAGACCAATTGGTTTTGGTACTGTTGGCGGTAGGCGTTCACATCAAAAGCCCACTTATCACCCGAGTTGCGGAAATTCAATTCCATATCCAACATACGTTCTGCTTGTAAAGCATTGGCATCAGCAGCATACTGTAAATCCGTGCGGTTCGGCTCTCGGTGACCTACACCTGCATAGGCACCGAAAATTTTATTCCCACCAAGGTCATAAGTGAACCCAACCTTTGGATTGAAGAAATTGAATGTACGGTCAAAATTCGCCGGTCCCGTCGCTGAACCACCTGTTGAATTGTGGTTCACGTAGCGGTATTGCGCATCTGCGTAGACCAAAAGATTATTTTTAGTCAAGGCGTATTTCGCGTAGAAGTTCGCATCGTCTTTCCTAGCATCGCCGTCGTAATAATTGCCTGCAAGTGTACTTGCGTTCGGATTGTTCGCCCAAATCACGCGACCAAAATGCGCTCCCTCATAACGGTGCACCCCACCGCCGAGCTGTACCCTATGATCGCCACGGCTGTAGGTCCAAGAAGAAATGGCACCATAAAAGTCATTGTCTAACCACTTGCGTGTCACCACATCGCCATAGGCTACAGTATCACCGGCAGCAGTGTAATACGGCATGAGGCCGAAGTCCATGAAGCTCAACCCTAAGACCGAGCCTTGGTTGTACTCCTCGTAATATCCAGCGCCTGCAGTATGGTGCAAGGCCGCTGCAAAAGTGCCACCAAAGAGGTTCGAGTAGCGGTAGTGCAACTGTGTATGCTCCTGACCGTAATTATCTACTTGGTCATTATAGGTACCAACAACATTCCACATGTCATCATAAATAGCACCGGCGAAATTTGAACGTGGTGCTGCATCCCAAGCCCCACCATACATGGTGGTAGAATCAACTCCATACCAAGCCTGGTAGGTACGCTCACCGCCGCCGAAACGGACTGCTTCGACGAAGTGTCCACCACCAGCAAAACCGGCGCTGACGTAGTACGACTGAAGGTCGGAGGAAGCGCGCTCCACATACCCGTCCGAAGTGATGGATGAGATGCGGGTATTCATCCAAAATCCATCTTTAGTGCGACCTGTGCTCGCTTG
The DNA here is from genome assembly GCA_038124525.1 of Cryomorphaceae bacterium. Classification (GTDB taxonomy): domain Bacteria; phylum Bacteroidota; class Bacteroidia; order Flavobacteriales; family Schleiferiaceae; genus UBA10364. The sequence goes on from JAYPCB010000045.1 coordinate 14,744, forward strand.
GAAGGTGGCGCGTTGCGTGCCGTAAGAACCTGCCCCCAAGGTCAGGCGTGCACTTTTTTCGCCCGCCCCTAAGGTGCTCATTCCCAGAGTAGCCCCGAAGGCTCCCGAACCGTTGGTAGAGGTCCCTACCCCTTTTTGCAGCTGGATGGCCTTAGTGGAAGACATGAGGTCTGGTGTATTCACCCAAAACACACCATGGCTCTCTGCATCATTCATTGGAATGCCGTTCACTGTAACGTTGATGCGCGTGATGTCCGAACCGCGAACACGCATGTTGGTGTATCCAATAC
>JAYPCB010000046.1:0-14806 GCA_038124525.1 Cryomorphaceae bacterium
AAACCGCCTTCGGGCGGTTTTTTTTATCCTACATGCATCGAACCTTTCGGGTACTTGAAAGAGTTGGATTCTATTTTGCGGTCGCTCAACGCGAAGGCCAAGGTCAGCGTACCCACACGCCCGATCAACATAGAAACCATCAAGACGATCTTACCGCCCAGGGACACTGTTGGCGTGATGCCCGTACTCAATCCTACGGTACAGAAGGCACTGACTTCTTCAAAGGCCAAATCCAACAATGCTTTCTCTGGCTCGAACAAGGTCAATAAAAAGATTCCGACCAGGATACTCACGGCGGAGAACAAGAATATAGCAAAGGCCTTATTCATCAACTCCCAAGGAATTTGGGTCTTATATATATTGACGTTTTTCTTGCCTTGGATGGTCGCCGCCGCACTCATGAAGACCAAGGAGAAGGTGCTCGTTTTAATCCCCCCAGCGGTTGATCCCGAGCCTCCACCAATAAACATGAGAAAGATGAAGAACAACAATGTTGGGGTGGCCATAGCACCGAAGTTTACGGTATTAAAACCTGCCGTACGCGCGGTAATACTTTGGAAAATGCTGTGGCTGAGCTGTGGACCAATTGGTCCCTGATCCCCTTCCAACATCAATACCACCGCAGCACCAAAGACAATGAGCACTCCAGCCACTACCAAACCTAGTTTGGTGCCGACGCGCAAACTCCGCCATGACTTTGCCATAGGCTGTTTACGCCAAGGTTGCTTCAGCAAGTCCGAAATGGTACCAAATCCTATACCGCCCAAGACAATCAAGATCGCAATGATAGCATGTACCCCAAACTCATGGTTTACGCCCTCACTCGCCAAACTATTGCTGAATAAGGAGAAGCCCGCGTTGTTAAAGGCAGAAATGCTATGGAATAAACTGTAGAAAAGGTTTTCCCCTAGACCGTCGTATTTACCTCGCCAGAGAATGACTAACAATCCTGCCCCAATCAATTCAATGAAAATAGTCAACCTGAAAATGGCGCCTATTAAAGAGCGGCTGCGCTTGAGATCCTCGCCGAGATTTTCGCTCATGAAGTTTGCTTGACGCATACCGAAGCCGCCTCTAAGTATAGCAAATAAAGCGGCGAATGAGATGATATTTAATCCCCCGAGTTGCATCAAAATCATGACGACTATTTGGCCTTTTCCACTGAGAATTTCGCTGATATCTATAAGACTCAATCCAGTTACACAACTGGCCGAAATACTGGTAAATAGAGCCGTCAAAAAGTCCAACCCACTGTGGCCTTTGATGGTCATTTCAGGGAGCATCAAAAGACCCGTACCCATAATGATGAGTAGTACAAAACTGAGGATCAACAGGGTCGGTGGACTGAGCTTACTCTTCGGCAACACTTCGCCAACCTTTCCGAACTCCAATCCCACGATCACTAGGAAGTAGAGCTGTAAGAAGAGCATAAAACTCTCTTGGAGGCCGGGGATTTTTAAGAATTGGCCCAATTCATTTAAGATCTCAAACTTGAAAATGTTGATGACCAAGATGTCCACAATGATTAACAACATGAGGATCCCCTCCCACTTTCGGTCCTTTAAAAATTCTCGAGGATGGAAGTTGTAGAAGAGTTCTAGGAAAAACTTGAGCAGGTAAAAGGCTATGGAGCCTCGTACGATATATCCCACGAGCTCATTGCGCCATGCATCCAGCTCGTAGCCGTGATAAAATACCAGAACCATCAACGTGAACGTCGCTACAAAGAGGCTTCCTGTAGCTAGGGAGGACATCACAAAATCTCGGCTATCGTAAATACGGATGTTGATGAACTCACGCGCGGCGTTGATGCGTTGTTTCAAATTCACAAGGTGACTTTTGCGTTTATCGAATTTACCCCGATTCTCTGAGAATCAAGCATTCTAATCGTATTTCTCGTACGACTTTTCCTCAATCAGATTGGATCCTGTCAAGAGGTTAATCTCTTTCTTCACAGCGGCTCTGCGGTCATTGAGCTGGTACACGCTGCGGGCGGCGGACACAAATGAAGGACCAAAATCTTTCGATTTCTCCAGTCCACGCAACACATCCTCTACCTCCCAGAGCGAGGTGTTTACCTCCAATAATTGGTTTTGCAATGCACCAAGTGCGCCAGAAGATTCTAGGGAACGAATGGCATCCACGGCAGGCTGAAGGCTTTCCAGCTCGCGATGTATGTTATTGAGCGCAGTGGGATCTGTAATTCTCTCGCTCTTGATTTGGAGGATCGAATACTTGTCCAACACTTCGCCGTTGGATACCTCAATTTTCATTATTAGTCTTCTAGTTTGGCAACGGCCGCTTTCACGCGACGAACCGCTTCTTCTAACTCTGCTTCTGCTGCGGCATAAGAGAATCGAACATAACCCGGCAAGCCAAAGGCATCACCAGGTACGGTGCTCACCAATCCTTCTTCCAACAGATACATGCTCAAATCGAAAGAAGTTTCAATGACCTTGCCATTAAATTTCTTTCCTAAGATACTAGAAACGCGAGGGAACACATAGAAGGCTCCTGGAGGCGTGTCCAATTCAAATCCCGGGATATCATTCATCCAATCCACCATCTTCGCACGACGAGCAGCAAAGGTGTCCACCATGTATTGCACGGTGGAAGGATCCGCTTCTACAGCTGCGATACAGGCGCGTTGGGCCACAGAATTGGTCCCAGAAGTAAAGTTGCTTTGGAACTTTGTACATGCCTTCGCAATCCATTCCGGCGCCCCGATATATCCAATACGCCATCCCGTCATCGCAAAGCCTTTGGACAATCCATTGACCGTAACGGTTTGGTTATAGACCTCTGGGAAGCTCGCAATACTTACGTGCTCGACTTCACCGTAGTTCAACAACTCATAAATCTCGTCCGAGATGATGTATAGGTTAGGGTGTTTCGCGACCACTGCAGCAATGGCAGCGAGATCTTCTTTGCTGTAAATGGCACCACATGGGTTGTTTGGAGAAGAGAAAATCAACACTTTTGATTTCGGAGTGATGGCGGATTCTAATTGCGCTGCAGTAATCTTGAAGCCGCTTTCCATGGTCGTAGGAAGGATTTTCACCTCGCCGCCACAGTATTTGGCTTGGTCCATATAGCTCACCCAATACGGCGCAGGAATGATCACCTCATCTCCTGGATCAACTAGGGTTAAAAAGACATTCAACAAGCTTTGCTTGGCACCTGTACTCACCACGATTTGGCTTGGATCGTAATCCAATCCGTTGTCGCGCTTAAACTTCTTTGCGATGCTCGCTTGAAGATCAGAAAATCCTGGAACGGGCATGTAATGCGTGTAGTTCTGCTCCATGGCTTCCACCGCCGCAGCCTTGATGAAATCTGGGGTATCGAAGTCCGGCTCGCCCAGAGACAAACTGATGACTTGTTTGCCCGTAGCACTGAGTTCTCGTGCTTTTTTGGCCATTTCAATTGTCATGGGTAGCCCCATCTCCTGTGCGCGTTGTGAAAGTGCTTGCATTATTGAAGTTGTGTAGATGTGTAATAAGGCGACAAATTTAACGATATTTGTAAGCCTCAACACAGAATTATGGAAGCATTTATTGAAATCCTCAAGTATACTTTTCCCGCGGCTTTAATGCTGCTACTCACCTACTTACTCCTATCGAACTTTGTAGATAATGAGGAGAAGCGTCGCCAATTTTATTTGCGCAAGGATCTCAATAAAAAAGCCCTTCCTCTAAGATTTCAGGCCTTTGAACGCCTTACTGTGTTCTTGGAGCGCATCACCCCGAACCAATTAGTCACTCGTGTAAAACCAGGCAACATGCCCCTCGGCGTGTACCGCAAAACCTTGGTAGATGCCATTCGTCAGGAGTACGAGTACAACATCTCTCAGCAGGTATATGTGAGTGATAAAATCTGGAACAACATCGTGAGCGCCAAAAGCCAAGTCGTGAGCATGATCAACAAGGTCACCGCCGAAATGGACGAAAACGCTACTGCCGCGGATCTCAGCCGTAAGTTGATTGAACTCGAAATGACGGGAGATATCTTCCCAACGAAGGCCGCAATCCTCCTACTCAAGCACGAAGCCGCTCGGAATTTCTAACGGTCGAGCCGACGTCTTAACTCTTCGATAAATAGTTTCGAGGCCTGTAATGGGCCTACTTCGCTATTGCCCACCTTTGCTCGCAAATCCTGGTAGGCTGCCTGCAACCCATCATGTTGTTGCAGCACACTTCGCAACGAATGCTGCACTTCCACTTCAAACCAGTATTCTGATTGTCGACGACGCTTCTCATCGAACCAACCTTGCCCTCTAGAATGGCGAATACATTGATCGATCGCCGCATCCAACTCCTCGAATCCTTGGCTTTCCAATGCTGAAATCAGGGTAATGGTGGGGGTCCAATTAAACTCGTCCCTCGCACTCAATTGCAACGCGCGCTGTAATTCCACACGCGTTCGTTTGGCCGCTGGAGCATGCTCGCCTTCACTTTTATTGATGGCAATCAAATCAGCCATCTCCATAATCCCCTTCTTAATGCCTTGGAGCTCATCCCCGGTCCCCGGCATGGCCAAAAACAAGAATGCATCGACCATCTGAGACACTGCCGTTTCGCTTTGCCCCACGCCAACCGTCTCCACGAAAATATGCGTATACCCTGCGGCCTCGCACAATACGATGGCTGCCTTTGTTGCCCGTGCCACGCCGCCCAGCGCTCCCGAAGAAGCCGTAGGACGAATAAAAGCACGCTCATGGCGCCCCAGCTCTACCATTCTGGTCTTATCCCCCAAAATGGCACCGTGAGACTTCGACGAAGATGGATCAATGGCCAAAACGGCCAACCGCGCCTTTTCATTCGACTTTAAATAGTGTACCCCATAGGATTCCAGGAACGTGCTCTTTCCTACTCCAGGAACTCCAGAAATCCCCAATCGCACGCTATTCCCGGCATGTGGCAATAACTTTTCTAGTAATGCGCCTGCCTTCACCACATCCTCAGCCGCTTCACTTTCTACCAAGGTGATCCCGGCAGCAAGTGCCGCACGATCCCCAACGAGAATGGCGCGCTCCAATTCCTCTACACTCCAAGCAGGTCTTTTTCCTGCTTGGAACTTCGGATTCACTGAAGGTCCATCTGTGGGCGATTTCTGAGTATGCAATGTGTTTTTAGCCATCAGGCTTGGTCTATATAGGCTTGAAGATAAGCGTATTTATCGGTCAATGCACCGTCCGCACATTCTGTAGCGCGTTCAAGTACACCTTCTTCATCGCCATTAAAAAGCGCGGGGACAACATGGGTCATCAGGTCACTGCCGAAACTTAATGAGGCATCTCTTGGCAATTCACACGGCAGGTTATCTACCGCCATCACCCCTATAGCTTCAGGATGATCATGCCCTACCTCTTTCTCCTCAGCGGCCAAGTACCCATAAAACGGATCGGCAATGGTGGAGGCTCGAAGTGTCGAGGCCACGGGCCCGTCTATATCACAACTGATGTCCGCCACATAGGTAATGGCAAACTCTGCCTGCTTCGCATCCTCTCTGGTAAAAATGAAAGGCGCACGGCTGTCGTAATAATGCCCTGCGATGTACAGCTTGGCAAAAGGCGCATAACGCATGAAATCACTTTCATAGCCGCTCGGATCTGCAAAGAGTTCCTTGCGATCGAATGGCCTTCCGTCGCTCGTTTTATAATATTCTTCTACGTCCAATTGGCTCCAAAAACAACCTTCATACCCCGAAATCTCCTCCGGGGAAATCTGAGGAATACCCGACGCCATTAGCGTCTCTACTGCACCCGAGGCCACACGGCCTTTTCCCGTCAGTAGAATGCGTACATCCGAAGGCCAATCTATGCCTTGAAGCTGCGCAAACATTTCTTCCATGTCCTTGCACTCGTGGGCAGGCTTCAATGTGTATTGCCCGTATTTCTCACCCCATCCGCGCAAGCCGTTATACGCACCCACCAGCCCTGCGAATCTGCCAAAGGCAACCACACGGGCATCATTTTTAGTGAGTAGCTCGTAATCAATCAAACGAATATTACGCTCCACACAGGCTTTCAATAATTTAGCGTTGTAGGGCTGCTTTTTATACGTGTGCGAGAAGAAAAAGTACGTCTTGTTCGGGATGAGCTGATCAATAGGCACCTCTTTGACTCCAAAGAGCACATCACAATTGCTCAGATCCTCTTGCAACTCAATACCCGACGCTACATATTCGTCATCACCAATGGCCCGGATGGGCGATGGTTGCGCCACCACCGTGCAAGAAAATAATTGTTGTAATGCCGAGGCGTGCTGCGGGGTCAGGGCTACACGCTTGTCTATAGGGACTTTACCCTCTCTAAGAATGCCGATTTTCATGCTACTAAAGGTAGTACAACTGTGCACAATTTTGGCATAGAATTGGTGTATCTTTGCCCTCTACATCGGGGCTGACTGGTTTTGACAGCAAGCCGAAGGTTGATGTAAGCATGTCGAGCGCGGAAGGGGCAGCTCGTTAATACACCGCTTCACTTTTTATAACTGGCGAAGATTCTTACGCTTTGGCCGCTTAATCTGACAGGATGTCGATTTTGCTAATCCTACACTAGGTGTAGGAGCTGAACATCTCGCAAGAGCCCAAGTCCTGAGGCGCTTGATCACGAGGTGTGGAAAATTCGGGAATGCAATTAGCCCTCGCCTCGCGGGCTAATTCAAGTGTAGAGGCTAAGCCATGATTAGGGTGCTTGTGCTCAGAGATTGGTCGAAAACCTAATCACAAGATAAGCATGTAGAAAGCCTCAGGCTTCCTTGTTTGGACGCGAGTTCGATTCTCGCCAGCTCCACTTGGTGATCCCGAGAAAGAACAAAGCCAGCGCAAGAATTGCGCTGGCTTTTTCTTTAGACAAAATCCGAAGCTTGCTTCAGGATTTTGGATGAAGAAAAATGCCGCAGACGCGAAGCGGATGCTGGCTTTGTTTGAACGAAAGATCCACTCCACACGGGGCCAGTGAAAGAAAACTTCAGCTGCGCAGCAGCGAGTCGAGCACCGAAGGTGCGCGAAGGTTTTCATTCTCGCCTAACAAGGCAGAAGGGATGCGAGCACCGAAGGTGCGCGAAGGTTTTCATTCTCCCCAACTGTACGTATCTTCATTCCATGGACAACATCTTACTCATGTCCCTAGGTTCTCGGGGAGATATGGAACCATTTTTAGCCTTGGGTGAAGAGCTAAAACAGGCGGGGCACGAGATTGCTTTTTGCATGCCGGCCCAATTCCAATTACTCGCTCAGCAGGTAAGCCCGAATTTCTATCCCATGACCCCAGATTTCTTGGCACTGATGGACGACCCCGAAGTCAAGAAAATCACAGGCCAGATAGGTTCTAGGTGGAGCCGGATAAAGACCATTTTCAAACTCCTCAAAACCACCAAACCCCTGCAGCAGCAGCTCATCCGAGACCAAAAAGCGGCTTGTGATGCCTTCGAACCGGCCCTAATTATTTACCATATCAAATGTGTTTACCCGGTCATTGCAGCACTACGTAAGGCCCAACGAGTGGAGCTCCTATCACCAGTGCCCTGCCTTTTGCATGCCGTGGATCACGAGCCTGCTATAGGTTTTGGCACCCCGCGCGGCCGAAGATGGAACCGTTGGACCTATTCTCTGGCCAACAGCGCATTGATCAAGCAAGCTATTCTAGGATACGGAAATCCCGTTTTAAAGGATTGGGGGTGGCCAATTCTCAAACAAGCCGAACTCAAAACGTTCCTGCTCGAAAAACTCCCCGTCGAGTACGCGGTCTCCGAACGCCTCTTCCCTCAACCCATAGACTGGCCGGCACACGTCAAGGTGACTGATTACCGGGAGCGGAATAAATCCAAGAATTGGACCCCACCAACATCACTAACCTCCTTCCTTGAAGCACACCCTAATCCTTTATACATCGGCTTCGGATCCATGATCAACGGACAGCCCAAACAAGTTGGAGCAGATATCCTAAGTGTCGCGCAAACCCTCGACCTCCCTATGATCATCAATACAAGTTGGGGCGGCATTGAAATAGAAGACGAAGTACCCGATCATGTTTACATGATTCACGACGCCCCCTTTGATTGGCTCTTCGCCAGGGTTCGCGCCGTAGTGCACCACGGAGGTTCAGGCACCACACACTCCGCCTTACGCTTTGATCTACCACAGCTGATTATTCCGCACATCGCAGACCAATTTCTTTGGATGCGCCTCATTGTCAAAAACAACATAGGCCCAGCCGGTTTCCCTATCAAGGATTGGAGCAAAGAGACATTTGAACAAGGGGTGCGTGCCCTACTTCAGTTAGATTAACGTCTACGAGGCTTGCGCTTGCCGCCGCCGGCACCACGAGGACCTTTTGGACGATCTGATTTTGGCTTGCCGCCACGCCCAGGTCGAGGACCGCGCTGGCCGGGCTTTTTAGGTTTACGATTTTCCGGATCTGCCCATTCCTCTGCAGCCCCAGCCGCAAACGGATGGTCTTCTACCAATGGGATCTCCAATTTTATCAGCTTCTCGATATCCTTCAGATACTCGCGCTCGTCCGCCGAACAGAAAGACACACTGCTCCCTGAGGCATCTGCACGACCCGTACGCCCGATACGGTGCACATAGGTTTCTGGAATATTGGGCAGCTCATAGTTCACTACATATTCCAATCCTGAAATATCAATACCGCGCGCGGCGATATCAGTGGCCACCAAGACTTGCAATTCCCCGTCCTTGAAGCCCTTGAGCGCCTTCTGACGTGCATTTTGACTCTTATTTCCATGAATGGCTGCAGCCTTAATGCCTTTTTTGGACAGGATACGAACGACCTTATCACAGCCGTGTTTAGTGCGTCCAAAGACTAGCGTCTCCCCGTCGAAAGACTTCAACAACTCCACCAATAAATCCGGCTTTTCCTTTTTCGAAACGTAATACACTTCCTGCGAGACACGCTCTGCAGTAGGCTTCGCCACGGCAATACGAACTTGCTTATAGTTTGGCTTAAGGATTTGCTCGCTCAAGGAGATGATGTCCTTTGGCATGGTGGCCGAGAAGAACAAACTCTGACGTTTTTGGGGGATGATCTTCAAAAGTTTGCGGATATCATGGATGAATCCCATGTCCAACATCTGATCTGCCTCATCGAGTACGAAATGCGTTAAGAATCTTAGATCGATAAAGCCTTGCTGATGAAGATCCAAGAGACGGCCAGGCGTAGCGACCAAGTAGTCAACGCCTTTTTTCAATTGATCGACTTGAGGGCTCTGCCCTACTCCGCCGAAAATTACGGCCGTTCGAATACCTGTGCCGCGACTGTATCGTTTGGCATTTTCGGCTACTTGGAGCGCAAGCTCACGTGTTGGTGTTACGACCAAGGCCTTGATTTTTCTAGTCTTGAAGGATTCAGCCTGAAGCAGATGCTCTATAATAGGAATAGTAAAAGCGGCTGTTTTTCCGGTACCTGTTTGAGCTGTGCCGAGTAAATCATATCCTTCTAAGAGGACGGGGATGCTTTGAGCTTGGATTGGGGTTGGTGTGGTATATCCTTGATTTTTCAAGGCGTCTAGGATTCGAGAATCGAGTCCTAAGGAATCAAATGTCATAAAGTGGTTTTAGGTGCGCTCATCATAGAACGCGATGCGAAGGTAGGCTTATTCTATGGATATATTACTTTTTGATAGTATTACTATTATATTTGCATTGTTAAACGATTATTTGACTTTAGCGTTAATATCATATGAATGCACTAAATATTTCAGTGAGCGCCAAGCTCTACAATAAGAATCCGGAGGAAACCGACCTCGGTAAACGCATCCTTTCCAAGAGTATTGAACTCATGGAAGAGATGGGGTATGAGCATGTGACATTTAAAAAAATTGGACTCGCTATAGAAAGCACTGAAGCAAGTGTCTACCGCTACTTCCAAAACAAACACCAGCTCCTCGCCTACCTCATCAACTGGTACTGGGGCTGGCTTGAGGTCAAAATGGCACAGGAATTCATGATGCTAAATAGCGCGGAAGACAAACTAAAACGCGCCGTTGAATTATTAGTCCTACCTATGGATGAAGACGAGCGCATTCCTCACATTGACGAAGGCACCCTTCAACGTTTGGTCGTGGCGGAATACCCAAAAATCTACTTGACCAAAGAGGTTGATACTGAAAATGAAGAAGGTTACTTTCTTGGGTACAAACGCCTCTGCGATACCCTGGGAAATCTTGCCTTACAGATTAACCCCGGCTACAAATACCCACACAGCTTGTTTTCAACCGTGATTTCCGCGGCCCAAAGCCAGCAGTTTTTCACCGAACACCTACCACGCCTCTCCGACGCAGCCACTGGCCGTGGCGCCATTGTTGAATTTCTAACCGAAATGACCCTTAACTCTATTCAAAAGCGATGACCAAAAATCCTTTCCAGAAATTTATTGCGATGCTCTCGGAGGACCGCCGAGACATCATGTACCTATATGCCTACGCATTGTTTTATGCCATTGTAAACCTCAGCTTACCGTTGGGCGTGCAAGCCATCATTGGCTTGATCCAGGCCGGAATGGTGAGTACGAGTTGGATCATCCTCAGTGCGGTGGTCACAGCAGGGGTACTCGTGGGTGGCGTGTTGCAGATTTTACAATTGTCCATCAGTGAAATCTTACAGCAACGCATATTCACACGTGCCGCTTTTGAATTCACCTACAGAATTCCAAGGTTTCAAAATGCCTCCATCCGTGGGCAGTATCCACCAGAGCTTATCAACAGATTCTTTGATACGCTAAACGTGCAAAAAGGCCTCTCCAAAATTCTCATGGACTTCAGCGCCTCGTCATTGCAAATCCTCATCGGTCTAATCCTTTTGAGTACCTACCACCCCTTCTTCATCACCTTTGGTGTGGCTTTAATTATTGTGTTGGTCGCCATTCTATACTACACGGGGCCTCGAGGGCTTGAAAGTAGCATGAAGGAAAGTACCTACAAATACAAGATTGCGCATTGGCTTAAGGAAATCGCTCGTACCATGGACACCTTCAAGAGGGCAGGTCATACCGAACTACCTTTGGAGCGCACGGACGAATTGGTCAACAGCTACCTCGAACACCGAAAGCGTCACTGGAAAGTTTTGATCTTCCAATACGCGAATATCGTAGGGTTCAAAGCTTTTGTAACACTTGGCTTGTTGATCATCGGCGGACTTTTGGTGATTCAAAATGAGATTAATGTGGGCCAATTCGTTGCTTCAGAAATCGTCATCATCCTCATCACCAACTCTGCAGAGAAACTCATACTCACCATGGAACCTATTTACGACGTGCTCACCGCCGTGGAGAAGATGAGTACAGTAACGGATATCCCACTCGAGGAAGACCAAGGCGCCATGCTTTTCGATACCATTGATACGGGCATGGGCGCATCTTTGGAGCTAAAGGACCTCACCTATACTTCCGAGGACGGATCGCGTGCCATCCTAAACAACTTAAACCTCAACATACCGTCCGGTGCTCGTGCGGTGATCACGGGACCTAATGGCTCAGGCAAGTCCACGTTATTGCGATTGCTCGCCGTACAGTACGAACCCACCCATGGCACGGTGAGTTTTAACGGCTATCCTTCCGGCAACCTCAATACGGCCGACCTTCGATACCACGTGGGAGATTGCTTCCTAAGCGAAGACCTTTTTGAGGGCACGCTCGTGGAGAACATCACTTTGGGACGACCTGAAATTGAGCTCAGTGATGTGGAATGGGCCGTTCAAGGCCTGGGACTTCAAAGTTTTATCAAATCCCTCCCGAAGGGCTATGAGACAATGGTGGGCCCGACGGCCAGGCCCCTTTCTAGCAGTTTGGTTGAACGCATCCTTTTGGCACGAGCCATTGTCGTTCGCCCTCGCTTGCTCTTGCTGGACGACATCTTCCACCTGTTTGACCCCAAAGAACGAAAGAACATTATCGAGTTCATCTGGGACCCAACCCAGCCTTGGACGCTAGTGGCGGCATCTAACCTACCGACCGTTAAAGAGAACAGCACCCTAACCATCGAACTTTAAGCCATGCTAAATATTTCGAAGAACAGAATTAACGGCCGATTAGACCAAAAGCGATACAAGAGCTTCGAGAAGCTGAACAATCCTTTCATCGGTCCTAAGGTGAAGCGCACTTTCTTCATCGCCGCTTTCGTAAGTCTAGGCAGCCTCTTCCTTCCTTGGACCCAAAACATCCAAGCCAAAGGAACCGTGACCATGCGCCAGCCCGAACAGCGCCCTAGTGAGATTCAAGCCGCCATCGCCGGCCAAATCGCTCAATGGTACGCGGTAGAAGGTGACCTCGTAGAGAAAGGCGATACCATTGCTAGACTTCAAGAAATCAAGAACGAATACTTGGATCCTGAGCTTATCGCACGCACTCAAGAACAATTGGACGCTAAGGAAAACGGTGTAGCCAGCTATGTTGCGAAGGTCAACGCCCTAGAAGCCTTGGTCCAAACCTTGCGCACCAATCAACAAATCAGCGCACAAAGCTTGACGTTTAAACTACAGGCTGCGCGCGCTGCTGCACAGGCAGATTCAGCCAACTTTGCGGCTGAGGCTCAAAATCTAAAGGTCGCACAAGACCAGGCCAATCGCTTTGAGCAACTCTTCAATCAAGGCCTCAAGAGTCGCACGGAGGTTGAACAATACCGCGTGAAGCTGGCTCAAAGCATCGCAAAAACTCAGGAAGCACAGCAGAAGTGGGAAATGAACAAAAACAAGCAGCTCGATGTCAAATTAGAATTGGGCAACAACAGCAACGCCTATTTGGAGAAAATTTCGAAAGCACAAAGCGAACTCGCCACCGCTCAAGGCGCTCTAGCGGCCAGCCAAGGAGAACTCGCGAAGCTTCAAAATACCTTGCGTAACTACCAAGTGCGCAGCGGCTACTATTATATCTTGGCGCCACAGACAGGGATGCTCGCCAAAGTGAAAAAGCAGGGGATCGGCGAAACTGTGAAAGAAGGCACGCCATTGGCCACCATTGTGCCTTCCGCATACGAATTGGCCGTTGAACTCTACATCAGCCCCATGGACATGCCTTTGATTCATGAAGGCAGCCAGGTCATGTTCCAATTCGACGGTTGGCCTGCCATCGTTTTCAGAGGATGGCCAAACACCAGTTATGGCACCTTTAGCGGTACAGTCATCGCCATTGACCGAATCACCAATGAGAATGGCAAATACCGCATTTTGGTCGCGCCCGACGAGGAGTGGCCACAAAACCTGCGTGCTGGAACCGGTGCTAGAGGAATTGCGCTATTGAACACCGTACCGGTGTGGTACGAAATGTGGCGTCAGCTCAACACCTTCCCGCCGGACTACTATGAGCCGGTGCAGGCCAAAGAGAAATTAGATAAACCAAAACTAAAGCTGAAATAATGGTGAAGCGATTTCTCCTTATTGGACTCTTCTTCTCAGCCACACTTTCGGCCCAAATCAAAGAGGTCGATAGCGTCCTGACCGTCGATGAATTCATCCAGTGGGTAGACCAAAACCACCCACTGCTGAAAGCCGTGGGCAACAAACTCCCCATTGCTAAAGCAGAATTGCGAAAGGCTCGTGGTGCGTTTGACCCTTATATCAGCGGCACTTTGGCCAGCAAAGAATTCAACGGGGAACAATATTACCGTAGACCCGGAGTACAAATGAGTGGTGCCACAGCCAGCCCATTGCAGTTTCAACTTGATTGGAATAGCATCGATGGACTCTATACGAATCCACAAGATAAACTCCCGGCTGAGGGCTTGTTCGCCGTCGGGGGCATGGTCAACCTGGGAAAGGGATTATTGACAGACGTCCGTCGCACAGACCTCGCCTTGGCAAAAGCTGGAGTCGAACTGAGCGCCGCAGAGGCAGAGCTGTACCGCAACGAACTATTGACCAAGGCCGTCCAATCCTACTGGAAGTGGTTTGAGGCAGACCAAAACGCCCAGGCCTATGAAGTTGCTTGGCAAGCAGCAATGGAAGTCTATGCATTCACCCTAAGCGCTTTTGAAGCCGGCGATGCCTCGGCGATGGACACCCTGGATGCCCGAGCCTTAGTCAGTACATGGGAAACAGATTTTTACAGCGCACAGAGCAAGGCTGTAAAGGCCTTATATGATGTAAGCAACTGGCTTTGGTCGTCGGAAGAAAGCCCCGTTGTGCTTCAACCCTACGTTAGACCATCTGCGGAATTGCCGAAGCGAATGGAATCCACCTTATTAGGCAAGGGACATCCGCTTTGGACCTACAACGATCAAAAAGAAGAGCAGCTGAGGCTCAAGAGACAATTGGCCCGAGAATACCTTAAACCAACCATAGCTGTAGGAGGCGCTTACTTATTGCCCGGTAATTTTGAAGCGTTGCCGAGCCAAGAAGATTTCGACGCGAACAATAGGTTGGTGAAAGCCAAACTAGGCATCCCATTGTTCTTGCGAGAAGGAAGAGGCTACACGCAAAGCCAGAACCTACAATTAGAAAGCTTCCAATGGGAGCGCGCAGCCATTGAGAATCAATGGAACAACGCCCTAAGCAGTGCCGCCACCCAATTACTCCAGCTTGAATTCGCCGTCAAAGCCAGCATTACCAATCAAGAATCTGTGTTCCAATTACTTCAAGCTGAACAGAAAAAACTGGTCTTAGGCGATAGTGAATTAATCAAGGTCAACTTGCGCACCAGTTATTTTGCCAAAGCACAAATCCAACGGGCGATGCTACAGGCGGAGCTAGGGCAAACCTGGGCTTATTGGATGCAACTCAGCGCGGCGTACTAAGGGCAAAATATTTCATTACATTGTGAGCTCGTTAACTCACTCTGAAATGAACAAAA
>JAYPCB010000047.1:0-14168 GCA_038124525.1 Cryomorphaceae bacterium
CCGTTTTTAAATACGGAATACTTGATTTTCAATGCTGAAAAAGGGTTGCCAAAGGAACTTCGTTGGGCCCTTAATGCGGGAATCAATAGGGAAGAAATGATACAGTCTCTTCGCAATGGCGTGGGAATTCCTGCACGTGGAGGAATCGTGCCGTTTGGTTTACCGGAATACCAGGATAGCATAGGGGCTGCCTATGCACCAGATTCGGTGGCTGCGCTGTTGGCTTCAATGGAGTTACCCGAACTGACGCTGGTGACCGTTGCGAATTACCGAGATCTGTGCGAGTACGTGCAGGGGGAGATGGCCGGCCTCGGTTGGTCAATAGCCGTCAATGTGGTGCCTTCTGCGACCTTGAGGAGTGAGAAAAGTGCCGGTACCTTGGGCTTTTTCAGGGCCAGCTGGATTGCGGATTACCCAGATGCTGAAAATTACTTGATGCTATTCTACAGCGGGTACAAGGCACCAAATGGACCCAACTACAGCTTGTACGAGGATGCACGTTACGATGCAATGTACGAGCAGATTCGTGCCTTGCCGCCGGGTGAGGAGCGCAGTGCGCTGATGCGCGAGGCGGATCAGTACCTCATGCAAGCACAAGCGCTTGTGCCTTTGTTTTACGACGAGGTGCTGCGCGTTTATCCGGAATATGTGAGAGGAGTGGAGTCGAATGCCCTCAATGCCCTTAATCTTCTTGAGGCTCGGTTCGAGCGCTAAAGGTGGTGATCAGCGGACGGTGATCGCTGAAGGCTACATCGCTGAGGTATTGTCCTGAATAAGGCAATTGTTCGTCTACCAAGGTCCAGTCGATGCGCAATGGCACGCCCTTTTGTAAAAGTGGGAGGTAGGAGCCCCATGCGCCGGATCCTTTGAAGAGGTAGGGATCGTCCAATTTCCATAGTAAGCGCGCGTACAAATTCCCGCCTGGAACGGAGTTGAAGTCTCCGGTGAGTACCACAGGATAAGGGCTTTCGTCGACCCATTGCAAGATGCTTCGCCCTTGTTTGCCGCGGTTTCTGTCTGAACGGGCGATTTTCTTAGCCATGAATTGGCCCTTTTCAATCCATTCCTCGCGGGTAGGCTCAATCTCCATGTCCATGTCCTTGATGCCGGTAGAGCTCAGGTGGATGTTGATGATACGAATGGTGTCGTCGGGCAGAGCGATGTCGGCATAACCAGCGCTCCTTTTCGCATAGGAGTTTTCTTCAATGGCCTCGAACACCAAGGAACCGTGGTTGATGATGGGGAATTTTGAATAGACCGCGGTCCCAATTCTCTTATTGTTCGGCGCATAGACCCGGTATGGGTAGTGTGCGGCGACCGGATTGGCGACGCTGCGACGCATCTCTTGAGCACACAAAATGTCGATACCTTCCGTTTGTGTCCATTGCGCAATATTGTTGGCGATGCCGCGCTGCTGGTAAAAGGCGCGCACGTTGTAGCTGGCCACCTTCCAAGTGGTTTGTTCGGGAGCCGGGGAGGTGCCTATGGGGAATTGGGCCATCACGGGGAAAAACAGCAGCCCCAAGGCGATAAGGTTTTTGAGCATGTGCTGAGGGCGGAATCGGGCCCAAATCAGAATCATGATCAAATGTGGGAACAGTAAGAATGGAAACAGGATGCTCAGTACTCCGGAGCCGGGAATCCAATGGCCGGGGAGTAATGATCCAAAACCGATAAGTAGTGTGGCGTAAAAGAGTCCTACGTTGAACGTTCGCAGTATCCAGAGGCGCTTTTTCACTGGTCCTTGGAGATTTTAAACAAATAGGCCTTCTCCTCCTTGCTCAAGCTGTCGTACCCCTTGTCCTTGATCTTATCGAGGATCGCGTCCATTTTGGCAGTATCCGTTTTTGGGGTGTCCGATTTTTTCGTTTTCACCTCCTCGTACTTGGTATAATTGCGCTCGCCAAATTTGAAACCCTTGCGTTTGCGTGAGTTTCTGTAGAGGGTGTTGCGCACCGTATCGATCACTTGGAACAGGTAAACATTCCATTCGTGGCCGTTGCGCATGCTGCGAATGAAGAAATAGGCGACGATGGCCCCACCGAGGTGAGCGATATGGCCGCCAGCATTGGAGCCGGTCAAGCTGAGAATGTCGAGCAGGACAATGCCTGCAGCAAGCATCCAGTATTTTACTTCGAAGATCCCCCATAATCGGACCGGCATAGTAGGCAAATACATGGCTCCGGCAACCAATACAGCGATTGTGCCGGCACTGGCGCCAACCATGGATCCCGCACCCAAAATAGGGCTGATGTTGTAGAGAATGATGTAGAGCAGTCCGCCGCCAATGCCGCCGTAGATGTACAATGCGAGCATACGCTTTTCACCCAAATACTCCATCAGCATCTTGCCTGAGAAATACAGGATGAGCATGTTGAAGAGGATGTGGCGGAAGCTGAAATGTGTAAACATGTAGGTCAGCAAGGTCCACGGACGGGTGGCCAGTTTCCACGGAGTGGACGGTAGGGCCAATAGATCGTCGGCTAGGCGTGGGATTAAGCCCATCTGGCCGGTCAATAGCGTGATAAATGCGTTTGAGATGCTGTACAATAGAAACACCCCAATGTTGAGGTACAGCAATCGGGTCAAGTAATCACCCTTGAATGCGTCGTGTTTGATTCTATCGATGAAATCACTCATGTCCTGGGGTCTGGAATCTTAAAGATACATTTCTCTGCGCCATTTTCTGATGAGCAGGTAGCCGAAAAGCATCCCGCCCAAGTGGGCAAAGTGTGCGATACCGCTATTGCTCACCGCAAAGCCGTTGTAGAGTTCTAGTAGGCCGTAGCCGATTACAAAGTACTTGGCCTTGATCGGGAAGAAGAAGTTCAGGTAGATCACCTGGTTCGGGAAGGTCATTCCGAACGCGAGTAATACCCCGAAGACAGCGCCCGAGGCACCCACCATCGGCACGTGAAGCAATCTGTTCATCGCTCCCCACACCGGATCCGTGTAGTTCATGCCTTGATTAATGATGTCCCCGCCCTTGCTCAGAATCGTGTCCATGGCGGCGCTGTCGAGTTGAGCACTTAATTGGAAATATTCCAACGCATTGACTCCAATCTGCAGGGCGCTGGCGCCTAATCCAGTCAAGAGGTAGTAGATCAGGAATCGCTTCGGACCCCAGTAGTTCTCCATCGCGCTGCCCAAGAACCACAGCATGATCATGTTGGAGAAGATGTGGCCCAAGTTGCCGTGCATGAACATGTGAGACACTAATTGGACCGGGAGGAAGCTGTCCGATAGGGGGAAGTAGAGCCCGAGCCAGTCTGTGATATCAATGCCGAAGGTGTTGCGAATGCTGTACATTCCAAGGAAGAACAGGCCGTTGATGATCAACAGGTTCTTCACGACGGTAGGCATTAAACTAAATCTGCGTTGTACGATCATAATGCTTTTTCAATCTCTTCAGGGCTCCATTCTACAATGATTTTCTTGCCTTTAGGAGTGTATTGTGGGTTGGAACTGCTCAGGAGTTGTTCTCTTAACACGTAGAGTTCCTCTGCGGTTCTTGGATCTTGAGTGGCCGCCCCGTTTTGTGCGATGGCCAGGGCGATGCTTTTGAGCAGCTTGTTTTCGCCGGCTTCGTCTTGTTCGTGGTATTGTTCGAACAGTAATTCCAAGGTGGGCACGGCTTGTTCTACGTTCAGCACCATCGGGATGCCTTTAATGTCGTATTCGCCCTCCGTGGTTCCTGGGGCCAAGTCAAAGCCAGCGATGGTAAAATCTTGTTCGTGCTCTTGGAAAAGCGCTCTCTCGGCCATGGACAAGGAAATGCTCTTGGGGAACAACATTTGTTGTGAAGGCACGGTCGCATCTTGGAGCTTCGACCAGATTTGGTCGTATAAGATTCTAAAGCGGGCCCCTTTGATATCAATCACGAGCGCCTTCGCGCCTAGAGTCGTAATGGCGTATTTGCCCCAACGGATGATTTTGCCGCTGACGGGGTCCACGGGTAGGGCGTCTTCGATGTTCCACTCTTTTGGAGCATCGAAAGCTTGCTGGGTGTTGAGGTATTTTTCGTTTTTAATGCGCTCGTACCGCTCGTCGTTGGATCTGATGCGCGGCGGAGTAGATTTCGTCGACTCGAAGGGGTTGAAGTTTGGATTGACTTGGATCTGAGGCGGTTTTGGAAGGTGTCCTTCAGGTAAGGGCGGAACTTTAAAGCTTTGTTCTGCATCAAAGTCAATGGCGGGAGCGACATTGAACTGCCCAATAGCGTGGCGTGCAGCACTTCGCAGCACCGCATATATGGTCCGCTCGTCCTCAAACTTCACCTCTGTTTTGGTAGGGTGAATATTGACATCCAAGCTTTGAGGGTCTACCTGTAAATGCAAGAAATATCCGGGATGGTGCTCTGCGGTCAAGACCTCCTCAAACGCTTCACGAAGCGCATTGTGTAGGTAGGGAGATTTGATGAACCTGTCGTTGACGAAGAAGAATTGCTCGCCGCGTTTCTTCTTGGCAAACTCGGGCTTCAAAATGAATCCACTAACCTTTACAACCTCTGTTTCTTCCTCAATGGGCACCAGACGCTCATCGAATTTTCGGCCAAAAATGCCATTAATACGGCGGCGTAGAGGCTCAGGCTTGAGGTGGAACAAGGTGTTGCCGTCGCTTTTCATGATCCATTCGATGGAGGAATGAACTAAGGCAACACGGTGAAACTCGTCGACACAATGGCGCAGTTCTACACGATCGTTTTTCAGGAACTTTCGACGCGCCGGTACATTGTAAAATAAGTTCTTGACCTCTACATAGGTTCCTTGAGCACAGGGGTAGGGGTTCTTTGCGACGATGCTGCCGCCTTCTAGCTTGATCTCAAGACCTAGACCCTCTTCCGAGGTGTTGGTGCGCATCAAGGTATGTGATACAGCCGCGATGGAGGCCATGGCTTCCCCGCGAAACCCTCTGGTATGAAGGTTGAAGAGGTCTTCGGCGTTTTTAATCTTGCTGGTGGCGTGGCGTAAAAAACAGCGCTCGGCATCTTCCTTACCCATGCCACTTCCGTTATCGGTCACTGAGATGAGTGTACGTCCCGATCCCTCGAGTTGCAAGGTGATTTTTGTAGCTCCAGCATCGATGCTGTTTTCCAACAACTCCTTGACCACAGAGGCGGGGCGTTGCACCACTTCCCCTGCAGCAATTTGATTGGCTACATGGTCTGATAAAACAGCGATTATTGAACTCATCCTATATAATAAACGGCTACGGCCGCAAGTACTGCGAGGGCGACAAAGCTGATCAGGATGCGCTTTACAAATCCTTCACTGGCACCGGCGCTACGCTTTCTGCGTAGGTCCCAATTCTCTCGTAATCGATCGCGGTATTTCTCTTTATTTTGAAAGGGAATTTCGTCGACGCTTTCATTGCGTTCCAAGATGCGGAGTCGCTCCTGGCGCTCGTCGTGAAATCTTGGCTGGTGTTGAAAACCGCGCGGTTGGCGTCGTTCAAAGAATCCCATATCTTTCTATATTCTCATCTCAAAGGTAAGAACCCC
The DNA here is from genome assembly GCA_038124525.1 of Cryomorphaceae bacterium. Taxonomy (GTDB): domain Bacteria; phylum Bacteroidota; class Bacteroidia; order Flavobacteriales; family Schleiferiaceae; genus UBA10364. Next base: position 5,501 of record JAYPCB010000047.1, read on the forward strand.
TTGGCACTTTATCGACCTATGCACACACGCTTTCTAAAAGCCATTTTTATGGCCTCCTTACTCACTGTTTTTCCGGGTAAAGGGATTTATGCTCAATCGTTTAATGTAGACTCCGCCATGAGCGCGATGACGTTGGATGAGAAAATTGGCCAATTATTCATGGTCGCTGCCTACAGCAACAAAGACGAGGATCATCAAGCGGAATTAGAAAAACTTGTGCGCGAATACCACATTGGAGGTGTTATTACCATGCAAGGCGGACCTGAACGCCAAAAGAAACTACTGCATCGTCTTCAAAGTGCGGCGTCCTTTCCCTTACTCGTGGGGCAAGATGCGGAATGGGGACAAGCCATGCGTTTGGACAGTACATTCAAGTTCCCAACCTCGCTTACCGCAGGGGCAGCGGGCGGAACAATGGATGCGTATTTTTTGGGCAATGCTTTGGCGGATGAATGCACTGCCGTCGGCGTACACATGAGTTTCTCGCCCGTACTAGATGTCAATACGAATCCAAACAACCCTATTATTGGTGCGCGATCTTTTGGTTCGGATCCAGATCTTGTCAATACACTTGGCGTATCTGTAATTAAAGGGATTCAAGAGAATGGTGTGCTGGCTTGTGGAAAGCATTTTCCAGGCCACGGCGATACCCATCAGGACAGCCATAAAACCTTGCCGAAAGTCGACCGCACCCTCAGTGAGCTTATGGAGGTAGAGTGGGTGCCGTTCAAGGGGGCTGTTGATGCGGGCGTTGGTGCCATTATGATTGCCCATTTGAATATTCCTTCCCTTGAGCCCTCCGGAAAACCCACGAGTCTTTCACGCAAGGTCATTCAAGAGATTTTGAGAGATCAATGGGGATATGAAGGCCTCATTATTACCGATGCTCTCAATATGAAGGGCGCTGCGGCCTTTGCGCCTCCAGGAGAGTTAGAGTTGGCAGCGTTTGCTGCGGGCAATGATATTTTGCTCTTTCCCATGGACGTGCCAAAGGCCACCAAAGCCTTCCAAAATGCCTTAGCCAGGGATAAAATTTCTATCCAATCCTTGGACGAGCGCGTGAGAAGAATCTTGGTGGCAAAATCAAATTGCAGGGCGTATGCGGATTGGCTCGAGGCTCATAAGTCGGCTGATCCCACGTTGCTAACCTCAGACCACGGTTCGTTTGAAAGAGAAGATTTGAACCAAAGAGTGTCGTTCAACCTTATTCGAAATGCGGCGACATTGTTAGAGCGTGGCACGGCCACATTCCCCATAAAAAATGTAGAGCAAAACTTCCTTCACATTGCTTTGGGTGATTTCGAATCGGCCACAACGGTGAAAGAGTATTTGGATAGGTATGTAGGTATGTCTCACCATCACGGTGTAGATGTGGATGACCGTGAAATGGCATCCCAAGATGCCTTTGTGGTGACCTTCCATCAAAATATGAAAAACCCGTGGCGCCGCTATAAACTCGAAGCTTATGAGAAAGAGCTACTGGAGCGATTGGCTGCAACTGGTAAGCCCACTTACATTGTGCATTTTGCCAATCCCTATGGGGTGTTGACCTACCCCAATCTGGGACAAAATGTTCGAGTGTTGATCATGTATGAGAACGATGAATATGCCCAGTCATTGGCGCCTCAGTTCTTATTTGGTGCCCGCGAGACCAAGGGTTCCTTGCCCGTGGATTTGAACCACTGGGGAAGCGTCGGAAATGGCGAGAAAACTGAAGAATTAGTTCGATTAAAGTACGGTATCCCTTTTGAGGTAGGCCTTGATGCGGGGCCTTTAAACAGTATCGATTCTACCGTAGAGCACGCCATTGCGGCAGGGGCTACGCCGGGTGCACAGGTATTAGTGGCACGACATGGCACGGTCATATATACCAAATCCTTTGGTTCACATACCTATGCTAAGTCCACGCCGGTGGAGTGGACGGACCTATATGATATTGCCTCGGTGACTAAGATTACTGCGACGCTGCCTGGAATCATGAAATGGTACGAGAAGCAGCCCTTATTATTGAAAACGACCTTAGGCAATCATACGAGCCGGTTGGACGGTTCGGGCAAGGAGCACTTAGTGTTTGAAGATGTGCTGGCGCATCAAAGCGGATTAGATGCTTGGATACCGTATTATGTGCATACTATAAAATCTGATAGTGCAAGAGCTTATTGGTACAGTTCGACGCCGCAATTGGGCTATACTCAAATACATGAGGGCATGTATGTTCGTCAAGAAATTAGGGATACGATGTTTTATATGCTTGCGAAGAGTGAGATGAAGGCGCCGGAATACCGCTATTCGGATTTGGGCTATTACCTGTTCCAAGAAATGTTGGAGGAACGTTTTAATGAGCCTCTGGATCAATGGGTGGCCAATACTTTTTATGGACCTATGGGCGCTCAGCGTCTTACCTACAATCCCTTAGAAAGAGGTTTTTCCCTTGATGAGATTGTGCCTACGGAAGTAGATGGATACTGGCGCAACACGACAGTGCACGGTCGCGTGCATGATATGGGCGCTGCCATGATTGGCGGTGTCGCTGGACATGCCGGATTGTTCGCCAACACGAATGATTTGGCCAAACTGATGCAGATGTATCTCAATGGCGGCTATTATGGTGGGGTTCGTTATTTCCAGGAATCGACTATTAGGAAATTCAGTAGTTGTGCCTTCTGTGAAATAGATAATCGACGAGGATTGGGCTTTGATAAGAAGCAAATAGGCGATGGTCCGGGTCCAAGTTGTACCTGTGCCTCGGATCTGAGTTTTGGCCATACAGGCTTTACCGGAACCATGGTATGGATGGATCCCAAAGAAGGGTTGTTGTACATATTCCTGAGTAATCGCACCTACCCGGATGCAGAGAATGGGAAACTCAGTACCTTAGACGTCCGAACAAATATTCAGGGGTATCTTTACGACGCCTTGAATTAATCCCTAGCAAGAATGAAAATCGGTGTAGTTTGTTACCCTACCTATGGTGGATCCGGTGTGGTGGCCACGGAATTGGGCATTCAAATGGCTAAAAAAGGCCACGAAGTCCATTTCATTACCTACAGCCAGCCGGTGCGTCTAGATGTTCTTGATGAGAACATCTACTACCACGAGGTTAATGTGCACGATTACCCGTTGTTTGAGTACCAGCCCTATGAGCTCGCATTGAGCTCTAAAATGGTGGATACAGTCATTAATGAGGGATTAGATATTCTCCATGTGCATTACGCTATTCCGCATGCCTATGCCGCTTACATGGCTAAGAAGATCCTTCTGGAGGAGCACGGCAAGTACGTTCCTGTAGTGACTACGCTGCACGGCACTGATATCACCTTAGTCGGTAAGAATCCCTCGTACAAACCAGCAGTAACCTTTTCCATTAACAAGAGTGATGTGGTTACCTCGGTGAGTGAGAGTTTACGTCAGGACACGTTGGATTCCTTCGATATTAAAAAAGAGATTGAGGTCATCCCAAACTTCATTGATTTGGATCTCTATCGGGGTGATAAGAATTGCCGTCGTGCGCAAATCGCGCCGAATGGGGAGAAAATCATAACGCACATCTCGAATATGAGAAAAGTGAAGCGAATTCCTGATATCATCAATGTTTTCGCTGGCATTCGTGCTCAAGAAAATGCGGTGCTGTTGATGATCGGTGATGGACCTGAACGCGAAAAAGCGGAGCAGCAGGTTCGTGAACTTGGACTTACGGATTGTGTGAAGTTCTTTGGCAAGACCAATGAAGTTCGTCGATTGCTTTGCATGAGTGATTTGTTCCTTCTGACTTCTGAATCCGAAAGTTTTGGTTTGGTGGCTTTGGAGGCTATGGCGGCAAGGGTTCCGGTATTGTCTACCAACGCTGGAGGGATTCCAGAGGTAAATGTGCACGGTCAGACAGGGTATTTATCTCCCGTGGGAGATGTGGCTACGATGGTGGCGTACGGTCTATTACTTCTGCAAGATCCTCAGCGATTGATGGAATTTAAAATGAACGCGTTCGAACGTGCCAAGACATTTGGGATTGAATTCATAGTTCCAAAATACGAGGCGGCCTATGAGCGCGCACTTGCGGAACGGCATGTAGTCTCATAAGAGACACTGTTACATCGTTTAAGATTAGTGTTCAATCGAGACAAATTAAGTATTAGTACTTATTTATCCGCCTATTCTCTTGGTGGTGTATCCGAGTGAGTGGAGTTTGTCCATGGCTTTGTCGCGTACATTGCCTTGCAGTAGGATTTCACCATTTTTTGCAGATCCTCCGACCCCGCAATGTTGCCTGAGTTCCTTGCCCAGTTCTTTGAGTTGCTCTTCCGGTCCTTCGAATCCCTTAATGATTACTACTTGCTTTCCGCCGCGGCCTTTTTTCTCAAAATGACAAAACAGCAATTGCTCGGAAGGGTCTAAAAACACTTCGGTATCATCCACTGGTGATTCAAAATCCGGATTCGTACTGAATACAAAGCCTCCTAAGTCCTCTAAATTGATTTTCTTTGGTTTATCCTTTTTACCCATCTATGAATGATTTAATCACAAGCACTTCGAATCCAAAAGTAAAGGAGATTGTCCAATTATTGACAAAGGCCCGCGCTCGCAAACAGAGCGGGATGTGTGTAGTGGAAGGTGCGCGTGAAATTCAGCGTGCTTTGGCTGCCGGTTGGACAGGCGTGGAGCTTTGGTCAAAGGAAGATACCGCACAGGCACATTGGATGCAATCCTTTGAGCGACAGTATAAGGCGGGTGCCAAAGTATTTGAGAAAATTGCTTACCGCAGTGGTACTGAGGCCCATGTTGCGCTTTTTAAGCAGCGTCATTGGAAATTAGATGAACTGGGTGCTTTGTTAAGCGAAGCGCGTGGCGTCTTGGTGGTAGAAGGGATTGAAAAGCCAGGCAATGCAGGAGCCATTCTTAGAACAGCACAAGCAGCTGGGGTAGCTGCGGTGTTTTTTGCAGATGCGGCCTTAGATCTTTACGGGCCTAATGTCATGAGGAATGCGACGGGTGCCATTTTTGAAGTTCCTACAGTTTTGGGTACCAGTGCGCAGGTCCAGTCGCTCCTAGAAGAGCACGACTTTCATGTATACATTACCCATATGCACACGGATTCGGTATCCATGTTTGAACTGGATTGGCCGGGGAAATCAGCCATTGTTCTCGGCGAGGAAAGTGGTGGGTTGAGTTCACATTGGCTGCACCAAGGTTATACGAATACTATTATTCCTATGGAAGGGGAGGCTGTGGATAGTCTGAATGTAAGTGTGGCGGCAGCGGTCTTGATGTACCACTGGAAATCGAAGTTGGTATAAAGAAGTACGGCCCGCAAAGCGAGCCGTACACCAAACCAATAAACCTAAGCTACCCATAAAGGTAGGTGGTAAAGATAAGCAGGATTTCGATATAAATGCCTCGATTGAGACTCGGAAAGTTTCTCGAGTACACAATGAGTATTAAATACCACCTCCTTTGATATCAATTTATCTCAATTGAGACTTTTTTATGCGTGATTAAAGCAGCGCCTGTTGGGCTCTCAGCAACACGAATTATCTCTTTGGGTGTACCTGCGTACAGCAAGTGTCCACCAAGCTCTCCACCCTCTGGACCTATCTCGATAAGATAGTCGGCTCTTGCGATAACATCTAGGTCATGTTCAATGACTAGCACTGTGTGTCCCATTTCTACCAATGCATCAAAGGCCTTCAAAAGTTTGTTAACGTCGTCAAAATGTAGACCTGTGGTCGGCTCGTCGAATAGGAATAGTGTATGTCCTGCTTTTTCGCCTTTGGATAGGAAGAACGCTAGTTTGACACGTTGTGCTTCTCCACCGCTTAGTGTAGAGCTACTTTGTCCGACCTGTGCATAGCCTAATCCCACATCCTGAAGCGGCTGTAGCTTCTTGACAATCTTGTGTTGCTTGTGTGTTTTGAAGAAGTCGATGGCTTCGTCAATGGTACTTTCTAGGATATCAGCAATATTCTTGTCCTTATAGGTGATCTCAAGAATTTCGGCTTTGAATCGCTTCCCGGCACACGTCTCACAAGGCAGGTGGACATCGGCCATAAATTGCATTTCAATGGTTACCTCACCTTCGCCTTGACACGCATCACAACGACCGCCATCGGTATTGAAGCTGAAGTGTTTCGCCTTATAGCCTCTAATTTTTGCGAGTTCAGTGGAGGCATATAAATTTCTAATGTCGTCGTATGCCTTTAAGTAGGTCACTGGATTAGAACGACTTGATTTTCCAATGGGATTTTGATCGACCAATTCTACTTGGTCAATACTTCCTAAATCCCCACAAAGTTCTTTATGAATGCCTGGGCGCTCGCTCACTTCATGGAAGTGCTTCTTCAATGCTGGGTATAGAATTTTCTTGATCAAGGTGCTTTTCCCCGACCCACTTACTCCTGCAACCACGCTGAAAACTCCTAATGGAAATTGAACGTCAAAGCCCTTGAGATTATGGTGTCGAGCACCTTTGATTTCAATCCATTTTTTTGCCGTTCTAAGGTCTTCAGGATTTGAGATGCTTTTGCTGCCGTTCAGGTACTGTGCGGTTAGGGAATTTGGATTGGACAGCACCTCGAACGAGGTACCTTCTGCTACTATCGTTCCGCCCAAATTACCCGCAGCTGGACCGATATCGATTAAATAATCGGCCGCATGCATAAAGGCTTCTTCGTGTTCGACTACTACGACTGTATTCCCTTTATCTCTCAAGGCATTGATGACCTTGATGAGTTGCTCGGCATCCTTCGCATGTAGACCGATGCTCGGCTCGTCCATGATGTAGAGTGAACCTACTAAGGAAGATCCTAGGGAGGTGGCCAATTGTATGCGCTGACTCTCGCCACCGCTCAATGTGCTACTCACACGGTTCAAGGTCAGGTAGGGAAGGCCTACATCTACCAGGAATCCCAATCTACTTTCAATTTCCACCAATAGGCGCTTGGCAATGGCAGCATCTTGTTCGCTCAAGACTAAATCTTTGAACCAATGTTGCAGCTTATTTAATGGCATTTCTACCAAAGCTTCAATAGCGGTGTTATTGATTTTAACATAGCGCGATTCCGGGCGTAATCGTTTGCCTTTACAAGTAGGGCACTTCGTTCTTCCACGGTAACGGCTGAGCATCACGCGAAACTGAATTTTATAGCTCTTGCTTTCTAAATGTTTGAAGAAATCGTCAATACCCTTAATGCCTTTGGTGCCTTCCCATAGCAGTTGCTTCTCAGCATCATTTAGATCGATGTACGGCCTGTGAATGGGGAAGTTGTGTGCTGCTGCTCCGAGAATGAATTTTTCTTTCCATCGCTTCATCGTTTCACCGTGCCATGGTGCGACGACTCCTTCGTATACGCTCAGGTGTGGGTTAGGGATGACCAGGTCCTCGTCAATGCCCATAATGCTCCCAAATCCTTCACACGATGGACAGGCCCCCACAGGGTTGTTGAAGCTGAATAGATCGGTGGACGGCTCCGTGAAGCTCATGCCATCTAGTTCGAATAGATTATTGAAAATCAAAGGAGCTTCACCATTGGCGAAATCAATCCAACATTCGCCGCGTCCTTCAAAGAAAGCAGTCTGAATAGAATCTTGGAGGCGGTGATCGTTTTCTTCGTCACCTGGTCGAACGACCGCACGGTCAACCACCAAGTGAATGACGTCTTCGTTGTAGGTGCCCTCTTGAATAACATCTTCAATGCGCTCTACACTGCCGTTGTGGAGGATGCGGGAGAAACCTTGTTGTGCAAGTATGTTCAAGTGCTGTTCAGCAGTCCGGTCGCTATAAGTAACGGGCGCGATGATCATGAATCGCGTTCCTTCTTTGAGCGTATTCAGGTGAGCGATGACATCTTGAACTTGGTGTCTTTTAACTTCTTCTCCGGAAATAGGAGAATAGGTGCGACCCACACGTGCAAAGAGCAGCTTCAAATAATCATAAATCTCCGTGGTCGTTCCCACAGTTGATCTAGGATTTCTGCTACTCACTTTTTGCTGAATGGCGACCGCTGGAGGGATTCCTTTAATGGATTCCACTTTTGGTTTGTCCAATTTTCCTAAGAACTGGCGCGCATAGGCGCTCAAGCTTTCGACATATCGCCTTTGACCCTCGGCAAACAAGGTATCGAAGGCAAGGGATGATTTGCCTGAACCGCTGACCCCGGTGATGACGACTAGTTGGTCACGCGGAATACTGACCGAAACTTGTTTCAGGTTGTGGACTTCAGCGCGTTTAATGTCGATGGTTGGGGTCATGAGCAAACAAGGATAAACAACAAAAGTAATCCTTTACTTGTTTGTGAAAAACCGTTAAAGCTTCGAATATTTGGAACGGTATTTGGAAGTTTAACCTATATTAGACCCTGTAAACACTAAAAAGAAGTACTGCTTATAGAAAAACTGCTACGCTAAAATTTGATTTTATGATGTTAAATCAGAGTGAGGACCACGTTCTTGTGGAACTCTACCGTAGCGGAAACGAGCGTGCTTTAGAGGTGTTAATTCGAAGACATCAAAAGCGCATCTTTTTACAGATTTATTCCAAGGTCCAAGATCAGGACGTTGCGGATGATTTGTTTCAAGAGACTTTCATCAAGATTATCAAATCCTTGCGTAAGTCGAATTACGAGGAGAAAGGAAAATTCCTGCCTTGGGCGTTGCGCATTGCCAACAACACAACCCT
>JAYPCB010000048.1:0-14138 GCA_038124525.1 Cryomorphaceae bacterium
CGCAGGCACGTCGTCAATTCACTGAATACGACCTTTTGGGAGAATCGCGTGATGAGGCCAAGGAGGCTGAGATCGTGGCGAATAGATTGGCCTTGAGAAGGGTGGATGCGAGCCAGAGTAGATTTTTGGCTTTTGAGTTAGAGCGTGGTAAAAGAGAGCGACTCCGCTATGAGGAAACGGCAAAATTGCGTCAGCAGACCTTGGCAATTTTCTTGAGCATGGCCTTGATTTTAGCTATTGGAATATGGGTGTCGTACCGTTCGGTGTTGCGCACGAAGGAAGCGAGATTGAGCGTACAAGAGGCAGAATTGGAACTAGAATCGTACAAGAACAAGATTCGTCCACATTTTTTGTTTAACCAATTAAACAATGTCAACGGCATCCTGAACCAGGAGCGTATGGAAGATGCGCAAGAGTATTTGGCGGAATTGGGCCAATACCTTCGTTCATTACTACAGGATCAAAACGGTCACTTCGTAAATGTGGGCGCGGAGTTGCATCATTTACAGAAGTATGCAGCGCTACAGCAGCAAAGCTCCTATGCCCATGTTGATTTCACCATTGATGCATCGGCTTCGTCCAAAAAGGCGCTCATTCCTTCGGGGATCTTGCAGCCCTTGGTGGAAAACAGTTTCAAATACGCGGGAAGCACAGGTGCCGAGAAAGCTTGGGTTCACATCACTGTGGTGGAAGAGGGGAAATCGCTTCGACTCGAAGTTTCAGATTCTGGTTATGGCGATTCTCTACCCAAAGGTGGAACGGGCCATGGCTTAGCTTTAGTGAAGCAGCGCATTGAATACCACCGAAAGCAGGCGAAAAAAGGGGAACATTGGACCTTGCAAACCACCTTTACCAAAGCAAAAGGCACCGTGAACATCACAGTGCCTTCGTTGACCTAATAGCTGGCCTAAGTTTATTGGTGATATAAATGTATCATTTGACACCAAGACCCTATGCTAGTTTTATCGTAGAACGCATTGCTTTATCCTAGCCCCAAGGATCCAAATCCATATTTCCACCGCAAAGAATGATGCCGGCAGGGCCTTCACCCCTGTGTTTTAGGGCAACAGCGAGGCCTGCAGCCGCAGAAGGCTCGACCAATTGTTTCAATCTCCCCACCGCGAATTTCCAGGCCTCCTTCATTTCCTCCTCGCTAACCATCACAATCTCATCCACGTTGGCGGTGATGATCTCAAAGGTTTTATCGCCTAAGGAAGTTTTAAGGCCATCCGCAATGGTTTGGTGGTTTTGGGCTGGAACCCAATGTCCAGATTGGAAGCTTTGGTAGGCATCACCGGAGGCCACCGGTTCGCAACCCACCACTTTAGCATTTCCAAAATAATGATTGGCTAGGGCTGCTCCGGAAAGTAACCCCCCGCCACCCACGGGTACGTATAATGTCCGAAGGTCGGGATGTTCCTCGAGCAGCTCTAAGGTCGCGGTCGATTGTCCCGCGATGATGTCGTAGTTGTTGTACGGATGCACGAGCACCGCGCCGGTTTGTGATTGGACTTCGGCAGCGGTAGTCTCTCTAGCTTCCAAGGTGGGCGCACAAAAAGTGATTTTCCCTCCGTATTGACGCACCGCGGCAACTTTGGTCTTCGGTGCGTTTTCCGGCATGATGATATAGGCGCTTTCTCCTATTTGTGCCGCCGCCCAAGCCAATGCAGCCCCATGATTTCCTGAGCTGTGTGTAATGAATCCCTTGCCTTGTGCTATTTGTGCATTGACGAGCACTGCATTCATGGCGCCGCGGGCTTTAAACGCTCCTGTTTTTTGCAGGTGTTCCCCTTTAAAAACACAGGGCTTGCCTACGCGATCGTCGAACCAATGCGATGAAAATACCGGAGTGCGATGGATATAGGGCTTGATGCGTTCGTGCGCGGCAAGAATATCTTCTTTGGTTGGAATGTGCTCGAGCATGTCCTTATTTGAATTCAAATTTTGGAATTTCTACAAATGGCAGGTCATCGGTATATACTTCCTCCAAATACTCCATTAAGGCGCCCTCAAATTCTTGAAGCACCTCAGGGGAGATGTCTTTTGTTTTGTTGACTACTGCTCCTCCCAATAAGATCTCAGGAGCGCCGCTTTGTAGTTTGAACATACCAGAGCGCCACGGCAATGGATGCGGGAAGGCGCCCATTTTATCGAGGAGCCAGGCGTACAGTAGCACCTGTAAGGGTTTTCCTTTCGTTCCTTTCCAAAGGTCCTCCATGGCGCCAAGGCTGAGGTCGCTCGAGGTGAAGGAGCCGGTTTTATAATCCCAAATGGTGAGGCATTGATCGACGAGTTCGACTCGGTCAATGTAGCCTTTGAAATTCATGGGGAGGCCCAGGGTAGGATGGCTCATGGTGTAGGACAGCTCCGTTTCTATACCCAGTAGGATGATTTCGTGCATGCTGGCCCGGTGAAGGTCGTATTCTAAGAACTGACGGATCATCTGTCGGCAGACTTCTACGGTTAGAATATTGCGACCGGTATGCAAAGCACGTCGGGAATAGCCCTTTTCTTCAACGAGGTATTGGATGCCAAATTCCATGGCCTGTTCGGTCCATAGATCTACATCAAAGACGGGGATTTGTTGGCCAACGAACGGTTCATACACTTTCTCGAGGCCCTTGTGTACCAGGTTACCCATGACCATGGCACTCATGTTTTCCTCGACCTCGTCCTCTTCTTTGATTTTGATGAGTCTCTTTTTGTAGAATTGGTCCGGCATACTGACCAATTCATTTAAGGAAGACGCACTGATGCCGCGCTCCCACCATTGTACAATGGCCGCCTTGACGCCCTCTGTTTTTTCCGCCTCGAACTTTGAGGCCACACTCTGGGCATGGACTTCTCCGTTGCTGAACATTCTTGGAAGTACCTTGGCCGCCGTTCCTTTGAGTTCGTGTTCTATTTGCACTAAGAATCGGCTCGGTTCTCCGCCGCCCATGGCCTCTTTATCTGTATTAAAGGTGATGGTTGCTTCTTTGCAGCGCTGAAGAATTCGGTAAAAGTGGTAGGCGTATACAGCATCCTTTTCTTCATAGGTCGGCAGTCCATAATGCCTTTTGATATCAAAGGGCAGGAGTGAATTAAAGGAGCGGCCTGCAGGCAACACACCTTCGTTAATGCCGGCGAGGATCACGTAAGGGAAGTCCAAGGTTCGTGATTCCAAGATTCCCATCACCTGTAGTCCTTCAAGCGGCTCCCCCACAAAATCTATGCTGCCGTTGCGCAATTGTTGCTTGATTAGCTTGATCCATATGAGGGGGTCTTGTGCGGTGTTTTGCAGGGTGCGTTTTAACTGTTCAAGGAGGGTATAGATGTGGTGCGCAGTGTTTTGGACCATCGTATCGTTCTTCTCCGTGGCGCCCACATGTTGGAGCCAATGTTGAAGCGCATCAACAAAATCTGTGGGGTGCTGGGACAGGAACAATTGGCCATAGGCAGGCTGGTGTTCATTGGCTTTATCGCCCCAATATTTGGCCGCCGTAAAGACCTTGTTTCCAGCGACAATCTCTTGGTGCCAAGCATAAGGCCCCTCGCCTTCTGTGGTCCAATACCGATTGAACATCGGGTCAGTACAAAGGGCAGAGAGCGATTTGTGATGGAGCGTCCAATCCTTTCCAGGCCGTTGATTTTTCACGGCATATTCCACCATGTTCAAGTACAACCCCACCGTTGCGGCAAGCGCCGTTTGGTTCAGCGGGAAGCCCATGGTGATGTTCACCTTATCATAAGGCGCGGGAAGGAAGTTAAGTACGGGGTTGAGTAAGCTTTCATCCGCAAGAATTACGGAGATGTGGTGGGGAGGAATGCCGCGCTCGTGCCATTGTGCCAAGGTCTTGGCCACGGCTTTGGCTTGACCGGTGAATTTTGTTGCCCCCACGGGCTGAATGGTCTTTGGCAGGTTTCGCCAATCGCTCTGTGCCGGGTCTACCTTTGGGATGTAGTCTCCGAACACCTTGTCGCGTTTTTGATGCAGTCGCAAAAAATGGCCGGCCTCGTGCATGGGCGTGTGGACGTAGTGCGCATCCGTATCCCAAAGGAAGGAAGTGGGACGGCTATTTCTAAGGGTTTTTAGGATGTCCAATTCTGCCGTATTCAACGCGTTCAATCCGGCAACAACCACTTTCTTAACCCCATTTCTCGACAGGAATGCTTCGAGCAATGCTGGTTGTTCCGCCAGCGTGCGCGCCGCTAAACCACCATAGGCCTCTCCCCGCTCCAGCAGCCCTTTGGTGAAGCGCTCGTAGGTTTGGGGAAGCAGTTGAATGAAATCCGAATAGTTGCGCATCATCTTGGTTTGCTCCTCTGGCTCGAGGTTCCATTCGGCCAATTTTTGCACGTTGTACAAATCCCCCAACACGTGTTCAGGATTCAGTAAATAGCGGTCGATTTCCCCAAAATCCGAGAGCAAGGTTTGTCCCCAGCCCATGAATTGGCCCAAATCTTCTTCCTCCTTACCAGGAAAAGATGCGCGGCGGACTTCGCCATAACATTGGTGCAAGGCCACCAGCAAGGCCATGGGTTCCATCACCAGCAAATTCGCTGCCTGAGCGATGAACTCATCGACGGTTAAAAACAGGGGAAACAGCTCGTACTCCTCCAAATCCTTGCGCAGCTCCTCCTGAATAAAAAGCGCGGCACGACGGTTTGGAATAAGGACCAATTGTTCGTGCAACGCCTCAGGGACGCTTTGAACTTCTCCGGCAATTCGAGAGATGAAGGTGGACATGGATTATTGAAAGAGATTGCTCCCTTCAATGTACTCAAAAACCGCTTTAGGAAGGAGGTTTTGCAATGGTTTTCTATCCTTGAAACTTTGGCGAATCATAGAGGCACTGATCTCCATGCGCGGGGCATCCATCACCGCCACATTGGGGTATTTCTGTGCGGCTTCCGCCGTGCCTTCATAATCGCCACCCACACGAGGATAGACTAAGATTCTGTGGTGATCTACGATGCTTTCGTAGTTCTGCCATTTGTGCAAGGAGCGCAAATTATCCTCGCCCATGATTAGGGTGAAGTTTGCTTCCGGGTGCTTCTCGCGGAGGTAGGCCATGGTTTGGGCCGTGTAATTAGGTTGTGGGAGGCCAAACTCGATGTCGCTGGGTTGCATGTTTAATTGGTCCTCCAAAGCCAGATAGGCTAAATGCAAACGCTCGCGGTCCGGCAATAGTGTGGATTTCTGCTTGAAGGGATTGTGGGGGGTAATGACGAAGAGGACACGGTCGAGTTCGCCGTAGTTCAGCATGTATTCCGCCAAGACCAAATGCCCCACGTGGATAGGGTTGAAGGTGCCGAAAAACAAGCCGATATCTCCCTTCATCTTATGCGGATAAAAATGCTTCCAACAGGGCTTTGGCCTCTGCTTTGGCGCGGTCGAGGTCGTCGTTGATGATGATGTGGTCGAAGCCGTCGCGCTGGTCCATTTCCCAGGCGGCCTTTTCGATGCGTTGAGCGATTTTTTCGGGGGAATCGGTCCCACGAGCTATTAATCTGCGTTCCAATTCTTCAATACTTGGCGCCTGAATGAACAATGCCAAGGCACGATGGCCGAACTGCTTTTTCAAATTCAACCCGCCGACAACATCAATGTCGAATGCCACCGCTTGGCCGTGAGACCAGCTCTTTTCTACTTCGCTTTGCAAGCTGCCGTAATAGGTCCCTGCATACACCTCTTCCCATTCCAGGAAATCACCGGCATCGACCTTTTGGCGAAATTCTTCGGCGGTTAAAAAGAAATAATCCACGCCATGCTGCTCCGTTCCTCTAGGGGCTCGCGAGGTGGCGCTGATGCTAAAGCCAAATCCTTCGACAGTCTCCATCAGGTAATGCACCAAGGTGCTTTTTCCGCTGCCCGAGGGGGCGGAGAAGATGACCAATTTTCCGGATGTTGATGCGCTCATGAGAGAGGAAGTTTGTGGCAAATTTAATGGGATGTGGGCGCAATGCGTCGTATTTTAGAAAGGAATTCAACCAACCTCCGCCATGAACATCATTGAAACTCATTTCTTGTCCAAGTTTTATGGAAAGGAACGAGGCATTACGGACGTCACCATTTCTGTCAAACAAGGGGAGATTTTTGGTTTTATCGGCCCCAATGGCGCCGGTAAATCCACGACCATTCGAACGCTCTTAGGCTTGCTAGCGCCGAGCAGTGGCGAGGCGATGCTCTTTGGTCAAAGTATTTTTGAAAATGGGCACGAGTTGCGCCGTCGTATCGGGTATTTGCCTTCTGAGGTAGATTATTACGCGGAGATGACTTCCCGAGAGCTGCTAGAATACCACGCCAACATCTACGGCTTGGAGAATGCCGGGGAGAAGATCAGGGAATTGGCCCATTATTTTGAGCTTGATCTCGACCGTCCCATCGCGGATTTAAGTTTTGGGAATAAGAAGAAATGTGCCATCATTCAAGCGGTGGTGCACGAACCCGAGCTGTTGATTTTGGACGAGCCTACCTCGGGTTTGGACCCGCTCATGCAAAACAGATTCTTTGAACTCCTCGAATCTCGCAATGCCAAAGGCACAACCATCTTTTTTAGCTCTCACATCTTAAGTGAAATACAGCGCCTGTGTGACCGCGCTGCCATCATTCGTGGGGGTGAGATTACGGCTGTGGAGGACATCACTACTCTGCTTGCCAAGCAGATGAAAAAAGTCAGGTTGGTTCTGGAAACTGATGCCAAGGTCAACTTGCCAGAGGGCGCCCAAAATCATGAGTGGTTAGGCAATAAGGTGCTTTTTGATTACGTGGGGCCGACGAAGGATCTGCTCCAATGGCTGGGCCGGCAAAAGATCGTAGATCTGACCCTCAGCGAACCTGATCTCGAGAGCATTTTCATGAATTACTACCGCAGATAACCCGCTATGAATACAGTATTATTTACCAAAGAGCTCAAGCGAAACAGAAAGAATACGCTCATCTGGACGGCCATAGTTTTGGCGTTCACCCTGATGATTTTGAGCATCTATCCATCGTTTTCTCACATGGGTGAGGATATGGTGAAATTGATGAGCAGCTTGCCGGAAGAATATGCCAAGGCCTTCGGAATGGACGAGGCGACCTGGAGCTCGATCATAGGATTTTATGCCACGTATTACGGCATCTACATCACTTTATTGATGGGCATTTATACTGCTTCTACTGGCGCGACCATCATCGGGAAGGAGGAGCGCGACGGCACGGCGGAATTTCTATTGACGAGACCTATTTCAAGAGGCAGTGTGGCCGGTACGAAGCTCGCGGTTTTGGGAGCGCTCTTTATCATCGTATACCTGGTGCAAACGCTGGTAGCGGTCATTGGGATGAATCTTTTTGGCTCCGAAATCGCTTGGGATGCGATGGTGGCGATGCATATTCACGGCTTCTTCCTCATTGCCTTTTTCACGGCAGCCGGTGTGCTGATGGGCTCCTTTTTTTCGGTGAAGTTGAATTACATGGGCCCAATTGTCGGAATGATCTTCGGCAGCTATTTCCTAAACGCCATTGCCAGTGCTTCGGATGCGGTGGATTGGTTGGCCTACCTCAGTCCGTATCACTACATGCCATTGACCTTGGAGCAAGGCACCTTGGAGCCGAACTTGTTGGCCTGTGGTGCTTTTGCGGTGTTGACGGCCCTGATGATTTGGGTCGGGTACAGCCGGTACTTGAAGCGTGATATACTTGGGTAAACCTTAGAGCGTATTCCCCACCTGCTCTTTGATCTTTTCTAACTCGTCTTTCATTTCCACGACGAACTGCTGCATGGGTGCATAGTTGCTCTTGGAGCCGAGTGTGTTGATTTCACGTCCCATTTCCTGGGCGATGAAGCCAAGTTTTTTTCCGCTTGCAGGAACATTCATGGTTTCGCGGAAATACTTGAGGTGGTTGGTCAAGCGAACTTTTTCTTCGTTCACATCGAGTTTTTCAATGTAAAATATGACCTCCTGCTCGTAGCGATTGTGGTCGACCTCTATGCCTTCTAATCCTTTGAGGAGTTTCTCGCGAACGGCTTCCAAACGCGCTTGTTCGTGTGGGGCGATGCCGGTTAATGCGGCTTCGATGGCATCTAATCTTGCGTTGAAGTCTTCGGCGATGGAGGCGCCTTCTTGGGTGCGGAATTCAGAGAATTGGTCCAATGCCTCATCTAGTAAGCCCTGCAAAAAGCTCCATTCCTCTTCGGTGAGTTCAGATTTTGCGCTGCCTAGTACGTCCGGCATGCGCATGACGGCGGCGATCAAATCTCCCTTGATGCCCACCTCGCGCTCCAAAGCGGTCAACTGCTCGAGGTAGGATTTTGCCAAATCCATGTTGATGGCGGCGGCACTTTCGATGCCCGTTACCTCGGCGTAGATGTTGATATCAACCTTTCCGCGCAATACTTTTTCTCCCACGCGTTTGCGGATCTCTAATTCCTTTTCACGGAAGATAGGGGCCACACGTGCGTTCAAATCAAGGCCTTTGCTGTTGAGTCCGCGGATTTCTACGGTGATCTTTTTTCCGGCTACTTGGCCAACGGCTTTACCGAAGCCTGTCATGCTTTGAATCATGGGAGTAAATTTTTGCTAAGGTAGGAAAACAAAGGCATCCCTAGGCTTTGAAGGAGCGCCCGTAGAAACTGACGAAATACACACCGGCGAAGATGCACAAGGCCCCGCCCAACATGTTGAGCGACCAAGGTTCATCGGCGAAAATCAAACTGAGGATACTCGCAATCAAGGGTTGCAAATAGATATAGGCCCCTACAGTGGCAGGGTGTAAGGTTTTCAGGGCGATGATGTTTCCGAGGTAGGTCAAAAAGGTGGTTCCCAAGACCACATAAGCGACGGAAGTGATGATGCCTTGGTCCCAAAGCTCCCAAGGAATGCCTGGGATTTGGGGGCCGCCGAAGGGCAGAACGAGGAAAATACCAAAGGTGAAGACCCAGCGAATGACAAAGAGGGCATTGTATTTCGACATGAGGGGTTTCACGATGACCAAATAGACCGCATAGCTCGTGGCATTAATCAATACAAAGAGATTGCCTTTGGCGACATCGCTTTGGAAGAGGCCGCTGATTTGCCAATTTGCCCCTGATAGAATCAACCAAAGTGCTCCCAACGCCCCGAGGGCAATACCTGCGACCTTGGGTGGCGTGATGCGTTCCTTGACCAAGAGTGCACCAACTACAAGGACGGCGATGGGGCCGCTGACCATCATGATGGAGGCGTTGACGGGTGTAGTGATGGCGAGGCCTTCGAAGAAAAATAATTGGTTGGTGGTGACCCCAAAGGCGGCACAGAGGACGAGCCTAAAGATATCGGCTTTGGGCAGGTGGTGAATGCGTGTGGATCCGGACCACGGCAGGAGTGCCCAGAAAAGGAGGGCGGCTCCTGTAACACGGAATTGGATAAACGCCCGTGGCGGTACCGCCGCCTGCATCGCGTTTTTGGCGATGAGGAAGGAGGCGCCATAGATCAAGGCAACCCCAAGCAGCGCAAGGTGTGCGGTAAGGACGGCTTGACGTGAGGGCGCGTTCATTACGGTAAGGCTGCTGCGGCCGCATCGACGACCTTTTTGCTATTGCCGATGAAGATTTGGTTGTCGAGTACCAATACCGGACGCTTGAGGAAGGTGTATTCGTCGATGATCAGTTGGCGGATATCTGCCTCGCTCAGGTTTTTGTCCTTCAATCCGAGTTCCTTGTACTTGCGGGCGCGCTTGGAAAACAAGGCTTCTGCCGAACCGGCGAGTGCGATCATTTGGTCTACTTGGGCCGCAGTCATCGGCTCGGTTTTGATGTCCTGGAGGGTGCAACCATCGGTGTTCCACTGGGCAAGGATGCGTTTGCAAGTATCACAGGTGCTGAGGTAGTAGATGTGCTTCATGGAGTTGTTATTTAGCGAGCCAAGGTTGCGGGTCTTGGATGTCGGCATCCTTCCAAAGACCAAACTGTACCATGGTCTTGCCGTCCTCGTCCGTGAAGGCTTGACCGATAGGCTCTTTGAGGCTGATGATATCCCCAGATTTCACTTTGACATTGATCAAATTGCTGTAGACGGTAAAGTAATTACCGTGGCGAATGAGAACCATGATATTTGCACCAGGGATCGGCACCACCGAGCTCACCTCACCTTCAAATACGGCGCGAACGATGGCCCCATCGTCGGTACTGATTTCAATATGCGGGTTGTCGACGATCACGCCTTTTACAACGGGGTGCTCGTGCTTCCCGAACTTTCCGGTAATGAGACCGCGCTCCACGGGCCAAGGCAGTGCGCCCTTGTTCGAGGCGAAGTTGTTCGCTAGCGCGCGTGCCTCCGGGGTCATGGCATAGGCCGGACCGTCGTCTCGAACGTCCATGCCTTTTTCTTTGCGGGTCTTGTCAATTAGCGCCTTCAAGGCTCTGTTCGAGGTGCGTCCGCTAAAATCCTTTCCAGTAATCAAGCCCAAGTCCTTGGCCTCTTCCTCCAACTTATTGCGCTCGGCACGCTCCTTGGCCTTGCGCATTTCCTCGGCGATGATGCGCTTGATCTGTTGCTCGAGCTGCTGGACTTCACGCTGCTTTTTCTGGATGTCATTTTTGATTTCAGATTCCTTGCTCTGAAGTTCCTTCACGGTAGATTGCTGCTCATTGGCATCGGCCTGTAGGGCAAGTTTTTCTCCCTGCTGCGCTTGTTGTATAGCCAATTTTTCCGCCTTCTGCTGGATCAGTGCTTCCTTCTCTTTGGCCAAGGCTTCCTGGGCCTCGGCGATCTGTGACACCTGCTGTGCGCGGAACCCCGCCATGTCCTTGAAGTATTGCAATCGCTTGGCGGCCTGGGAGAAGCTCTTGGCGCTGAGGATGAACAGGATTTGATCAGTGGGGCGTTGTTGGCGCTGGGCAAGCCGGATGAGCTCGGCATAATCTGCTTTGAGGCTGTCCACACGAGCGGTCAAGGCCACGATCTCTTGTTCCTTGGCGGTGATGCTGCGGTCGATGGCGCGTATTTGGCGTCCCATGGTCGAGATAAGTTGCTCGCGGGCAGATATCTTTTGGTTCAGTGTCTGCAGCTCGTTAAGGCTGGCTTGACGGGTACTTTGGGTTTTCGCCAAAATGGTATTGGCCAAATCAATTTGATCCTGCAATAGGGTACGCTGACGCTTCAACTCTTCCTTGGTTTGACCGAAGGCCGAGAAGGTCAGGCTCAAACAGCACACTATGAGCAACAGGCGACGCATCAGAAACTAAATGGGGTGTTATACGGACCTTCCGTACGGATGTCGGAGATATCGATGATGACCTTGTATTCAGGGCGTGAGACAAGGGTCAGCTCAATTTTTTTTGGGTAGCGCGTACGCTCGTCGTACTCGAAGTATTTGATCTGAGCGATCTCCTTCGGGTCTTGAATGATGAGTTCCGCGAGGTAGAGGTCTCGATCAAGGGCAACGCGAACATTGCGTTCTGGGGCCAATTCGTAATCGCTCATCCATAAATCGCGGTCTGCGTTGAACTTATACTTGAGGGGCTCGTCCCAACCAATTAATTGGCCACGCATAATTCTATTCAAATATTGGAACGGCACTTCGATGCCGGTCACCCCGGCTAAATCTGAGGCGGATCCGGTCCAGTCCAGCCCTAAGAGGGTCGAGGTGAAAGCGGCGCTATCTTCTATGACAATACATTTTCCCACGCGCAGGCCGATCATATCATCGCTGATGGCCGTCCAGAGGATGCTATCTTGTTTAGAACGAACTTGAACCTTGAAACGCTGCTCCCCATCTGGCGTATGCGCCGTAATGCGAGCGAAACTTTGTGCCCAAGGGAACTTGTCTTCAAGTAGGATTTTCTTGTTAACGCCGTCGTTGATCTTCTCGCGTTTGATCGGATTTTCAGGGGTAATGGGCTTGCCACAGCTGGCCAACAAAAGCACGGCAGAAAGCACGGTGATGCCGTGCCTTAACCAAGATTTATGTGCCCTTATCCTCCTTATCATTTTGCGCCGTTCAATGCCTTTGCTTTGTCTCGGTACTCCTCTGCTTGTGCGCTATTGCCGGCGGCTTCTTCTATGGCCGCAGCATGGCGATACATCACCGCATCGGGGGTGTTTCTCAGCAGTTGCAAAGCTACCTTAATTTTCTCCCGGGCTTCGTCGTACCGTCCCAATTTATACAATACCCATGCCCAAGTATCTAAATAGGTCGGTTCAAGGGTTTGCAGGTCGTTGGATTCTTGAGTCAAAGCGAGGGCATATTCTAAGTTGGCATCATGGGTCGCAAGGTCCCAGGCGTAGTTGTTGAGGTTGGCAGCGCTGCGGTCCAGCACCAAGGCTTTTTCGTAGGCCTCCGAGCCGGGTTGTACAGAATCTAATTGGAATAACGCCGTTCCCGCAAGGGCATATAAACCTCCCGCCATTTCTGGGTCCAAGGTCAGTGCGGCACGCTCTAAAGCCACTCGAGCACAGGATGCCCAAGATTTGATGGAGTAGAACTCGTAGGCCAGCGCATCCATGATTTCACCTTGGTCGTGGAAGTTGAGTTCAATAAGCGTTAGAATGAGTAATCCACCGCGCCAATCCCCTGTCTCTGAGCTGATCGCATAGGCCATTTGATAGAGCTCATAGTTTTTAGGGTCCAATTCTATGGCCTCCACATAAAGCTCCATGGCCTCCTCGTAGCGTTCTTCTTGAAGGTAGATTTCCGCTTGGAACAAGATCAACGGCAAGGTGCCCTTGTACTTTTTTTCGAGCACTGGGAACACACGCTCAAAGAGCGCACCAAATTCCGGATTCGCCCGGTTCTGGTAAATGCTGAGCGCCACCGGCATCAAGTCTTCAATAGGCACACCGTCCAGCACCAATCCCTGTTCCATGTGGTACATGGCCTGCGCCGTTTTGCCATAGCGTTGTGATATCCGGGCCAATTCCATGTGCAGCGCCCCATTCAACGGGAACCGCTCTACGGCCTTTTCCAATAGCTTGATAGCTTTTTTACCCTTGCCGTTGCCTTCGTAGAATTGGCTCAATAACCCGTAATATTCCGGAACACTGGGGTGCTCCTTCACTGCAGCCAACAATACCTTTTCGGCACTTTTCGCATCATTTTGCTGCAGGTGCAAACTGACCTGATCGCTCACCAGCTCGGGGGTAGTCCCATATTCTCGCGCCACCGTGCCCAGCACCCTCAACGCATCCTCAAGGGCATTGCCCTGCAGGTACACACTAAAGGCATCAAAGAGATATTCCGGCTGCCCGGGTTGCAACTCCGCCAAAGCTTCAAAGGCTGCCCCAGCACTCTTGGTATCGCCCAATTGTTTCGCGCATTGCGCCTTGAGCCGAAGCATCCAAGTGTTCTCTGGAAACAATGCCGCCCCATTGCTCGCATATTGAAAGGCAGGGTACAAAGAGCCCTGCTCAAAGTGTAATCTTGCCAGCTGGTAATGCGCGGCCTCCGCATATTCGTCACTTTGGACCAATTGTTCGTACGCCTCCATCGCCAGCACCACACGCCCGGTCAGGCGGTAGGTCTCCGCCTTGTAGTACGTGTTGCTTAATGCAGAAGGCCCCTCTTGCGAAGGGCCCTGAGCAAATAAGGTTGCTGAAAAAAGAAGCGCCTGAACGGCGACCAGCCATTTCTGCATTAGTCCATTCTTGAGTAATCTCCTAAAGATAGCGAAGTCCATCGTCCGTCCACATGGGCGTGGTTGCCTATCATACTATTCTTGAGATTAATATTAGTGATGGTTGAATTTGTCTGAATCAACGAACCTTCAATGGTGGCATCTTCCACCACACAATCATCGCCCAAACTCACGTTCGGCCCAACGGTTGCGTTCTTCAACACCACATTAGATCCGATGTAGCAAGGCTCGATAATGGTGGAATTTTCCAAGGTGATGTTCTCACCGCGAAGCTCAGCTTTGCCCTCGAGGTAGCCCAACATTTTGCTGTTGGTTTCCACGGTGATGGCCTTGTTTCCACAGTCCATCCAATCGTTTACAGTTCCGGGCTTGAAGACCTTGCCTTGCTTGAGCAGGGAGCTCAAGGCGTCGGTTAATTGGTATTCGCCCTTGTCCATAATGTTGTTGTCGAGGAGGTATTTCAATTCCTTGCGCAACCCAGGACCGTCCTTGAAGTAATAGATACCGATGATGGCCAAATCCGACACGAATTCTTGTGGCTTCTCAACGAAATTGTTGATG
>JAYPCB010000049.1:0-14019 GCA_038124525.1 Cryomorphaceae bacterium
AGATTGGCGTATTCGCTAGAATGAGTTTGATCGATATTCTCCAGTGTCGATTGGAGATTCTTTGTGTCTATACCCAATGACGAAGCGGTACTGAACACATTGACTATTTCTCCGTGTTTGGCATCAAAGAAGATGTTCAAGAGCCAACTGTTTGGGCGCTTTTGATTGGGTTCTTGAAGCTTTTGTAATACAGTGCTCATAGTGGACAAGGCCTGCTCGTGGTTTTCTACCTTGTACATGAGGTCTAAGCCTTGACGGTGGTACAGGTACCAACATTCTTTAACCGGTTCAAATACCGGGCTATTGAGTTGATCCGCAATCCAAAATCTATTCTTGGTACCGTCGAAGCTTTTCCAACCACTAGCGCCACCGCTACTTTGCGCTGTGGTTACGATACTTTGCGCGATGGCAAACTCTGCATCGCCCCCATTGGCTTTAAACGTCGTTCTGTCGGCGCCTATAATGGTATAGGCGTAGAAGGCTAAAATGGAGCTAAGATTCGTGGTGTATGAGTTCTGTTGGAAATCGATGGGTTCATTTTCTCGATAACTAAAAACTACATCCTTGTCTAGGATATTTAGTACCGGGCTGCTGTATTTAGAACCATAAATAGGTCTAGAGTATTGAACCTGAAGCGTGGCATCAAACTTATTCCCATTCAAACTTTTTACAGTGAGGATGAAACTACATTCGATACGCTCTTCGTCAGCATACTTATAATCCGTCCATGAATTCCCATTGAGAAAATTATCTAGACTAGTTTCTAACGCTTGAAAAATGTCTTTGTTAGTAGCCTGAACTTCGGGGCTCAGGACCTTTACGGTGGCCCTAAGTTCTTGGGCTGAAAGCACATTGCCCAGAAGAAACAAAAAGAGGAGGATTCGAATTTTCATTCTTATAAGTTAAACCAATGGATGAAATCTTGAACTAATTGGCCCCCTAAATCTTCTTTGGATTGCAAGGGATAGTTTTTAGATGTACCATCGGATAAGAAAACGGTGACTTCATTGGTTTTCGTGTGGAAACCAACGCCCTCTTTGCTCATTTCATTGAGCACAATGGCATCGGCATTTTTCTTAACAAGTTTGCCTTTGGCGTATTCCGCTCCATTCTGAGTCTCTAGCGCAAATCCCACTAACCTTTGACCTGCACCCTTCAGTGCTCCCAAGGAGGCAAGAATATCTCTAGTGGGTACCATTTTAATGATGAGCTCGGATTCAGATCCTTTCTTAATCTTTTGCGCACTTTGGCTTTCAGTCGTGAAATCAGCGACTGCAGCAGTACAAATAGTTAAGTCCGCATTTCCGAACGACTCTTTCATAGCATACCACATTTGCTCCACTGAAGTAGTTCGAATGACACTCAACCCTTGTAGGTCTAAGGCCGTATCCGTAGGCCCCAAGACCAAGGTAGTATTAGCGCCATGTTTTCTTGCGGCCTGAGCAATGGCCACTCCCATCCTGCCTGAGCTATTATTGCCAATGAATCGAACAGGATCAATATGCTCGTGCGTAGGTCCCGCATTGATGAGTACCTGTTTTCCAGTTAAGGGTAGTGATTTGGCCCATTCGGCTTCGATCGCTTCCACTATATGTTCTGGCTCCGCTAGACGTCCCTTACCTTCAAGACCGGAGGCAAGTTCTCCTTCTTCACTGTCGATGATGTGAACGCCTCTTGCACTGAGTGTGCCAAGATTGTCTTGTGTAGCACCGTTAGCATACATGTCTAAATCCATTGCTGGTGCCACAAATACTGGACATTTAGCGCTCAAGTAAACGGCAGTCAATAAATTATCGCATGCTCCTGTAGCGATCTTGGATAAGGTATTTGAAGAGGCTGGTGCAATGAGCATGAGGTCAGCCCATAATCCCATTTCTACGTGATTGTTCCAAACCCCATAGGCCTTTTGGTCATCTTCAATAAACTCACTGTATACAGGTCGTTTACTCAAGGTAGATAATGTAAGAGGGGTAATGAAATCCTTAGCAGCATGGGTCATGACTACCTGGACTTCAGCACCCCTCTTGATGAGTTCTCGAACAATAAAAGCGCTTTTGTATGCGGCAATACTCCCGGAAACACCGAGCAGTACCTTTCGCTTATACAAAAGGCTCATGTAGCGATTACTTTTCTTCTTCCTTGCGGAAGTAAATTCTGTTCTCCAACCACTCTTGCAATGCTAGCGCCGTTGGTTTTGGCAAGCTTTCGTAGAATTTACTCACTTCGATTTGCTC
This sequence comes from Cryomorphaceae bacterium, assembly GCA_038124525.1. Taxonomy (GTDB): domain Bacteria; phylum Bacteroidota; class Bacteroidia; order Flavobacteriales; family Schleiferiaceae; genus UBA10364. The sequence goes on from JAYPCB010000049.1 coordinate 2,235, forward strand.
TTTGTTTTCAAAGATTTCCTCAAGTGATTCAGTTGAAGAAGCAAATTCCTCAAGCTTCGCGTGTAGCTCCTCACGAGTTGAATCGTTGATTTGCTCGGCACGTTTTGCGATGATCGTCAATGCTTCGTATACGTTATCCGTTGCAGCATCGATTTCGTTGATGTTGTGCGTGCGGGTAGTTTTATCCGCTTGCATTTTTTTAAAATCCATAGTTATTAGGATGTATTAAGGATTCATTTTCTTTAAATCTTCAAGCTTTTCACTCGAAGGAAAGGCGACTTCAAAATCGTTAAGAGCTGTTCTCGCTTCGCGGTAACGCTCCTCTTGAAGTTGCTCAAGACTATTATCAGCGAGTTTGTACGCTGCAATAGCTCTATAGTACATCGCATCCTCGCGGTACGGTGTATCTGGGTATTCGCTCAAGGTGGTAGTGAAGGCAGTTATGGCCGCCTTGTAATTCCTTGTGCGGTAGTATTGATAAGCGATTTCGTAGCTTTTTGTTTCCAATCGACTGCGTAAATCTTCCATGTATTCATTGCACTCGTCAATCTTATCAGAACCTGGGTGCGTGTTAATGAACAATTGTATTTCGTTAATGGCCTTGTAGGTGTAGGCTTGATCTAAGCTGTGCTCCGGTGCTTCTAGGTAGTAACAGTACGCCGTTAAAAACGCAGCTTCATCTGCCTTTTCATTATTTGGGAACGTCTTGTAGAAGTTCTTGAAATGGTATCCGGCCAAGATGTAATCTCTTTGCTTGTACAAAGTGTGGGCATAGTAGAAGTATACTTCTTGTGCCTTGTGCGTACCGCGATAAAGAGTGATTAACTCGTCGAAAATGGGATATGCTTTATTGTACTCACCGGCATCGTAATATTCGACTGCCTTGGAGAATTTATAATCCAAGTCTTTGCTCTTGAGCACTTCCTGGTATTCACCACAGCTCGTCAGCAACAGGGAAAACCCTACTAAATATGATATAAACGGTACCTTCATGAAGGTGCAAATGTAGTGTTTTTACCACACTTGTAAAGAGGAAATATCGTCGAGCGGCACTCCTTTTTCAGCATTTTTAACAATCCCTTTTACGAGCGCTTCTGCGTAATCTGGCCATCGGATGTATTGAGGAGTTGGAGCGGATAAAAATTCCTGAATCTCAGGCTTGAAATTTTCTGAGAATTCTGGGATCATTTTGAGGCCAATTTCCTCAGCAGCCAATCCATTACACAACTGCTCGTATTGCCCTTTAATTGGAATAACCAACACCTTTTTGCCCAAGTGAACTGCCTCCGCAGGAGCTTCAAATCCGGCCCCACAAATGATGCCTGTACAAGTACGTAGAGATTTCTTAAATCCTGACACATTCGCGGGTTTTACACTGATATTGTGATCTTCAAAACTTGCCTTGTCCTTGGCAAATACTTCGAAGTTGGTCTTTGGGAAATCCTGAAGGATGCTCGCAAGGTATCTACTATCATACGAGGGCAGATACACTGTATAATGCCCATCATCCGTGGGTGTTAGTGATCGAATCTCTGCTCGAATAATGGGCGGTAGAACTTTTGGTCCATAGGCTTTGAAATGGAATCCAATGGCATAGGTGGCTGGAGACATATTGCGCAATACCCATTCCCAATGCCAGATTCTTTTTGATGGTCTTGGGGCTTCCGGTGATAAGTAGGCAGCTTGATGGCTTAATTGTAACGCCTTTACGCCTCGGAGCTTACAAGCATAGGACGTCACGGCTTCAAAATCTATGATTACTAGATCGTATTCTTTGACGGGTAAGCGGAGGACGTCCAAACAAAATTGGACCAATTTATTCTTCCATAAACTTCTCCAATAACTGACCGCCCCGTGCTTATCGTACACCATGGACAAACCGTGAAATTTATAGTGTATAGGGACCCCCACGTCCAAATCTGATTCTGTGCCCGCGATTAGTACATCCACCCTTCCGTGCGCCGCAAATCGTGGAATAAGGTCCCTAGCACGTGCGACATGCCCATTACCAGTGCCTTGGAAGGCGTACAGAATTTTTAATGGCTGATTCATGAGGCTAGCAGTACATACACTCGCCGAACATTAAATCTCTAAGGCTGATAATGCAGTTTGTAATTGCTCCTTTAAGCTAGGGCTCGCAGATACCAATGGAAGACGTACGGTAGCACCGCATACTCCTCGCAATTCGAGCAAAGCCTTTATGCCTGCTGGATTTCCTTCCGCAAATAATAGATTGGTGAGGTCAAAAAGTGATAAATGCGCCTCTCTAGCAGTGTAAAAATCACCATCTAGTGCAGCATCGACCATTGAACAGAACACTTCAGGAACGCCTTGTCCACTGACTGAAATTACCCCTTCGCCCCCAAGAAGCATCATGTGTAAGGTCAGGTTATCGTCTCCAGAAATGACTTGGAAGCCGTCCGGGCGATTCATTAAGATTTCAGTGATCTGATCCAAGTTTCCACTCGCCTCTTTGACCGCTACGATATTCCCAAAGTCCTTGGCTAGGCGTACAGTAGTCTCTGCACTAATATTGCTGCTGGTTCGACCTGGTACATTGTACAAGATGATGGGCAACGCGCTGCATTGGCTCAAGGCCGCATAATGTTGGTAGATACCCTCCTGTGTAGGCTTGTTGTAATAAGGACTCGCACTAAGTATGGCGCTCACACCCTCGACATCGAAATTGGAAATTTCATCCATCAAGGCCTGTGTGTTGTTGCCGCCGATACCATAAATTACAGGCACTCGGTCCTGTGCTTGTGAAATAACCGTTTGTAAAATCAAAGATTTCTCTTCCGCAGTCAGCGTTGGATTCTCTGCTGTAGTTCCATTGACGACGAGGTAATCTACCCCATTCGTAATGCAGTGTTCGACCAATTTTTTTAGGCCTTCGTAATCCACACTTCTATTTTCGTGAAATGGAGTAATCAATGCCACTCCAACACCAGTTAAATCGATGGTTCTCATTTGGTTATAACGTTCAAGGTCTTCTGTAAGGTATCTAATTTGTCGCTGAGTGTATCAGCACTTCCTGGGCCTATTTGAATATCTGCTTCCTCATATACCCCGCACAAATCTACTTTAAAGTCATAGCTCCGTGCATACCAGTACCAAGTTAAAATTGGAGGATTAGGTTCAAGATTTAACAATAAATGGTTCCCTTCAGGCTCAGGTATAGTTCTTTTTGGGATGCCGCGGTAATCAAAATCATCCTTATACAAATGTGATGTTTTGGTTGGATAACCTTTTGGGCGCTTCAAATCTTCATAGAACACAAAATCTACTTTAGTGAAGTACTTCTTGACTACTTCTACTTCGACCATGTTTCTAGTGAGCACTGTAATTTTCGGATCATTGCTCTTTAATCCCTTCGCACTAGGTTTTGCGTGCTGTAGTCCCTTCTTTAAAAAGTACTGTCGGATCTGTCTCATTGAATCATGGCTTTAAACTCTTCTTCATTGAGTAAAGGTATGCCGAGCTTTTCAGCTTTGGCTTTTTTCGAAGGGCCCATACCCTCGCCAGCCACTACATAGGTGGTTTTAGAGCTGATACTGCTCACATTCTGTCCCCCCAAGGTTTCTATCAGTGCCTTGAGTTCGTCACGAGAAAACGATTCAAAAACGCCGCTCACCACCACCTTCGCCCCTACTAGAGGACCTTCAGTAGGTGTATCTACGACTTCCATTTCAAACTGAAGACCGGCTTGCTGTAACCTGGCCAATTCTTCCAAGTTTGTATCCTCATTAAGGTATTCTGTAAGCTGAAGTGCAATGACTTCACCAATGTCGTCAACGGCTTTAAGCGTTTCAAAATCAGCCTGTAATAATTGCGTCATGCTGCCGAAATGACGGGCCAATTTCTTTGCCACTGTCGCCCCAACGTGGCGAATGCCCAAGCCAAATAAGACGCGTTCAAAAGGTATTTGTTTGGAGGCTTCGAGGCCTTCGAGAAAATTGGTCACACTCTTTTCTTTAAACCCTTCAAGCGCTATGATTTGATCGTACGTCAGGTCGTATAAGTCCGCAATAGAGTGTATGAGGCCTTTTTCCACGAAAAGTTGCACCGTTTCGCTCCCCATGCCCATGATATCCATTGCTTTGCGTGAAATGAAATGTTGAATACGACCGCTGATTTGTGGCGTACATCCGCTGGCGTTCGGGCAATAATGCTGGGCCTCTCCTTCTTTTCGGACCAATTCTGTTTGACACTCCGGACAGTGACTAATAAACTCTACAGGCACTGCACCTTCTGCTCTCGCATCCAGCTTTATGCCCACCACCTTAGGAATGATCTCACCTCCCTTTTCCACAAAGACCTCATCCCCTACATGTAAATCAAGCAAGGCAATTTGATCTTGGTTATGCAAAGAGGCGCGCTTCACAGTAGTCCCACCGAGCCATACCGGTTTTAAGTTGGCCACAGGGGTAATGGCGCCTGTGCGTCCAACCTGGTAACTCACGTGCTCTAATCTCGTACTTACCTGCTCCGCCTTGAACTTGAACGCAGTGGCCCAACGAGGTGATTTTGCAGTGAAGCCCAAATCTTGTTGAGCCTTGTAATCATTTACTTTGATGACGATGCCGTCGATGTCGAATGGCAGATGATGACGCTCGACATCCCAATATTCAATGAATGCTTTGATCTCTTCTATACCTGAACATTCAGCAATGTATTTGTCCGAATTTTTGGGCACTTTGAATCCAAGCTCGCCAGCTGCTTCTATGGTTTTACTATGCGTATCCGCAAATACTCCATCTGGCAGTACAAAGTAGAGGTAAGCATCCAGTCCTCTCGAGGCCACAACACTGCTGTCCTGAAGTTTAAGTGTACCCGAGGCGCAGTTACGTGGATTTGCAAATTCAGGCTGACCTTCCGCCCGTCTCGACGTATTCAAACGTTCAAAAGCGGCATGTGGCAACACAATTTCCCCGCGAATTTCAAAACTATCAGGTGCAGGTCCATTAAGTTGTAAGGGCACACTTCTAATGGTGCGAACGTTGGTGGTGATATCATCTCCTTGAGTACCGTCTCCCCTAGTCACAGCTTGGACGAGTTTGCCGTGCTCGTATCGAATGCCAATAGCTACTCCATCGTATTTGAGTTCACAAACGAAGGTTGATTCTGGGGCCAATTTCTCGACGCGCCCAATCCAATCGGCCAACTCATCCCAATTATAGGTATTGCCCAAAGACAACATAGGATATTGGTGCACCACTGTGTTGAAGGACTTCACGACACTTCCGCCCACACGCATGGTTGGGCTGTTTTCGTCGTAGAACTCAGGGAACTGGCGCTCGAGTTGCTCTAATTCCTTGAGTAATTGGTCAAATTCAAAATCTGAAATAGTGGGTTGATCCAGTATGTAGTACCTGTGGTTGTGCTCATGGAGCGCAGTTCTAAGGTCGGCAATACGTTCTTGTGGATTCATCACTGTGCTAATATCATTCGGTCGCGCCCTTGCAGGTCCTTCCGTAGTTCTATTCGATCGAACCCAAATTTAGCCAACATCTCCCGCATTTCCTCGCCAAATTCCATGTGGATTTCAAAGAAAACTGTAGACGCCTGCTGGGCAATAATTCGGTAAAACAACAGCGGATCATTATCCGGCACGAATAGGGCCAAACCCGGTTCATGATGAATAACATGCGGTTCCATAGATATCCGCTCCATTACTGGGATATACGGTGGATTGCTAATGATAATATCGGCTACGGGTAAGGGTTGCGCCAATACATCAACTTGGATAAATTCTATGGTCGCTCCACATTTACTCGCATTACGGCGGGCGACATCAAGGACATTAGGATCAACATCTATGGCAATGACCGTACAATCCGGTCGAGCACGTTTGAGGGCAATAGCTATGGCTCCACTGCCTGTGCCCACATCTAATAAGGTTAGACTTTGCGGTGGAAGAGTGTCTAGGACCCATTGGACCAATTCTTCCGTCTCGGGTCTCGGAATCAACGTATCCCCACTCACCTCAAGCCAAAAGTCCATAAATGGAGCACGACCGCATACATATTGCACCGGTTCATGCTGCTGTAGGCGAGATAAATCCTCCTCGTAACTTGGGAAATCAATAGGCTCTTCTAGCTTCAAAACGAAATCCGTTCGAGTGAGGCCCAACCGTTGCTCAAACCAGTATGAAACCACATTCTGTGCCTCACGCTTCTCATAGAAGTCAGCGAGTGCGGACAACGCCGCGTTTCTGTATGTCGAAAGTGATTTCATAGTTATCGAAAATAGCCACACTACCCTACCTTTGTTACATGTCAGATCGCAAGTTTCTCACACGTTGCTTACAATTGGCCAATTATGCTCGCGGCAACACCTCTCCTAACCCGTTGGTGGGTGCTGTGGTTGTATACAACGGTCGAATTATTGGCGAAGGCTACCACCACCGCGCCGGCGAACCCCACGCGGAAGTGATGGCCATCCGATCTGTGAAAGACCCATCGTTACTCCCAGAAGCCACCGTTTACTGCAGTCTTGAACCCTGTTCTCATTTCGGTAAAACACCACCCTGCAGTCATCTTCTTGTAGAATGTAATGTCAAACGTGTGGTGATCGGATGTTTGGACCCCAATCCTTTAGTTGCTGGTCGCGGCAAAGCCTACCTTGAACAACACGGCGTCCAAGTAGATACTTACGAAGCGCCTGAAGCGTTTAAAGCGCTCAATAAAGTGTTCTTCACGAACTTCGTGAAAAAGAGGCCTTATATCGCATTAAAATGGGCGCGCTCACAAGACGGATTCGTAGATCATTTTCGGGAAAGTGCTGAACTGCCGGCTGCGACCATATCTGGTCCCTTAGCGGCCATCAATACACACAGGTTACGGGCTGAGTACGACGGCATCCTCATTAGTGCGAAGACGTTAGTCTTGGACCGACCTAGGTTGAACCTGAGGCATTTTGGAGGTAAAGCGCCGCGGCCAATTATCGTAGGATCGAGTTCTTTACAAATTGGCCCCAAGGAATTATCGGCATTAGGTATTTCCCCATTGATCGTAACTAAAGAAGTAATCCCAGGATTTGATTGCATTCAAGCGGATCCGAGAGATGTGGATCATTGGCTGCCTAAACTCCTCGAACATGGCGTGTATAGCGTATTGGTCGAAGGCGGTCCCACCCTGCAATCTTCATTCGTTCGCGCGAACCTCGTGGACGAATACCACGAATACGTCAGTACTGAATCCTTAGGTCAAGGGATACCGGCGATATCGATACCATCGAATTCCACCACAATGTTGGGTTCGGACCTATACAATAAGAGCATTGGATAGTTATCGAACCATAACACAACCATGTGTTGCTGATATCAAAGAGAAAGGCAGTGTATTCAAGGCTTACATGCTTCCGGTGCAATCAACGGAGAGCTTTTTTAACCAATTGGCTCTTATCAAAGAACAAGAGCCCAAGGCAAATCATCATTGTTGGGCCTACAGGATTGACCCAGACGGCCTGTTGGAACGTTCTTCAGACGATGGTGAGCCCTCTAATACCGCCGGTGCACCCATACTCAGAGCGCTATTGTCCGCTGAATTGTACAATGTAGCAGTGGTCGTGGTTCGGTATTTCGGAGGTACAAAACTTGGTGTTTCCGGCTTGATTTCTGCCTATGGCGATGCTACTCGGGCCGTTATTGATAGCGCGCCTATATTGGAATCCAAACTAACTTGGCCCATGAGCATTGGGTTTGGCTATGATCAAATCTCCTTCGTGGAGCGCATCTGTCAATCCCCTGCAGTCGAAATAATAGAGCGCAATCAAGAGGCAACGTTGACCTACCATATCTCGGTAATAAGAAGTAATTTCGAAGAAATCAAAGGTCAACTTGAAGCCAATCACCTCCTTACTGTTCGCGCTGATCTGTAGCGCCACTTTCGCGCAAAATCGCCCAGGCGTAGAATACCGTCATACCTTCACGAAAAAGACGCCATTCGCTACCTATGAGCGATATGCCATAGAATACAAAGGTTTGGCGATTGTTGACGGGCAATATTTGGAGGCAAGATCCTTCACTGGTCAAAAGTTGAAGTCATGGAGAAGCATTTCTATTGAAATGTTGGACCAATTACCCCCTTCCCCCCAAGGCCCCGCATTGTTATATGCCGATAATACTTGGAAGTCTGTTGAAGTAGATACCGTTCTTTCGGGATCACAACACGAGTTGGTCATTTCTGAGTATGGAAAAATACTAGAACGACGTGATCTCACCGCACATGCCCTTGATACTACAGTTGCCGTTCGAGTATTTAATCCAGATCCCCTCACCCCGTTCGGATATAGTTATGGTGGTAGCTATGTAGACATGAACGATGGAAATGGAAGCGTTTTAGATTCCTTGGCCATCATAGATAGTATCACAGTCAATACCAACGCAGGTGGCGCCATACTAGAGAATCAATACCTCAAGGTGGTTGATTTTGATGCCCCATACATTGCCCCAAGTACCAATGCATCACAATGGATGGCAAGTCGTTCAGATGATGCCTTTGAACAAGTGATGGTCGTTTACCACATTACGCTCTGGAACCAATACTTAGATAGCTTGGGATATGATAGTGTGTTGAACTACGCCATTCATGTGGATCCACAAGCGCTAAATGGTCAGGACCAAAGTATGTTCAACTTTGGGTACAACCCTCCCCGCCTGTATTTTGGTGAAGGTGGTGTTGATGATGCAGAAGATGCTGATGTGATCATTCATGAGTTGAGTCATGCCATATCTCATGGTGCAGCGCCAAATACAAACTCAGGTACTGAAAGACGCACGTTTGATGAGGCATTCGGTGATTACTTCGCGGAACGCTATGGTCGCCGATTAGGCATAACTAGTACTCGAGTATTTGATTGGGACGGGAACAATACGTTTTGGAACGGACGCTCCATCAGTTATGATGGATCCAAGAATTACAACACATTATTTTTTTCTAATATCTACCAACACACAGATTTAATGTCTAGTGCAATGCTTGAGTTTTCCGGTGCTGCAGGGGTTCAACCCGCGATTGCAGACCAAATAGTTTTGGAAGCCGTACACATGTTAATGCCAAATCAGGGCTTGAGGAAAATTGCTCAAAACATTCTTTTTGCAGATTCTTTAATTACTGGGGGATCTTATCAATCACAGATTCAACAGAGCTTTGGGCCCCCTAAAAACATCCTGAATCAGAACGATATTAAGGAACTCGCGGAATCAAAGAGTTGCCAATTATACTATACGGAAGATGGGTGGTTATTGAAGCCTAAAACGGGTACTGAAATGAGTATGAGCCTATTCAATACTGCAGGTCAACTTTTACGTACATCAAGCACATCGGAATCATTGCTAATCAATGATAATCAAGTGTTTATGATTATTGTGACGCTTAATTCTGGAGAGGTATTGACCTTTAAAGTGCCTTAAGCAGGGCTTCTAAATCCGAAGGACAACTCTTAGGCTTGAAGGTTTTTGTATCGCAAAAAACAAGTACTACTTTACCGGTAACCAGTGTATTACCTGACTCATCTCTAAGGTGGTGGTAAAATGATATCTTCCTCGTAGGGAGCTCGATCAATTTGGTTTCCAAAAAGATTTGCTCGTCGTACTTCGCACCACGCTTAAAATCGATACTCATATGCACCACAGGGAGCATTGTCCCAGTCTCTTCCATTTGTGCGTAAGTCATTCCTATTTGACGGAGCAATTCTACCCTCCCAACTTCAAAATAAGAAGCGTAGTTTCCGTAGTACACGACACCCATTTGATCCGTCTCCGAATATCTAGGGCGAAATTCTGTAAAATTTGAAATATTTAGTTCCATTCTAAGGTCCAAAGTAACCCTTTTTGAAATGGCTTTTAGGTAGTGGAAAATGCCCTGAGCGCACTATTTATGCACAATAGGGCTGAGAAGAAGTAATTTATACCTAAAATTTTTGGCCAATTATTTAAATAACTGATTAACAGGTACATAACAACCCCCTTAGCAAAAACTTTTTATTAACACAACCCTCTAAAAATTTTTTTAAAAGGGAATTTATAAACACATTTGTAATGCAAGTCATGGAGGCCTCACTCACCGCCATTTTTGCCGCCCACATAGATTTTTGTTTAATCAATGACTAACGGAGGAATGAACAGCCTCCGATAAGAGATTTTTGACCATGGATAAAAGCGTTCACGCTGTTTGGAAAGACACCCTCCAATTCATTAATGATAATGTAGATGAACAATGTTTTGCAACTTGGTTTGAACCGATCAAACCACTCAAGATTCAAGGGAACGTATTAACTGTTCAGGTTCCCTCTAAGTTTTTCTATGAATATCTGGAGGAAAACTACATTCAGCTGCTTAAATCAGCCATTACCAAGTGTATGGGCGAAAATGCAAAATTGGTATACAGCATAGTATTGGAGAATGCATATGATAACGCTACTCCTCCTACTATGAAATTGCCTAGTGCAGGCCGCAAAAAACTTAGTCCTCAATCTGTGAATATGCCAATGAAGATTGGCAATGACAAGGGTATTAAGAATCCTTTCGTGATTCCTGGACTTCAGAAATTAAACATTGATAGTCAACTCAATCCGAGCTATAACTTCGATAATTTCATTGAAGGTGATTGCAACCGCTTGGCGCGTAGTGCCGGTTTCGCTGTATCTAAGAATCCGGGAGGCACCTCTTTCAATCCATTAATGCTCTACGGCGGTGTAGGTTTAGGTAAGACCCACCTTGCACATGCTATAGGTGTTGAGATCAAGGACAATTATCCGGAGAAGACGGTATTGTATGTAAGCGCTGAGAAGTTCACTCAGCAATTTATTGATAGCATTAGAAATAACACCAAGAATGATTTTGTACACTTCTACCAAATGATAGATGTGTTGATCATTGACGATGTTCAGAGTTTCTCTGGAAAGGAGAAAACTCAAGATGTATTCTTTGAGATTTTCAATCACTTACACCAGAACGGCAATCAAATCATCTTGACTTCTGATAGAGCTCCAGTTGAGCTTCAAGGTATGGAGCAGCGCTTGTTAAGCCGCTTCAAGTGGGGCTTGAGTGCGGATTTGCAAAAGCCGGATCTTGAGACTCGTGTAGCCATTCTAGTAAAGAAACTCTACAATGACGGAATTGAGATTGATCAAGAAATTATTGAATATATCGCCTACGCGATTAATTCAAACATCCGAGAGTTAGAAGGTGCATTGATTTCTATTCTAGCACAGAGCAGCTTAAACAAGAAGCAAATCACCATGGAACTTGTGAAGTCTATGGTAGATAAGTTCGTTAAGAGTACTACAAGAGAGATTTCTATTGATTTCATCCAAAAGGTAGTGTGCGATTACTTCGATATGCCACTAGAACTACTCAAGAGCAAAACACGCAAACGTGAAATTGTACAAGCACGTCAGTTGTCTATGTACTTCTCTAAGCAGTTGACAAAGAATAGTTTGGCTTCCATTGGCCAGCAATGTGGAAATAAGGATCATGCCACAGTACTTCACGCATGTAGAACAGTGAATAACCTACGAGAAACAGACAAGCGTTTCAGAACCTATGTTGAGGAACTGCAAAAACGATTGACTTTATCGTAATCAAATACGAGCGAATGCTATTTAGAGTCAGTATCTTCGGGTACTGACTCTTTTTTATTATGAAAATACTAATGGTTTGTCTTGGGAATATATGTCGTTCTCCCCTCGCCCACGGTATCTTAGAATCTAAACTTCCAGAAGGCTGGAGCGTAGATTCAGCGGGCACTTCAGGTTGGCATGAAGGAGAGCGTCCCGACAC
>JAYPCB010000050.1:0-13206 GCA_038124525.1 Cryomorphaceae bacterium
TTCTACCAGCAGCGCATACAGATTGTGAAATAAGAAAAAGCCGCCCCTCGGGGCGGCTTTTTTATGTGCTTAAAATTCGGGCGGCCTTAGGCCTTTTTCACAAACTCGCTCTTGAGCATCATGGATCCAAATCCATCGATCTTACAACTGATGTTGTGATCGCCTTCGACGAGCTTGATTCGGGAAACTTTCGTGCCGGGTTTGATCGGCTTCGGTGCGCCTTTCACGGGTAAAGATTTAATCACGGTCACGCTATCTCCATCTTGCAATGGATTGCCGTTGGCATCGAGTACAACAAGGCCTTGCGGCTGATCTTGTGGGTTCCACTCGTGGCCACATTCTGGACACACCATCAGGGCGTCCATAGGGTAGGCGTAAATCCCTTTACATTCTGGGCATGGGGTTGAATCTGACATTGATTTAGGTTTTAGCGGTTATTGAAGTTTTGAAAATCGGACCATGGTTCCGGCAAGGAGTGTAATTATAGCGATGCCGGTAAAGGCCGTGGCAGGGGCATGTAGCTGCAGTGCAAGATAGCCAATGATCGCCCCAAACACGTAGCCCATATCACGCCAAAATCTGTAGGTGGATAGTGCTTTTGGCCGCCAGGTGGGGTGGCTGTGGTTGCTGATGCCGACCAAAAAGGTAGGGTAGACCATGGCCGTGCCCAGTCCTAATAGGATGTAGGGGAGCCAATAGGTCGATGAATTGCCGATAAAAATCAACGCGATGCCTTGGATGGACATGCCCCACCAAAGCAGGTTGCGGATCTTTCCATTATTGGATAGGGGGCCAGTAAATAATTGCCCCAGGCCCCAAACCGCCGCGTGAATGCCGGTGAGGATTCCTACGGTAGTTAAGGATTCTCCTCGGGCCAACAGCAAGGAAGGTAAAACGGCCCATAGGACACCGTCATTGGCATTATTTACCACCCCTGTCCAAGTAATGGTGCGCAGTGATGGATTGCTCCATGTCGTCTTGTGAAATATTCTTTCCGCATGGCTATCCTGGTGCGCCGCTTCGGTTCTGGCTTCTAATGCTGCCCACGGTTGGGTTTCCGGGAGAATGAACACGGTAATGAGTGAGGCCACGAGCACGATGCCCATTGCGGTGTAGAGGATCGGGGCGATGAGTCCACTGGTCTCCGCGTAGTAGGCCGCAAATGCGGAGGAGAGCCCCACGGCAACATAGCCGGCACTTTCGTTTAGGCCCATGGCAGTGCCGCGGTGTTTCAATCCCACGATATCAATTTTCATGATCACCGTGGTCGACCAAGTAAATCCTTGGCTCAGTCCTAGGGCGATGTTCGCAAGAATGATGAAAGCGCTGTCGCCGGAGTTTAATAAGATGAGCGGGGCTTGCAATGCCATGGCCCAGCCCAAAAGTAGGGTGCGCTTGCGGCCAATTTCTGAAATGAGGTTCCCGGTGAATAGGTTGGCAATAGCCTTACTGAGGCCAAATACTCCCACCATCAGTAGGGCGGCTTCAGTTTCGGACACCGCCCAAGATTTGGTCAGCTCCGGCAGGAGGCTGCGCTCAAAACCGACCATGGCGCCCACAAAAGCGCTCATCAGCACCAACACACCGAACAGACCAGCGTTTTCGCGAAGTCCCAGTACTATGGGGCGGATTTTAGACATTCAGGCGTTTGATGCGGATGCCTACCCAGGCATATACTAGGGTCATCAGCGGACTGATGAGGTTGAAGAAAGCATACATGAAGTATTCGCCTGTGGCCACACCTAAGACGGAGCTTTGGTATGCGCCGCAGGTGTTCCATGGAACCAAGACTGAGGTGACTGTTCCACTGTCCTCGAGCGTACGGCTCAGGTTTTCTGGAGCCAAGCCTCTTTCGCGGTAGACATCTTTGAACATGCGTCCGGGAACGACAATGGCGAGGTATTGATCTGATGCAGTTACGTTGAGCACGCCACAGGCAACCAATGTGCTGGTGATCAGCGAGGCGGTGCCGCGTGCCAAAGAAACTATGGCGCTGGTGATCGTTGCTAGGAAACCGGCAGCTTCCATCGCACCTCCAAAGGCCATCGCGCTAAGGATGAGCCAAACCGTTCCGAGCATGCCGCTCATGCCTGAGGTGCTCAGGAGGTCGGATAAAATAGGGTGATCGCTAGATATGGCAATGGAGCCATAGACGCTTCGCATGGCAACTTCGTACATAGGAAATTGGCCACTGCCTAAACTTTCTAATAACGAGCCTTGGAAGAGGAGTGCCATCATGAGCCCGCCGAAAATTCCGATGGAAATGGCGACGAGTGCATCGATTTTACGTGCAATGAGTACAATTACACCAACGGGAACTACAAATAGCCAAGGGGTGATGGTGAAGGATTCTTTTAACAAGGATTGTACGGTGGCTATTTCAGCGGCGTCCATCGCGGCGTCTCCAGCACTCCAGCCAAAAATGGTGAAGAGAATTAAGGAGATGATCAAAGATGGAATGGTGGTGTAGAGCATGTAGCGGATGTGAGTGAACAAATCCGTTCCGGCCATGGCGGGGGCCAGGTTGGTCGTGTCGCTGAGAGGGCTGAGTTTGTCCCCGAAGTAGGCACCAGAAATGACGGCACCTGCTACGATGGCGGGGTTGAGGCCGATGGTTTGGCCTATGCCCATCAGGGCAATACCTACGGTGGCTGTGGTGGACCAAGAAGAGCCGGTGCTCAGACTGACTAAGGCGGAGATGATGACGGCGGTGGGCAAAAAGAATTGGACATTGATCAAATCAAGGCCGTAATAAATCATGGCGGGGACAATGCCACCGATGAGCCAAGTACCGGCCAGACCGCCGATGAGAATCAATATGAAGATGGCTTGGGTGGTGTCGTGCACATTGTTTTTAATTTTTTCAAAAACAGCTGCCACCTTGGTGCCATTGGCAATACCGATAGCTGCAGCCACGAAGGCGCTGAGCATAAGGATGACTTGGTTGGATCCGCTCAGGGCATCATCGCCGAAGACATAGCCTACGTTGAACCAGAGCAGTAACATCAACACCACTAGTGGAGTGAGTGCTAGAAGTAATTGGGCGGTTTTGTTCGTTTTCTCCATAGCCCCACAAGTTACACAATAGGAATGTGGGCTTGACCTATTCCATGAAAAACACGCACGAAAAAATCGTACCGCTGCTTAACTCATCGCTGTGATGATGTCTTGCTTGGTGATGATGTGTAATCCTTCGCCAAATTTGACCAATACTGCGCGGTGACCGCCTTTGACCATCTTGGCAATATCCTCAATGCTTGTGGTGAGCTCCACCACTGGGTACGCGGGTCCCATGATATCTCCCACTAGCGTAGCATTGGATGGATTGTCCACCATGGAACTCAATAGGGTATGGTCGTCAATGGACCCGACCATTTGGCCGTTTTGCATGACAGGAATCTGAGTGATGTCGTGTGTCTTCATCAAGCTCGCCGCATTGCTGATGGGCGCGGTAGTGCTTACAGTGACCAGCGGTAAATGGCTGTGCCCGTCGATCAGGTCTTTGGCAACCTTATTGGCCGGTGCCAAGAATCCGCGATCGCGCATCCAGTCGTCGTTGTAGACCTTGCCTACATAACGTGAGCCATGGTCGTGGAAGAGCACTACCACCACATCCTCGGGGGTGAGCTGGTCTTTGAGTTGACGCAGTCCTTGGAACGCGGATCCACAGCTGTAGCCCAGGAATAGCCCTTCTTTTTTGGCCAATTCCCTGGTCGCCAACGCGCCGTCTTTATCCGTTACTTTCTCGAAGTAATCAATGACGGAAAAATCAACATTCTTAGGCAAAATATCTTCCCCAATTCCCTCGGTGATATAACTATAGATCTCTTTCTCATCGAACTCGCCAGTTTCATGGTATTTCTTGAACACCGATCCGTAGGTATCGATGCCCCATACTTTCACATTTGGGTTTTGCTCCTTTAAATATTTCCCAACGCCAGAAATGGTCCCTCCGGTGCCTACACCGACGACAAAGTGGGTCACCCTACCTTGTGTTTGTTCCCAAATTTCAGGTCCGGTGCTTTCGTAATGGGCCTCGCGGTTGCTGAGGTTGTCGTATTGGTAAGGGTAAAAGGAGTTTGGAATCTCTTTGTTCAATCTCGAGGCCACGCTGTAGTAACTGTCCGGATGTTCTGGAGCAACGTTGGTGGGACAAACGTATACTTCGGCACCCATGGCGCGCAGGATGTCCATTTTCTCCTTGCTCTGCTTATCGCTCAGGGTACAAATGAGTTTATATCCCTTGACGATGGCTGCCAATGCAAGCCCCATTCCCGTATTTCCTGAGGTACACTCGATAATGGTGCCCCCCGGCTTCAAATCCCCGCGAGCTTCCGCATCTTCAATCATCTTCAAAGCCATACGGTCTTTGACGCTATGACCAGGGTTGAAGTATTCCACCTTGGCATAGACGGGGCATGGAAAATCTTGAGCGATTTTGTTGAGTTTGATCATGGGCGTATCGCCGATGGTCTCGAGAATGCTGTTGTAAATAGGGCGCATGTGCTGCTGCTGTTTGTTTTGGTGCCCTAAAGATAGGAGAGTTCTTCCTATGAAAAGCGGATGCTCTGAATAGGTTGTAAACGAGCAATCCAACGTACGGGGATGAGTAGGATGAAGTAGGCAACGAGGATGAAGCCTAGGTTTGCGCCGATAATCCAAGCCCAATCGAAATGAATAGGTGCGGAAGCGATGTAATAGGTGCTAGGGTCCAATTGAACCCACTTAAACCACTGCTGCATTGCGCTCAGTCCGAGACCTACGGCATTACCGATGAGCAATCCTTTGACCAGAATATTGAGGCTCAACCATTGGAACACCTGTAAAATCATTCGATCCGGCGCGCCCATGGCTTTGAGAATCCCGATCATGCGGGTGCGGTCAATAATCAATACCAATAGAGCTGTGATGAGGTTGGAAAGGGCCACGATGAGTACGATGGCCAACACCAAAACTATATTGGTATCAAACAATGCCAACCATCCAAAGATGGCCGGATGCCGAGATTCTAAGGCACTTACTTGGAGGTCGTAGGGAACCAGGGCGTTCCAATAGGCACTGAGTGAAGCGCGCTGCTCCGGAGCATTTAGATGCACTACATAGGCGCTTACGCTGTCTTTATTCCATCCGTTTAGTCGGCGAACGTCCACCGCTGACATGAGCACATTTTGACGGTCAAATTCATCCAAACCAGAGGTGTAGGTGCCGTAGATTTTGGTGCTGATTAATCGAGGTAGGCCGCGTTGTCCTTTCAGTACGGTTAGGACAGCCGTATCGCCTATTTCTAATTGCAGACTTGAAGCCAGGTTACTCGAGATCCAGCATCCGTATCGACCGTCGATGGGAGTTCCGTCGGTGGTGAACGATTTTTGAAAGTACTCGAAGTTATCGGCTGTAAAACCCTGAATTTGAACACCTTCGAATACATCCTCGCTTGGATTTACTAAGAGAGAGGCCTTTTGGACGACAGGAAAGATTTGGTCCACATAGGGGGCTTTCGCTAGTTCGGTGAACAAGCTGTCCTCCAATGCGATAGGACGCCATTCCTCGGTTCTGTTCAAGGAGTACGCCTGGATGGTGAAATCACCTTCGAGCGCACGAAATTTATCCATGATGGCATGCTGAAGGCCTTTGCCGGACGTTATGGATAAAACAACCAAGGCCATGCCCATGGCAGTGGCTGCGATACTTAACTTTAGCAGAGGTCCGATCACTTTCGACCCCATACTCTTTTGTATCTTCCTAGCTATGAAAAACGCCTCTTTCATCTCCTCGCAATTTAGAACAACTCTCGCGTTATTCGCGGTAATGCTCCTGTGCTTTTCTGCGCGCGGGCAAGAAAGTTACCTGCCGGGTATTGCGCAAACTGGAGAGTACTACATGAAGCTGACCGAAAAATCTGTGGCGGTAGTAGCCAATGCGACCTCCTTATTGCCCAACGGAACCCATACGGTGGATCATTTGATATCGCTGAGTGTGGATGTCAGGCAGGTCTGGGCGCCGGAACACGGCTTCAGAGGCGATGCGGATGCTGGGGAGCATGTGGAAGACGGCCGCGATCCGAAAACAGGCATACCTATCAAGAGTCTATATGGTAAAACCAAGCGTCCACCAACCGAATGGTTGGAGGGCCTAGATTGGGTCATCTATGATATTCAAGACGTCGGGGTTCGATTCTACACCTATAGCACTACGTTGAGCTATGTGATTGACGCATGTGTAGAAGCCGGGGTCCCGCTCATGATTATGGACCGGGGCAATCCAAACGGTCATTATATCGACGGTCCTATCTTAAAACCAGGCTTTGAAAGTATGGTAGGCCTACACCCCATACCGGTAGTGCATGGCTTAACCATGGGAGAATATGCTTCCATGGTCTATGGTGAGCATTGGATGCCTGCGACAGAGAATGAACAGTGGCGCATCGCCTTCGAAAAGAAAGGCGGCATAGAGGTTATTCAGTGTAAAGGGTATTCTCACAATAAGGTTTTCAAGGAATTCCAGGTACCTCCGTCGCCCAATCTGCGCTCTATAGAGGCCATCTGGCATTACCCAAGCTTGTGTTATTTCGAAGGCACACCCATTTCTTGTGGACGAGGCACCGATGCACCATTTACCCGTTTTGGTGCACCGTGGCTTGGTGGGGAAGGGTACGAGCATCAATTCATACCTGCGCCAGATCACGGATCGAAGTATCCCAAATTTCAAGGAAAGCAATGTGGTGGGGTTCAATTGCCTAAGGACCTAAGTACCGCCCCAAAGGAAATAGATTGGAACCATTTATTTGATGCCTATGCATTTTGGCAAGAGAATGCTCCCTCCGAGGCGCCAGAATTTTTCAATGCGTTCTTCAAAAAATTGGCCGGTTCAAATGAACTACAAGAAGCCTTGGAATCTGGGATGAGGGTCGAGGAGTGGGTGAACTCTTATTTTAGAGAGTTTTACCAATACAAGCAAAAGGCCTATGAGTACGCTTTGTATCCTCATTTAGGGGTCGAGACATATAAGTCCAACTAGGCATAATTAAAAAACCCCGCACGAGGCGGGGTTTCTTTATGAAGGGGAAAAGCGGATTATTTCCAGCCTTTCATTTCTTTCTCATAGCCGGCTCTGTAGGAATCAGGTGCTCCCATATCCATGGCTTTTTTACCCTGCTTAAGGGCAGCTTTAGTATCGCCTGCTGCGTAAAGAATTTTAGCCTTTACCCAGTTCGTATACCAGTAATCTGGATCTAACTGCAATGCAATTTCGATCGTTGCGAGCGCTTTTTCGTGATCGCCTTGACCGCTGTAGTAGTTTGCTGCATTTCTGTATGCACGCTTAGCATCAGATAGTGCTCTCTCCACATTTTTACCGCTTTCGCCGTCAGAATCTACTCCTAGGTTAACGCTTACTTCCGTGTTGGCCCATTCAAGGACTAATTCGCCACTGGTAGTGCTCAATGATTTAAAGCCCATAGTAAAGCTTTCATCGAAATCCCCTGTTGTGGAAGTTACAGTGGTGCGTAGTACATCGCTTTCTTGCTTATAACCTGTATTTCCCCAAAGATTGGTTTGTGTAGATAAGATAATGGTCCACTCATTCTCTCCTGGAATAGTGAATAGTGCATATTCTCCTGCTTTTACTTCGTTTCCGTTCATGGTGAAGTCCGTAGAAGCACTGAGAATGACACAAGCATTCGCACCAGTACGCCATACTTCATTATAAGGCACGAGATCGCCGAAGATGGCGCGTCCACGTGTAGCAGGACGACTGTAGGTAATGCTAAAGTCCGTGAGACCTATTCTTTGGTCAACGGTAGAAGTAGGTGAGGGTTGTGGAAGCTCTTGAGCGTTCATCGGTAGGGCCACTGCTAGAAGGGCGGCACCGAGTATCCATTTTTTCATGTGAGTTGTTTTTAGGGTTTGCCCTAAAGTAACAAGAAAAGTGGTCGAAGGTTGATTAGAGCGCCATCATTTTTAGCGCAGCCACAGCGGCCTCTGTTCCCTTGTTGCCGTGGATACCGCCGGAACGAGCTCTGCTTTGTTCGATGGTATTGTCGGTCAAGACACAGAAGATTGTCGGGGCGTCGTAGCTGAGGTTCAGCTCAGTCACACCATAGGTCACGCTTTGACAAACGTAATCGAAGTGCTTGGTTTCTCCTTGGATAACACAACCGACGATGATTACGGCATCAGGTTCTTCCTGTTCGTGAATACGCTTGGCGGCATAGGTGAGCTCAACGGCGCCGGGAACATCGATGGAAATGATGTGCTCCGGATCTACTCCGTGTTGGATCAACGTTTGGTGGGCTCCTGCAGCGAGAGCGCTGGTGATTTCATCATTCCACTCTGCACGGATGATGGCAACGACCTTCCCTGCCCCAGAAGGGACGGAAGCATCGTTAGTACTGTCCAAATGCTGGTGGGCGGTGGCCATCTTACTTCAGCGCAGCGATTACTCCTGCAATGCCTTGAGCTTGACGGCTCTCTGGGTAATCAGATTCGATGCGCTCGTACAATTTCACGGCCTTGCCATTCTCGCCCAAAGCCTCGTAAGCCAAACCGGCTTTCCACAAGAATAGGGGAGTTGTGAAGTCATTTTCTGTAGCCTTGTGCGCCTTGTTGTAATAATCTACAGCATCTTCCATTTGGCCCAATTCTACGAAGGCGTCTCCAATAACACCATAAGCCATGGCTGCAGTCGCTACGTCGTCGGCATCGTACTGGTCCATTTGATCAATGGCATTCTCGAAATCACCTTGCGTGTAGTAAGCGATACCTGCGTAGTAGTGCGCGCTGTTTCCAGAAGGAGTGCTGCTGTACTCGTCCATGATGTCCAATAGACCGAGGTAAGCGTTATTGCCGTTCAAAGCTAGATCCATAGAATCTGTTTCGAACCACTTGATGGCTTTTGCCATTTCTTTTGCAGCTTCTTCAGCTTTTGGCTGAACGATATATGTGTTGTAGGCAAACAATACCAAAACGACGGCAACGATAGCACCTACAGCGATACCTACCTGACGGGCGTTGTTCTCAAGGAACTGCTCTGTTTTCGTCAAGGTTTGTTCTACGCTATCAAATCCTAGGTTTTCTTCTACTGCCGGTTGTTGTTTCTTCTTAGCCATAATGCTTCTTGAATTGAGTCCGCCAAAAATAGTATAAATTTTGAAGCTTATAAGCCTATTTTTGTAGCTATGGAAAACCTTTTGGTCAAGCAATTAGAGCTCACACATTTTAAAAACCATCGCGCGTCGAATTGGTCCTTCAACCCTAAGGTGAATATCATCTCGGGAAATAATGGGAACGGGAAGACAAATGTGCTGGATGCCTTGCATTTCCTGAGCTTAACGAAGAGTTACCTGAACCTGACGGACGGCCAAACCATCACTCATGGGGAGACGATGTCCTTGGTTAAAGCGCACATTGAGCGCAAAAATTCAGAGCATTCGGTGGATCTAGGCCTTAAAAAAGGGCAGAAAAAGAAGATCCGAGTGGATGGAAAAGAGGTAGAGCGATTGGCGGATCACATCGGTTATTTGCCTGTGGTGATGATCTCGCCCATGGACCGTGACCTGATTATTGATGCGGCTGAGGTGCGCAGAAAATGGATGGATACGACCATCTCGCAGAGTGATTCGAGCTATTTGCGCGCGCTGATTCAATACAATAGAGCACTATCTCAGCGCAATACGACCTTGAAGTACTTTGCCAAGAACAGAACCTTTGATGCGGAGATGTTGGGGTTGTACAACGACCAATTGGTCGAATACAGTGCCCAAATTTCTGAGGCGCGTCAGGCGTTCGTGGAGGAATTGGCCCCGCTGCTTCAACAGTATTATGAGGTGCTTTCCGGCGGCAAAGAAGACGTGGGTTTGACCTACAAGAGTCAACTGCTTACCGCGTCCATGGAGGAATTACTGGCCTCGAATTTGGAAAAGGATAGGGTGTTGCAATATACTTCGGCGGGAACGCATCGCGATGATTTGACCTTTAAGTTGGGCGAGCACCCGATCAAAAAAGTCGGATCCCAGGGGCAGCAAAAGAGCTTTTTGATTGCGTTGAAATTGGCCCAATTCGAAGTGAGCAAGCGCCACATGAACATGCCGCCGCTATTGCTGTTGGACGATATTTTCGACAAATTAGACGAGGGGCGCGTGGCCAACCTCTTACAGCTGGTGAACACCGAGGAGTTTGGGCAAATCTTCATCACGGATACCCATCCGGAGCGTATGCAGCAGCTCAGCGATAACCTGAAGCTCAATCATACCACCTTTGAAATAGCAGATAATGGCGAAGTACAAACCCTCTAACGAACAAACTATGGGGGAGGCTTTATCGCTATTCCTCGAGCGCTACAGGCTGCGCCGCGGTTTCGACGATGCCATGGTACTTAAGGCATGGGACGATGTGCTGGGCCCGTCCATCACTAGACAGACCACCTCGAAAAAAGTACAGAATAAGGTATTGGTGGTCCAATTAGATTCGTCCGTCGTCCGCAAAGAATTGTTGATGGTGAAGTCCAAGATTATTGCATCGATCAACGAGCACTTGGGCAGAGAGGCCATCACCGACCTCCACCTGTTTTAATCTCCAAGTAAATCTGGACGTCGCTCCTTCGTGCGCTTGTAGGCTTGCTCCTCACGCCACAGGTCTATGGCCTTGGTATTTCCGCTGAGCAAGATTTCTGGTACTCTGTGGCCTCGAAACTCTTCCGGTCGCGTGTACACGGGCGGTGCCAAAAGATCGTCTTGAAAACTATCCGTAAGGGCGGAGGTCTCGTCGTTCAGTACCCCAGGAATGAGGCGAATGATGGCGTCGGTAATGACCGCCGCGGCCAATTCCCCTCCAGAAAGCACATAATCTCCAATGCTGAACTCGTGGGTTACCCAATGGTCACGTATGCGCTGGTCGATGCCCTTGTAATGGCCACAGATCATGATCATATTGCCCATCAAACTCAAGGCATTGGCATCGCGTTGATCGAATCGCTTGCCATCCGGTGTCATGTACAGCACCGCCTCATAGTCTCGCTCGCTTTGAAGCTTTTCTATGCAGGCCACTATAGGTTCACATTGCATGACCATGCCGGCGCCACCGCCGTACTGGTAATCATCGACTTGTTGGTGCTTGCCGGCACCAAATTCACGCAACTGATGCACATGCACTTCGGCAATGCCTTTATCCGCTGCACGCTTGAGGATGCTATGCGAAAAAGGGCCCTCAAGGAGCTCCGGCAGTACTGAAATGATGTCTATGCGCACGATTATTTTTTCTTAAGGCCTATTTCAACCAGACGCTCGTCCAAATATTCACCCGCAGTGATGTCGTCAAAAGCTTTCGGACGTGCATCGCTGATACACTGTGCCAGAGCATTCAATGGCATCTTGCCCACTGGGTGTAGGAAGAATGGAATGCTAAAACGTGGAGATCCCCATTGTTCTTTCGGAGGATTCACCACACGGTGAGTCGTTGATTTCAAGCAGCCGTTCGTTAAACGCTGAAGCATATCTCCTACGTTTACAACGAGTGCGCCTGGGATGGCAGTAATGCCCACCCATTGGTCTTGTTTATTCAATACCTCGAGGCCTTCCGCGCTCGCACCCATTAGTAGGGTGATCAGGTTAATATCTTCGTGTTGCCCCGCACGCACGCTATCTCCCGGATCCTCTGTAATAGGCGGGTAGTGGATGGCGCGCAAGATGCTATTTCCTCCTTTTACCCAAGGTTGGAAATACCCTGGGTCCAATTCTAAATACGTGGCAATGGCACTCAACATATCGAGTCCTACACTCTCTAATTGCTGGTAGGCTTGTACACAGGTCGGCGCAAAATCTGGGCGCTCGTCGACATGTACATTGTCGTGGTATTCTGGGCCATTGTAGGCAGGCTCTGGTTGCCCTACCTGCCAGAATTCTTTCAAATCCTTTGCGGGAATCCCTTTGGCATGTTCACGTCCGAAGCTCGTATAGCCACGTTGCCCCGCCAGTGAGGCAATCTCGTATTTTCTTTTGGTATGGGTGTCCTGACCGAAGAAGGTCTCTACTTCACTGTAGAGCTTGGCTTGCATTTGGTCAGTAAAGCCGTGATTAGTTATGGTCACAAAGCCGATATCTGTATAAGCTTTGCCTAGGTCTGCAGCAAACTGCTGTTGCTGTTCTGGAGTGCCCTTGGTCCAATGGGCGAGATCTAAAGTTGGTATATAAGACATGTCCCTGCGATTAGGTTAACAACTACAAAAATAACTACCTTTTGGCAGTCAATTATACGACCAGGGACCACCCGAACAGAAGTTATGAACCACACCACCGAAAACGAGCGATTACTCGATGATTTTCTACGCGCTCGGGCCATTGAAGAGAAAATGTTGATCTACTTGCGTCAAGGCAAGATATCCAAGTGGTTCAGTTCCTTTGGGCAGGAAGCGTTGAGCGTTGCGGCCACCCATGCCCTGGCATCCGACGAGTACATTTGCACGATGCACCGTAATCTCGGGGTTTTTATTGCCCGCGAAGTGCCGTTACTGCGCCTTTTTGCCCAATTCCAGGGCAAGCCCGAAGGCTTCACCAAAGGACGCGACCGCAGCTTTCACTTTGGAAGTCAAGAGCACCACATCATAGGGATGATCAGTCATCTTGGCGCCCAGTTAGGGCTGGCCTGTGGTTTGGCCTTGCGCGAAAAAATGCTCGGCACAGGAAAATGTGTGCTGGCCTTTACCGGCGACGGGGCGACTTCTCAGGGAGATTTCCACGAAGCGCTGAATGTCGCGGCCGTTTGGGACCTGCCCGTGGTCTTTGTCGTAGAACGAAACTACTGGGGGCTCAGTACCCCGGAAGAACAACAATTTGTCTTTAAGTCATTTTTAGATAAGGGACCCGCTTATGGGATGGAAGCCCGATCCTTCAATGCCAACGATTTGCTGGAGGGAGGCCGAGCGTTTAGCGAGGCCGCAGTTTTTGCCAGACAAGAGCAGAAACCCATCCTTCTCGAAGCCCGGACCTTCCGAATTCGCGGCCATGAGGAGGCAAGTGGTACCAAATATTATCCAGAGGGCATGATCGATGCCGCGATGGAAGAGGAGCCGATGGCCTTGATTCAAAATAATTTAAGTGCATGGGGGTTGACCCAGGAGGAATTGGACGACAAAATGGAACAATTCAAATCTGGGGTCGACCAAGCCTTCCATGCAGCGCTGGCGCTTAATGGACCCACGTACGATGCGCAGGAA
>JAYPCB010000051.1:0-12908 GCA_038124525.1 Cryomorphaceae bacterium
AAAGAGAGCATTGAATGGGCGAACGAGCAATCGTTCATGAACAAATAACACATTATGTACGGAGCATTAAAGGACCACCTCAGCACACAACTGCAAGAAATCGACGATGCAGGACTCTTTAAAAGAGAGCGCATCATCACCACACCGCAAGATGCGGTCATTCAAACCACCGAAGGCAAGGAAGTATTGAACTTCTGTGCCAACAACTACCTGGGCTTAAGCTCACATCCTCGAGTACTCGAGGCTGCGCACAAGACACTGGACAGTCACGGATTTGGAATGAGTTCGGTGCGATTCATCTGCGGTACTCAGGACATCCATAAAACATTGGAAGCCAAAATCGCCGAGTTCTTGCATACGGAGGACACCATTCTGTATGCAGCAGCCTTTGATGCGAATGGCGGAGTGTTCGAGCCGCTACTCACGGCAGAAGATGCCATCATTTCGGACAGCTTGAACCACGCCTCGATCATCGATGGAGTGCGCTTGTGTAAGGCGCAACGCTACCGCTATGCCAACAACGACATGGCGGACCTCGAAGCCCAATTACAAGCTGCCGAAGGTGCACGTTTTAAAATCATCGTCACCGACGGGGTATTCTCGATGGACGGGTACGTGGCACAATTAGACAACATTTGTGATTTGGCCGATCAGTACAATGCCTTGGTCATGGTCGACGAGTGTCACGCCACAGGCTTCATCGGTAAAACCGGCCGCGGCACCATAGAGCTGAAAAACGTCCTAGGTCGCGTGGACATCATCACCGGAACCCTAGGCAAGGCCCTCGGTGGTGCCATGGGTGGATTCACCACCGGCCGCAAGGAAATTATCGAAATGTTGCGCCAGAAATCGCGTCCGTATTTGTTCTCAAACTCCCTCGCACCCGCCATCGTTGGAGCCTCCATC
Source organism: Cryomorphaceae bacterium (assembly GCA_038124525.1). Lineage (GTDB taxonomy): Bacteria > Bacteroidota > Bacteroidia > Flavobacteriales > Schleiferiaceae > UBA10364. The sequence goes on from JAYPCB010000051.1 coordinate 907, forward strand.
GAGGTGTTCAACTTGCTGAGCGAGACGACGGAGCTGAGGGACCAATTAGAATGGAACATCAACTACTTCAAAAAAGGAGTGGCAGCAGCTGGCTTTGATTTCAAGGACGGCGATAGCGCCATCGTTCCTATTATGTTGTACGATGCAGCACTGAGCCAGGGGTTCGCAGATAAACTGCTCGAAGAGGGCATTTATGTCATCGGATTCTTCTACCCGGTAGTTCCACAAGGCCAAGCCCGTATTCGCGTTCAGCTCAGCGCTGCCCATACCCAAGCCCATTTGGACCACGCCATCGCGGCGTTCACCAAGGTTGGGAAAGAATTGGGCGTCCTAAAAGATTAACAACCTTTTGACCATATAGCGGTTAGATTAAGACGCTCCTTCTGCGGAAGGAGTGTTACTTTTGGCCTATAATTTTTGCACCTATGCTCATTCAAATCGCCCAGTTCGTTCTTGGACTCTCTATTCTAATTGTACTCCACGAGTTTGGTCACTATTTGCCCGCACGTTGGTTTGATGTACGTGTGTCCAAGTTTTACCTGTTCTTCGACTACAAATTCTCGTTGTTGAAGAAGCAAATAGGCGAGACCGAATGGGGTATTGGCTGGATTCCATTAGGCGGATATGTGAAAATTGAGGGCATGGTGGACGAAAGCATGGACACCGAAAACCTCAGCGATGAACCGGAAGAATGGGAGTTTCGTGCCAAACCAGCTTGGCAGCGTCTGATCATCCTCACCGGCGGGGTCATCATGAACTTTATCACCGCATACTTCATCTACGTCTTCTTATTGATGAGCTACGGCAAGGACTACCTCCCGAACGACAGTTTGGTCTATGGGATTTGGACCAATGAGATCGGCCACGAAATGGGACTCGAGAATGGCGATAAGATCCTGAGCATCGGCGACTACATACCCGACAGCTATACCGAGACAGCCATGGAGATTTTCCTAAGCGAAGGAGAAGATATTCTCGTGGATCGCAATGGTGAAGAGGTACGCGTGCCTATTACCACTGAAGCTTTAGCCGATATCATCGCAGATAAATCACTGTACAGCGTCATCCGACCTCGTATGCCTTATGTCGTGGGCGCCTTCTCCGAAGGTTCCATAGGTGAAGCAGCGGGCATGCAAGTAGGCGATAGCTTGGTCGGCCTCAACGGTCAACAATTGCTTTTCTTCGACGAATTTTTCGATGCCATTCCTGATTTTGGCGGGGAAGAAATTGCCCTAACCTATTACCGCGATGGCGCAGCAGATACCTTGTACCTGGATGTGCCAGAAGACGGTAAAATAGGCGTCTACAACACCGGTGAAGTCTACAAATACTACAAAATCAAGAACAAGGAATACAGCTTCGCACAAGCCTTGGGTGGCGGCTGGGATGAGGTAGGCAACAAGCTTAGCGGTTATGTGCGCCAGTTCAAACTCATCTTCAACTTTGAAACCAAAGCCTACAAAGAAGTGGGCGGGTTCTTGATGATTCTTCAGCAATACGACAGCTCGTGGAATTGGCGCGGATTCTGGGAATTTACTGCCTTCTTGAGCATCATGTTGGGCTTCTTGAACATCCTTCCTATCCCTGCACTCGACGGCGGGCACGTAGTGTTCACCTTGGTGGAAATGGTTACCGGTAAAAAGCCATCCATCAAAGTATTGGAAGTGGCGCAAATGATAGGATTCTTCCTCTTGCTTGCCTTGCTGATTTTCGCCAACGGTCAAGATATCATTCGAGCATTCTTCGGCGGATAAGATGGATCAAAGCCAGGCCATATTCGAGTATTTAGGCCGGGTCAAGGATCCGGAAATACCCGTGTTGAGCCTGCATGATATGGGCATCCTGCGAGGCGTAAACATCGCCCCTTCGGATCACCCAAAAAGTCAAAATGCCTTGCAATCCTTCCGCGAACTGCACCCCGATGCGCCGGAGGAAAATGCCGAGCACATTTATAAGATCACCATCAGCCCCACCTATGTGGGTTGTCCGGCCATGGACCGCATGGCACAGGACATCAGCGAATCCATGTATGCCCGCCAGCTGCCTTTCTTTATCGAAGAGCAAATCAAGCCGGCGTGGACCACAGATTGGATCACCCCGGAAGGACTGGAAAAAATGGAGACCTACGGCATCGCCCCGCCCGTGAAAGGTTCCTCGGATAAGCGCACCCTATTTGCCTCCGCACCTGTGGTGAAGTGCCCGCGATGTAAGAGCTCAAAAACAGAACTAGTCAGCGCACACGGCTCCACCGCGTGCAAGAGCTTGTACAAGTGTCAAAGTTGCCTCGAGCCTTTTGAGTACTTTAAGTGTCTGTAAAGTGAGGCTCATGGCCTAACTTTGAAGAGCCCAAAAACAGAAACATGCCCAAGAAGACCACCGTTCCTTTTGAAAAAGCGTTCAAGCTTATGGCCACGGCCAAGCACATGGCAGAGCTCTACGAACGCGAAAAAGAAACGACTTCAAAATACGTTCACGCCACGAGCCGTGGCCATGAAGCGGCGCAGCTCGCCCTCGCCCTCCAGCTCGAACCCAAAGACTTTGTCGCCCCCTATTACCGCGACGACAGCATCCTGTTGGGCATCGGTATGACCCCAAAGGACCTCATGCTACAGCTGTTGGCCAAGGTGGACGATCCTTTCTCTGGCGGGCGCACCTACTACAGTCACCCCAGTCTCAAAGACGACGACAAACCTAAAATCCCCCACCAAAGCTCCGCCACGGGTATGCAAGCCATCCCCACCGCTGGAGTCGCTATGGGGATTCAGTACCGCGAACAACAAGAATTGGCCACTGAAGAAGAGCTTGGCGCCATCGCCGTTTGTAGCATTGGCGATAGTGCCATGACCGAAGGAGAGATTTCAGAAGCCTTGCACATGGCTGCCCTGAAGCAGTTCCCGCTGCTCATGTTCGTGCAGGATAACGGCTGGGACATCAGTGCCAACCGCGAAGAAGTACACCACAGCAATGCCGTGGAATACGCCAAAGGATTTACCGGCATCGAAACCCGCGATCTCGACGGGACAGATTTCGAAACTTGTTATAAAGAGCTCCAAAAGGTCATCAAAATCATGCGCAAAGAGCGTCGCCCGTTCTTGGTACGCATGGATGTACCCCTGCTCAACCACCACACTTCCGGGGTGCGTAAAGAATGGTACCGCGACGACTTAGAAGAAGCCGCCAAGCGTGATCCCTACCCCGTTTTAAGCAAACAATGCCTCGCCGCAGGCATCTCCCAGGCACAGCTCGATCAATGGGCCGCCGAGGCCGCAGCCTTTGTAGAAGCACAATACGAAAGTGCCCTGCAAATGCCGGACCCTACACCAGAGGATCTCTACACCTATGATTATGCGCCTACGCCCATCACGAGTGAGCGCGGCGAGCGCGCGCCGAAGGGCGCGGAGCCGACGGTGATGGTTGATGCCGCCTTGTTTGCGATCAAGGAGTTGATGGCAGAGCATCCGGAGGCCTTGTTGTACGGGCAGGATGTGGGCGGTAGATTGGGCGGCGTGTTCCGCGAAGCCGCGACATTGGCACAGAAATTTGGCGACGGACGGGTGTTTAATACGCCAATTCAAGAAGCTTTTATCATCGGGTCTACGGTGGGCATGAGCGCCACGGGCTTGAAGCCCATTGTGGAGGTACAGTTTGCGGATTATCTGTGGCCTGGAATGAACCAATTATTTACTGAAGTCTCTCGCAGCTACTACCTCAGCAATGGGAAGTGGCCCGTGAGCACCATCATCAGAGTGCCGATCGGAGCCTATGGTTCGGGCGGACCGTTCCACAGCTCGAGTGTCGAAAGTGTGGTCACGGCCATCCGTGGCGTGAAGGTCGCCTATCCTAGTACAGGGGCAGACCTGAAGGGCTTGATGAAGGCCGCTTTCTACGATCCAAATCCGATAGTGATGTTGGAGCACAAGGGGCTGTATTGGAGCAAGATTAAGGGTACTGAAGGTGCCAAAACGCCGGAGCCGAGCGCGGACTATGTAGTGCCGTTTGGGAAGGCGAGGATGGCGTTGGAGGCCGCGGACGGTGCGCGTGAGCGTGGTGAGGCCGCGCTCGTAGTGACCTATGGCATGGGCGTATATTGGGCGTTGGAGGCGGCCAAGAGCTTGGAAGGGCGTGTGAGCGTGCTGGATTTACGAACGCTGAGTCCTTGGGACAAAGCGGAGGTGATGAAGCAAGCGAGGATGCACGGAAGGGTATTGGTGCTGACCGAGGAGCCGAGCAGTCCAAGCTTTGCTCAGAGCGTGCAAGGGGCCATTCAGGAAGAGTGTTTCGAGGCATTGGATGCCCCAGTGAAGTTGCTGGGCGCGGAGAATATGCCGGCCATTCCACTGAACGCGACATTGGAGAAGGCGATGCTGCCGAACGCCGAAAAGGTTGGGCGAGCATTGGAGGCATTGTTGGCGTATTAGACCATTGATTTGAACGCGATATTTCCTCGGGGGATTCGCCAAAAAATCGGTACTTTAGTCGCTCAAAATCAGTAGAGATGAATACAGTATTTCTAGGGATCATGGGTCCCAATCAAATGATTCTAATCCTTGTGGTGGTTTTGTTGCTTTTCGGAGGCCGCAAAATTCCAGAATTGATGCGTGGTCTAGGCCGTGGCGTGAAGGAATTCAAGGACGGCGTTGCTGACGAAGAGAAAGGATCAGACGATAACAAAGAGTAACATCTTCCCCAACCCCAACGAACGATGAGTACGACAGCCCAAGCGGTTGAACAATTCCTTAGCAAGATTGAGGCCACCCAAGATTTGAATATTTTCTTGGAAGTGTGGGCCGATGAAGCGCGTGAGCATGCCAAGGCGGTGGATGCAAAAATTGCAGCCGGAACTGCGGGCAAGCTCGCCGGTATGGTGATTGCGCTGAAGGACAATATTTGTTACCGAGGACACAAGGTGAGCGCTGCCTCCAAGATTTTGGACGGTTTTGAAAGCCAATTTTCTGCAACGGTCGTGGACCGATTGTTGGCAGAAGACGCCGTGTTTGTCGGACGTACGAACTGTGATGAGTTCGCCATGGGTTCGGGCAATGAAAATAGCGCCTTTGGGCCGGTGAAGAATCCGCTGGATCCTTCGAAGGTGCCAGGGGGGTCGTCGGGAGGTTCTGCGGCGGCGGTAGCTGCGGGCTTGTGTCACGTGGCATTGGGCTCCGATACGGGCGGTTCCATTCGCCAGCCGGCGAGCTTCACGGGAACCGTTGGGTTCAAACCTTCGTACGGAAGGGTGAGCCGCCACGGATTGATTGCCTATGCCAGTAGTTTTGACCAGATCGGTCCATTTGCCGCGAATGTGGAGGATGCGGCCAAGGTGATGGAGGTCATTGCGGGACCGGACGATTTGGATGCGACTGCGATGCAGGAGATGATGGCGCCCGCAACGAAATTGGCCCCGAAAAAAGTAGCGTATTTGAAGACTGCGGTAGATAATCCTGCCGTGGATGAGCATGTGAAGAAGGCGTTTTTGGCCCAATTAGAATTGCTCGAAAACGCAGGCGTTGTAGTGGAGCCTGTAGAATTTGATTTGTTGGACACCTTGGTGCCCATCTACTATATTTTGACCACGGCGGAAGCGAGCTCGAATTTAGCGCGCTTCGACGGGGTACATGCCGGGTTTAGACATCCGGACAGCACGGATTTGGAGAGCGTGTACAAGAAGAGCCGCAGTGAAGGTTTTGGAGTTGAAGTGCAGCGCCGAATCATGTTGGGGACCTTTGTATTGAGCTCTGGGTACTACGACGCCTACTTTGGGAAGGCTCAGGCGGCGCGTCGTTTGGTGCAAGAGTGGACCGACAAGATATTGGAGGAATACGACTTGATTTTGTGTCCTACAGCACCTACAACAGCCTTTGAGATAGGGCGTGAGGTGAGCGATCCGACCGTGAATTATTTGGAAGATATTTTTACCGTTCAAGCCAATATTGCCGGCATTCCTGCCGTTAGTATTCCTATGGGCGTACATCCAAACGGCCTGCCAATGGGGCTCCAGTTGATGGGAGCTGAGGGTGCCGATATGGACGTACTGGCCATGGCTCAGTGGATTCAAAAGCATTAAGCATGCGCATTATTTCTATCGTTTTGGCCAGTGTGTTGGCCCTACCCGCTATGGCCCAAGAGGTCGTGGAAACTGTCGTCGATGAGGGGGTTCAAGTGTCCGATTCCGTGTCGGAGCTTCCAACGTTTGGGGCGATGGACGAGGCGGCGCTGGAGGCCTTGGAGGCAAGGTTGGCAGCACTGGATTCACAGCATTTAATGTACACCATGGCCCAAGTGCCGGTGGCGGATACGGTTACCCCTTTGGCGTTGGAGGATTCGGTCTTTGCTTTTTATATGGCAGAATTGGACGCGCGAACTCCATTTGAAATGGCGTACAATCCAGTGGTGAAGCGCTACATGGAACGCTACCTGAAGCACGGTTCGTCGAGATTGAGCCGCATGATGGCTCACGGGCAGTACTACTTCCCCATGTTTGAGGAGCATTTGGCCAAGTATGAGATGCCGTTGGAGCTGAAATATTTGGCAGTGGTCGAAAGCGCCCTGAACCCAAAGGCGAAAAGCCATGTGGGCGCTACGGGATTGTGGCAGTTTATGTACGGTACTGGGAAGATCTATGGACTCAAGGTGAACAGCTATGTGGACGACCGCAATGATCCGCTCAAGAGTACGGAAGCCGCCTGTCAGTACATGCTGAAGTTGTACGAGATCTTTGACGATTGGAATTTGGCCTTGGCTGCCTACAACAGTGGGCCGGGCAATGTGAATAAGGCCATTCGCCGCAGCGGTGGTAAAACGTCGTATTGGGAAATCCGCCCGTTCTTGCCGCGCGAGACCTCAGCTTATGTGCCCCTGTTTATTGCCGCGAGCTACGCCTTTGAATATGGACCCCTTCATGGAATAGGTCCTGCAGAAATTCCCGCGTACTACATCGAAACAGATACCGTCCGCATCACCCGACAGATTCACTTCAAGCAAGTGGAAGAAGGTCTTGGTGTGGATGCCGCGTTGATGGAGTTTTTGAATCCGCAGTACCGCTATAACATCGTCCCAGTGGTGGACGGTCAAGAGTACTTTTTGACCTTGCCTGCCACGAGTGCCATGGCCTTCCGCATGCAGCAGGATACCTTATACAGCGTGGCGGACGCCTACTTTGAAGCGCGTGCCAGCACCATTCCAGAGCTCACGCAAATGAACGAGCGCACCACACACCGCGTGCAGAGCGGCGAGACCTTGGGTCACATCGCGAGCAAGTACGGGGTTGGGGTCAGTGAAATCAAGCGATGGAACGGCCTGAGCAGCGACATGATTCGCATAGGACAGCGCTTGGTGGTGTACCCGCGACGGATTTAATAGGCACATTGGCCTACTTTTTGACTACCTTTTTACCTGCAAAAATTGGTCACATGAAACGCATATTCCTCCTTCCCTTCTTCGCCTTATCCTTCTTGATCCTCCCTTCCTGCGGCTCCGAGGAGACCAACGAGGACGGCACAAAAAAGGATACGCGCATCCTCCCTCCTTCGAGCGGAACACACAGTGAATTGCTGCTGGTGATGCCAGATGAATTGTGGCTAGGTCCTGCGGGAGAAGCCTTCAGAGAGATCTACCTCGCAGACCAAGACGGGTTGCCGCAGGCAGAGCCGTATTTCGATGCCTCGCGCGTGGAGCCGAAGGACGTCAACAAGATTTTGCAAAAGGCCAAGAACATCCTTTGGATTGAGAAGAGCGACACAAATTTTGTCAAGCTCACCAAAGACCTTTGGGCACGCCCGCAACACCTCATTCGCATCACAGCACCTTCCGATAAGGCCATCGCCGCGGAGATTCGTGGCAGCGCCAAGCAGGTCATTACATCGTTCAAGGACCATGACATGACCTTGATCCAAGACCGACTCAAGCGCAGTGCCTACGCCTACACCCACGAGAATTTGAAGGACATGGGCATCAAAAGCATGCTCCTGCACAAAGGCTTTGACCCGACCTTGGACAAGGAAGGCCTCAAGATTTTTGCCACCAAAACCGTCAAGACCATACAGTATATGATCGTGAGTTCACGCCCGATGACGGAAGGATTGGTCAGTGTGGACGATATCATCGCGCACCGCGACAGCATAGGAAAGCATTATTTCGAGGGCAGCTTCGAAGGCAGTTATATGACCACCGAAACCCTCATCCCGCCGTCCATTGCCAATGCTGAAATCAGCGGCATGTTCGCCCTGGAAACACGAGGATTGTGGCGCATGGAAGGCGATTTTATGGGCGGTCCGTTCTTGTCGTACAGTATCTACGATGAGAAAAACGACCGCATCCTCACGGTGGAGGCCGTGCTCTATGGACCGCAAGCGAAAAAGCGCAATGTCGTCCTGGAAATGGAGGCGATGATGAAATCTATTAAGCTTTAGAGCGAAAAGCTGATAGTATCATATGATACTATGAAAGTCACTTTTATTTCTTCGAAACTCGCATAAAACCGGGTTGTGCAAACTTGGGCTTTGATGTACCTTGGGTACAAACCCAAGAAGCATGCTACAACACCATCTTTCAAACGGGGTGCTCACCCTCATTTTTGATCGACCCGATAAATTCAATTCCTTCAACCGGGAATTGGCCCTTGCGGTCCAGGACGGACTGTCGGAGGCTGCCAGCAATCCTGAGGTTCGCTGCGTGGTACTCACCGGAAATGGTAAGGCGTTCTGTGCCGGACAAGATTTGGGCGAGGCCGTGGACCCGAACGGGCCGGAGCTCCGCACCATCGTTCGCGACCACTACAACCCCATCATCCAAGCCATTCGCGACCTGCCGAAACCGGTGATCGCCGCGGTCAATGGCGTAGCCGCCGGTGCGGGTGCCAACATTGCGTTGGCCTGTGATATCGTGGTGGCCAGTGAGCACGCCAGCTTCATTCAAGCCTTCAGTAAAATAGGCCTCATTCCGGACAGCGGAGGTACTTGGACCCTGCCGAGATTAGTCGGATTCCAGCGCGCCAGCGCCCTGATGATGACAGGCGATAAGGTCGGTGCAGCCGAAGCACAGTCCATGGGCATGGTCTACAAGGTCTTTGCATCGGACACCTTTGGCGAGCAGGTCACCGCCTTGGCGGAGCAGATGGCACAAATGCCCACGAAGGGTTTGGCGTTGACAAAGGCCGCATTGAATGCGAGCGGGACGAATGATATGAGGGACCAATTATCTCTTGAAGAAACCCTCCAAACCGAGGCGGGACAGACATACGATTTTAACGAGGGCGTACAAGCATTTTTGGAAAAGCGCGCCCCAAAATTTAAAGGCCAGTAACATGAAAGTAGCCATCCTAGGAGCCGGTGCCATGGGCACGGGCATTGGACAAATCGCCGCACAGCAAGGGTGCGATGTCGTGTATTTCGACAACTACCCAGGCGCCATCGGACGCAGCAGCGCTTCCATCGAAAAGGTCTTTGGCAGATTGGTTGAAAAAGGCCGCATGAGCGAAGCCGAAAAAACCGAGACCCTCTCAAGAATGAATTGGTCCGATGACCTCAGCAGCATCGACGGCGCCGACCTCGTCGTGGAAGCGGTCATCGAAGACCTCAAAGTCAAAAAAGAACTGCTTGAAAAAGCCGAACAGCACCTCAGCGATACGGCTTGGTTGTGCACGAATACCTCCAGCTTGAGCATCGCCGCCCTATCGAGCGGACTGAAGCACCCGGAGCGTTTTGGAGGACTCCACTTTTTCAACCCCGCACCCTTAATGCCGCTGGTCGAGATCGTACCGGGCATCCAAAGCGGTGAAGATTTCGCGGATGCCATGGAGGAACTCATGGTGGCGTGGGGCAAGATCCCTGTACTCGCCAAGGATACGCCAGGTTTTATCGTCAACAAGGTGGCTCGACCCTTCTACAGCGAGGCCATCAAACTCTACGAAGAAGGTGTGGCAAGCATCGCGGAAATTGATGCCGCAGTGAAGAGTATGGGATTCCGCATGGGTCCGTTCGAACTCACTGATTTGATCGGTCATGATGTGAATTACAAGGTCACAGAAACCGTCTGGGGCCAATTCTATTATGACCCCCGCTTCCGTCCTTCCATCACCCAAAAACGCCTCCTCGAAGCCGGTCTTTTAGGGCGCAAAACAGGACGCGGATTTTACAATTACAGCAGCGGCATGAACGCAGCCGTCGAAGCGCAAGAAGCCGCTGAACTCGACCCTATTCTGGGCGAAAAGATTGTCGAACGCATCCTCTGCCTCATCATCAATGAAGGTCTGGACGCCGTTTGGCTCGGCATCGCCTCTCCAACCAATGTGGATTTGGCATTGACCAAGGGCGTCAACTACCCCAAAGGGCCTATTAGCTGGGGACAGGAATTGGGCTGGGATTATGTCTTGAACGTCCTGGAGCGTTGCCACAAATTCTACGGCGACGACCGCTACCGTCCGTGTCCACTATTGCGCCATTTGGTCAGCGAAAACGCGGAGCTCGGAGAAGGAAATCTTGGGGATAGTTTTATGATTTGATCATGACCAAACCTAGCGACGAACTACTCAAGCGCGCCTATGCGCAGGATGCTTCCATCTATCAGGAAACACCGCAGGACGTTGCTTTTCCTGCCTCCTCAGAAGAGGTGGTCGCACTGGTCCGATCCGGTAAGCCGCTGATCCCTCGCGCCGCAGGAACTTCCCTCGCGGGCCAAGTCGTAGGCGACGGCACCGTACTCGATACCGGAAGGCACATGAACGCCATTCTCCACATCAATGTGGAAGAGCGATGGGCAGAGGTGCAACCCGGCGTTGTCCGCGACGAACTCAATTATCATCTTAAAGAACACGGGCTGTTTTTCGGCCCCAATACCTCCACCTCCAACCGTTGTATGATGGGCGGCATGGTGGGTAATAACAGCTCAGGCTCTACCTCTATTTCTTACGGAACCACCCGCGAAAAATTGCTCGGTCTTGAACTGGCCACCGCGGACGGGGTGCTGCGCGCCATGGGCGAAATTCAGTCCGACGGCGTGCGTGACATTCCTTCGGCAGTGGAAGATTGGTTGGTGCAATGGCAAGATGCTTGGAGGTCGCAAAACCTCGAAGCTCATTTCCCAGTTGCGAGCATTCACCGAAGAAATACGGGGTACGCGATTGATTTAATTGGCAACGATGCCGATGCACTCTTAAGCGTGATGTGCGGTTCAGAAGGTACGCTGGGCATTACCACCAAGATTCGTGTGGCCTTAGACCCTCTCCCTCCTGCTCATGTGGCCGTAGCTGCATTGCACTACGAAAGCATGGATAAAGCCATGGGTGCCACCCCAAAATTGATGGCTCATACCCCCTACCAGCTGGAGCTCATGGACCGCATCATCTTAGAATGTACACGTGAGAGCAAGGAATATGCAAGCTACCGTGATTTTGTCCAAGGCGATCCTGCAGCCATTTTGTTGGTGGAAGTTCGCGGGGATAGCGAGGCGGAACTCGCTGAAAAGTTGGCTGCGCTGCAATGCGAGCACAGTTATGCCAGGGCCGAGCTCTTTGGCGGCGACAGCGATAAAGTTTGGAAGCTCCGTGCCGCGGGGCTGGGATTGCTCTCCAATGTGCCGGGCGATGCGAAACCTGTGGCATGTATTGAAGATACCGCCGTACGTATTGATGTGCTCCAGGAATATATCCGTGAGTTTGATGCGTTAATGCAAGGCTTCGGCCAGGAAAGTGTGTACTACGCGCATGCCGGTGCTGGGGAATTGCACCTGAGGCCTATTTTGAATTTGAAGACTTCTGAAGGGGTCCGATTGCTGTATGAAATCAGTAAGGCCAGTGCGGAATTGGTCAAGAAATACGGTGGGTCCTTATCAGGAGAACACGGCGACGGTCGCGTCCGTGCGGCATTTATCAAAGACTTTTACGGCCTCGAAGTTTACCCTTGGATGGAAAGCTTCAAGAAGGCATGGGATCCTGAGAACCGGTTGAACCCGGGCAAGATTGTGGGCGCCAAACCCATGAACGAAGATTTGCGCTATGAAGTAGATCGAGA
>JAYPCB010000052.1:0-4923 GCA_038124525.1 Cryomorphaceae bacterium
TGGCCGTCACCCCGAAATCATCCGATCCCGTGGAGCCAAGAATGTATAGATCACCATTCTCATCACAATCTAGACTATAAGGTTGGTCCAAGTTTGATCCGCCCAAATAGCTTGACCACAACAATTGGGTCCCGTCTGACGAAAACTTCGAAAGTGCCACATCAAACAAGCCGCCATTAAATACGGTGTCCACCGCGCCAAGCGTAGTAGGATATCCCGTTCCCCACACTATACCTCCGCCAAAGGCATTGCCGTTGTCGTCAAAGGTGGCCGTGTAGCCAAAGTTGTCCGAAGAGCTCCCTGTGTAAGTGCTAAAAATGTAAATGGGGTCTATGATCAAAGGTTGGCCTTTTTTTCTACGACCAATTTTGTAGCCCACATATTCCTCTTCCTTATCGTAGCGCGCGCGAACCTCACCATCCTCTTGGTAGGCAAAAGGCATTGCTTCCACAAGCGCGCCAAAGCGCGTTTGTAGATGGAGCTGTTTCTCGAGCACCTCCACGCCCCACAAACCGCCGTAATGAATATGAATCTGTTCAGGATCTACACCGGGGTCCAATTCCCAATCGAACTTAAACCCACCTGCAGCCTCATACACCACCAAGTCAATTCCCGGATAAACATCTTTTGCGCGCACCTTAGAATAGCTGCGCACATTGGAGCGCCATCGCTCGCGCGGTCCTACGAAATAGTTCAAGGGTGCCTCATAGGCCACTTCCCCTGCCCATTGCATTTTTCGCGCCCCATCGAACGCCATGCTAAAGTTGTGGTAATGTAAGGTATCCGCATAGTGATGGTGACCCCCGATGTGATCGCCATCAAAATCTGCAGGATCCATCACGGACAGCACCAATGAATCTGGGGTTAAAAACAAGCTATTCGGGCCCATCTGCATCCGGAAGGTGGATGGGTCGTTCCATTGCCCACTATTGTGCACAAATCCCTGCTGGGCATAGAGGCCGCAGGAAATCAAAAATGCTAGAGAAAACAATATGGAACGCATAGCCCCAAGATAAGGAGTATCCTGCGCAATTTGTTCGTTATCCGCGCGATGAATACGCCCTTTGACGCATTGGTTTAATACTCGTCAGCTGCGGCACTTTCACCCTGCTGCATGAGGAAGGCTTTGAGGAATCTATCAATATTCCCATTCATCACCCCGTCCACATCAGAGGTCTCTTCCGCCGTACGGACGTCTTTGACCAATTTGTACGGGTGCATCACATAATTGCGAATCTGCGAGCCCCATTCGATCTTCTTCTTACCTGCTTCAATCTCCGCACGCTTGGCATTGCGCGCCTCAATCTCCATCTCGTACAATTGGGATTTCAAAAGCTGAATGGCCTTTTCCTTATTCCCCAACTGAGATCGGGTTTCGGTATTCTCGATGATAATTCCGGTAGGCTTGTGACGTAGACGTACCCCTGTTTCTACCTTGTTTACGTTCTGACCACCGGCACCCGAACTACGGAAGGTATCCCATTCGATATCACTCAAATTAATCTGGATGTCAATGGTATCATCCACCAACGGGAACACATATACCGAAACAAAGGACGTATGGCGCTTGGCATTCGAGTCGAACGGTGAAATACGCACTAATCGGTGCACCCCATTCTCTCCTTTTAGATATCCAAAAGCAAAATCTCCCTCAATCTCCAGTGTAACGGTCTTGATTCCGGCAACATCGCCTTCTTGTAGGACCAATTCCTTTGTCTTGTATCCGTTTTTCTCAGCGTACATTAAATACATACGCATCAACATACTTGCCCAATCACAGCTTTCGGTACCACCGGCACCCGCAGTAATCTGCAACACGGCACTGAGCTTGTCCTCCTCACCGCTCAACATATTGCGGAATTCCAATTCCTCGATCAAGTTCTCACAGGCATCATAAGCCTCTTGAACCTCAGCCTCGTCTAGCTCACCTTCTTTGTAAAACTCCAAACTGAGGTCGGCCTCACCGAACAAAGCCTCGGCTTTCTCGTAGCCTTCTACCCAAAACTTCACACCGCGAAGCGCCTTCATCACCTTCTCCGCCTCTTTTGGATCGTTCCAAAAGTCGGGTGAAGCCGTCTTCTCTTCTTCGTTGATAATATGAATGCGCTTTTGCTCGAGATTTAGATAGGAAGCCAAACGCTCCAAACGCTCGCCCAAAGACTTGATTTGATCTGCTGTAACCATAGGGTAACAAAGTTAAGCATACCCTTGCTATCTTCACGCTTTAACAGTGAAAGACCATGTTTGAAGTTGATTTGCGCAGTGATACTGTGACCCGCCCTAGTAAGGCCATGTTAAATGCAATGATTAGCAGCCCTGTAGGCGACGATGTTTGGGGCGATGATCCCACCGTCCTCAAACTTGAGGCCATGGTCGCCGAGCGCTTCGGCACGGAAAAAGCACTTTTTTGTGTGAGCGGTACACAGGCCAATCAAATTGCTTTGATGTCTCACCTCAGCCCTGGCGACGAGGTCATCTGTCATCCCTACGCCCATATCTACAACTACGAGGGCGGTGGAATTGCGGCGAATGCACATTCCTCGGTTGTTTTCACCGGTGATGATCGCGGCATTATGCACCCGGAAGGAGTACTAAGCTGTATCAAAGTCGACGATGTCCATTACCCAAAATCGCGCGTACTTGCACTTGAAAACACCTCCAATAAAGGCGGCGGAACGTGTTACGAATGGGAAGAAATAGAGGCCCTAAGAGCAGTGGCCAATGCTCAAGGCCTAACCTTCCACCTCGATGGTGCACGCCTTTACAACGCCCTTGTCGCTAAAAATCAAAGTGAAAGCGATTACGGGACGGCATTTGATTCCATTTCCATCTGTCTCTCCAAAGGTCTTGGTGCACCCGTAGGCTCGGTACTTTTGGGCAGCGAGGAATTCATCCACCACAGCCGCAGAATTCGCAAGCGCATAGGCGGTGGCTGGCGACAGGCAGGCCTTTTAGCCGGTGCGGCGATCTATGCACTAGAAAATAACGTGGGCCGATTGGCCGAAGACCACGCCGCTGCCAAGGACATGGGGGAATTTTTGGGCCAGCAATCTTGGGTGAAAAATGTTGTAGCCCCAGAAACCAACATCTTGATCTTTGGATTGAACGAGGATATGGACCAAGAAGCATTCATCAGCACCTTGGCTGAGAAGGGAATTGGCATCAGCCAAATGGGCCCAGGAAAATGCCGCATGGTTTTCCACCTTGATATCACGCCGGCTGGAATACAGAAGGTGAAGGAGGTATTAGCGTCCTTTTGATTTTTAGATGGCAAGCCGGGAAACAGCCACTACCGCTACGGCGGCACTTGGAAGGGTTAAAGAGAACTTTTGCGCTCTTCTTCTACCCTTTGATACGCCCTATGAATCATCTCAAAAGAATACCCGCGGCGTTGCATTGCAGCGGCAAGTTGTTCCTTCGTCTTTGAACTGAACCAACGGTCGGCTAAATACAGTGCATTCTCTTCCACTCGCTCTTCGGGAATTTGATTCAATATCCTATCAATGGTTACCTTCGGAATGCGATGCTCTCGCAGGCCTATACTAATACGGTAGGGTGCCCAATGCTTTTGATTGAGCTTGCCCTGACAATAGGCCTCCGCAAAACGGTATTCATCTAGGAAGTTTTCTTCCATCAAGCTCGCCACCACCTCTTCTTGCCGGTCCTTAGGCAATCCCAACAGGCCCAACTTTCGATATACCTCAAAAAGACTGCGCTCTTGATAGGCGCAATACCTGCGGAGTTTGTGCAAAGCTTCGGAAGTTGTCATGAACCAATTTTAATGAAAAAACCCGCTCCATACATTCGTACGGAGCGGGTTTGTGGAAAAACAAAAGTTTTATAGGGTATTGTTCTCGCGGTCTTTCACCTTCCACTCCAACATCGTGTAGGCATCACGCGGTACTACTACCAATTTCTTGCGCAAATCACTTTGCCATGTCTTCTTGATACTTCTGAAGTACCCTTTGGTAATGTAGGCCTCCAAGAACGGGTGCACATGGATGTACACTTCTCGCTTGTCGAGGGTCGCAAGTTTTGATTTGATCGCCTCAATGATTTGGATCGGCGCCTCCACTAAATTATCTGGATTCTCCTCGCGAGTGGTGATGTTCGTTTCCGGACGAACGCGCTGACGCGTAAGTTCCATTAAACCAAACCTTGAAATGGGCAGGATCTTGTGACGAGCACGGTCCCTTTTCATTTCATCGCGCATTTTCTCATACACCGCCTTGCGGTTTTCTGCGCTATTCATATCGATGAAATCCACGACTACAATACCACCCATATCGCGCAAGCGCAACTGACGAGCCACCTCTTCTGCCGCAAGCAGGTTTACCTGCAACGCATTGGCTTCTTGGTTTTCTGCCGTATTGGTTCTATTGCCCGAGTTCACATCAACCACGTGCATAGCTTCAGTATGCTCAATGATCAAGTACGCCCCTTTAGGCATGCTGACCGAACGACCGAATGCACCTTTGATTTGGCGGTCTACACTGGCAAACTGGAACAACGGCATTTGACCCGTGTAATGTTTCACCATTTTAGACGCCCCCGGTTGAATCTCATCGAGGTATTCTTTTACCTCCTCATACAGATCTTCATTATCGATCGTAATGGAGGAAAAGCTATCATTGAACACATCGCGTAAAAACGCGCTGGCTCTATTCATTTCGCTGAAAATACGTACGGGCTTGTTCGAACGCTTCACCCCTTTGTGGAGTACTTTCCACTTGCGGATTAACGATTCGAGGTCAGCCTGTAGTTCTTCTGCGCTCTGTCCTTTTGCGACAGTACGTATAATTACACCAAAGCCCTTGGGCTTGATGCTTCTGACCAAGTTTTTGAGTCTGTCTTTCTCGTCACGTTCGCGAATCTTTTGACTCACGCTCACGCGGTTTGAGAATGGCACGAGCACTACAAATC
>JAYPCB010000052.1:4933-11988 GCA_038124525.1 Cryomorphaceae bacterium
CAGTGATTCTAGGCCCTTTCGTAGAAATGGGCTCCTTGGTGATTTGCACCAAGATTTGATCGCCTTGCTTTAAAACATCACCAATGTTGCCCTCCTTCTGGATGTTGGCTTCATTTTTAAAGTTGGTGAGGTTGCTTTGTTGCTTGCCTTTTAAGGTGCGACGTAGGTAGGATTGCCAGGAATTTATCTGCGGCCCGAGATCGTGGTAGTGCAAAAATGCATCTTTTTCATAACCAACATCTACGAAGGCAGCGTTTAGGCCAGTGGCCAATTTTTTTACGGTTCCTAGGTATACGTCACCAACGGAGAAACTATCGTCTCCTTTTTCCTTAATGAGTTCCTGAAGTCTTCCGTCCTCAAGTAGTGCAATATCTGCTCGGTCAGAACTAGCACTAATAACTAATTCTGTGCGCATACTCTACTTGATTATTTTTTCTTGTGACGGTTTTTTCTTAGACGCTTCTTACGCTTGTGCGTTGCAATCTTATGTCTTTTACGTTTCTTTCCGCTTGGCATAATGCTAAGTTTTAAAAATTATTAATTCTGTAATCCAGCAACTAAATCGTTGATTCGTGTTGCCTCTGGATGTGTGTTCAAATACTCTTGCGCACTGGTCAAAGCTGCTGTCGTATCTCCCATTTGCAGGAGTGATTGACTCTTATTCAACCAATACATTTCAACCTCGGGGCGGATTTGGGTCAAATGATGGAAACGATCCACCGCTTTGTCCCACTGTCCACTCATCATAGAGAAGTTCCCTAACCACATCAATGCTTTCTCGTGGTCTGGATTCTCTTTCAATACCTCTAGCAACATGCCGATGGCTTGCATGGGCGCTCCCTCACCGCTTTGGATGATGGCCACTGCTTCGTCCACCTTGGCGTCGAGCCCAGTGTTTTCTGTCGACTGCGGTACCACCTCCTCCACTGGAGCGGTTCTAGGCGCACGCATCAACACAACCGCTGCTACGACTGCAAGAAGTACTGCTATGATCTGGTTTCTTTTCAAATTAGTCGTTTACAGGTACGCTATCCTTAACACCTTCTACGAATACTTTCGCAGGCTTGAAGGCTGGGATGTAGTGAGCCGGAATGACGATAGTCGTGTTCTTAGAGATGTTACGACCTGTTTTCTGAGCACGCTTCTTCACGATGAAAGAACCGAAACCACGTAGGTACACATTGTTTCCATCTTCTAGGCTGTGCTTAATCTCTTTCATGAAGCTTTCAACAACCGCTTGAACGTCTCCGCGTTCCATTCCCGTTTTATCAGAAATCTTAGTAACGATATCTGCTTTAGTCATTTGCTCTGTATTTTTAGGTCCTTTCGGACTTGGTTAATGAGGGGCGCAAATATACACCTATTCTCCTTATTTACAGATTAAAAGCATAAAATAATCGGACACCCTGCACGTGAGCAAAAACGCATTTAACCACTTCATTATCAGCATTGAAGAGTTCTTCAATCAAAACAAGCGCGATTTACCTTGGCGCAAAAAGACTCCCGTGGCCTACGAGGTGTGGCTGAGCGAAATCATCTTGCAACAAACGCGTGTGGCGCAAGGCACCCCGTACTTCAAGAAAATTCTCGCCGCTTATCCCTCAATTAAGGCCCTTGCGGAGGCTCCTGAAGACGAACTTTTGGCCCTTTGGACCGGTCTAGGATACTACAGTCGTGCCAGAAATTTGCAAAAAGGCGCCCAGCAGATCACGGCAGAATTTCAGGGCCAATTACCCTCTACGAGTAAAGATTTGTTGTCCATTAAGGGCATAGGCCCCTATACCGCAGCAGCCATCGCCAGCATTTGCTTTGGCGAGCGAAAAGGGGTGGTAGATGGCAACGTGTATCGCGTGCTCTCGAGGTATTTTGGCATTCATAGTCCCATCAATCAAGGCACAGGCCCTAAGGAGTTTCAGGAGCTCGCGGATGAATTGATCCAAGAAGCCCTACATCCTGGCAATTACAACCAGGGCATTATGGAGTTTGGCGCCTTGCATTGCACCCCGAAAAAACCCAAATGTGAAGAGTGTCCACTGGCCTCATTCTGCCATGCCTATCAGCACCAAAGCATCGACGAATTGCCGGTAAAAATCCGCAAGAGCAAACGTACCGAGGAGACCATCCATTTCGCTGTGATGGAGCGCGGGGGAAAGTGGGCCATGTATAAGCGCGATACCTCGTCGATCTGGGGCGGACTGTATGAGTTCCCGAGGCTGGAGAGCGCTCCCAAAAAAGGGGTATTGATGCAAGATCCAGTCGTTCATAAGCTCTCTCACAAGGACCTTCATTGCCATTTTTGGGCGGTGGATGAGGGCGCTGTTGGGGAGCCGCAAGAGTATTATGGAAAGCGTGAAATGGAGGGACTTGGCATGCCGGTTATTGTGTCCAATTTTGTTAAAAACATGCTGTAATTCACGGACCAATTATACCTATCTTTGATAGAATACAACAAGAAATTTTAGACGATCATGGCAGGAACACTAAACAAGGTAATGCTCATTGGAAACCTCGGGAAAGACCCGGAAATTATGCACTTCGAAAATGGAGGATCATTGGTGAAATTCCCTTTGGCAACCTCTGAAACCTATACCAATAGAGAAGGTCAGCGCGTGACCAACACAGAATGGCACAACGTCGTGATCAATGCGAAAGGATTGGTCGATGTGGCACACAAATACCTCAAGCGCGGACACAAAGTGTACCTCGAAGGACGAATTAAAACACGTAAATGGCAGGACCAAACTGGTGCTGATCGCTATACCACAGAAATTCAAGCCAACCAGATGACCATGCTGACCTCTCGCGCCGAAAGCGAAGGCATTTCATCAGAACAAGGCACCGCATACAGCCAACCAAATTATGGCAGCGCGGCACCATCGGCCCCTCAACCAACGGCACCGGCAGCTGCATCCCACTCACAGGATGAAGATGACCTACCGTTCTAAGTCGAACTAATACCTTCCCTTTGGAAACAGAGCCTCCTTCATTATTCTTTGATATCGCCCAAAGCCTTGGGCACCTTGCATCCGCCGATATCTTGCTGCTCTTGGTTCTCTCCTTATTGCTGCTTTTATCTGCGCTTATTTCAGGATCAGAAGTGGCTTTCTTTTCCATTACGCCCGCCGACCGCGAGCTGATGGACGACAGCGAACCGCGCCAGCAGAAAATATTGGAACTCCTCGAAGAACCCGACCACCTGTTGGCGACCATTCTCATCTCCAATAATTTCGTCAACGTAGGGATTGTCATTGTATCGACGTATTTATTGAACAGCTTCTTCTCCCCAGATAGCTGGAGTCCCCTGCTCACGTTTGTGGTAGAGATTTTGGCCATAACGGGAGTGTTATTACTCTTTGGTGAGATTTTACCGAAGGTATATGCGAATGCCTCGAAGTTGCACTTTGCGCAATTGGTCACCCCACTCCTTTCAAGGATTCACAGCGCTTTGCATCCTATCAGTGCACGATTGAGCAAAACCATCAACCGCATCAACATCGAAGGCCGCGGTCCACAGCTAAGTGTAGACGACCTCGAGCAAGCTTTGGAACTCACGGCGGACGAAAATTCAAACGAGGAAGAACAGCGCATCCTCAAAGGGATTGTTCGCTTCGGATCGACCACTGTCAAGGAAGTCATGACGCCGCGCACCTCAGTCATCGCCATAGATATTAAAGCGCCGTATCCAGAGACGTTGCGACACATCACCGAGAGCGGGTATTCACGCATCCCGGTGTTTGACGAGAACCTGGACCAAATCAAGGGCCTGGTGTACGTAAAGGATTTGCTGCCCTACATGGATGCCTCGGTAAACTTTGGATGGCAAGACCTCATGCGCGTTCCTTTCTTCGTGCCCGAGAGCAAAAAAATTGACGACCTGCTGAAAGAATTCCAGCAGCGCAGGATTCACTTGGCCATCGTGGTGGACGAGTTCGGCGGTACCTCAGGGGTCATTTCCCTGGAGGACGTATTGGAGGAGATTGTGGGTGAGATTTCGGACGAGTTCGACGATGAAGATGTGGTTTACAGCAAGCTTGACGACTACAATTATGTATTCGAGGCCCAAACGCCGCTCATCGATTTTTGTAGAGTTTTAGGGATTTCCAGGGACCAATTCGACACTGTAGACGGCGAAAGCGAAACCCTAGCGGGGCTCGTCTTGGAGCTCGCAGGGAAGTTTTTGGAGAAGAATGAAAAGGTCAGCTACAATGCCTATACCTTCAAGGTGGAAAGCGTCGACCAGCGCAAGTTGATCCGCATTAAAGTAACGGTAGACCCCAACCATGAAGTTTAGTCCTATACTCCTTCTTCCATTGCTCTGGCTTTCATGCACAGATGCACCGGTAGCACGCCCTGATGCCTTCATGCGTATTGGATTGCCGAGCACCGAGGCCTATGCGCCGTTGAACGAAGACGCACCCTTCGGGCTAAGCATCAACGCAGAGGCCAAAGTGATTGTGAAGGAGGTATTGACGGAAGAAGGCACCGAGCAGGCACGAGAAGGCGAATATTGGCTTGATATTGTATATCCCTCGATTTTAAGTACGGTCCAATTCACTTATAAACCCGTCGACAACAACCTCGAAGCATTGGTGCGAGATGCGCAACAATTGGCCTATAAACACACCGTAAAAGCAAGCGGAATGCGCGAGCAGTTCTTCGAATACAAGGACAAAAAGGTCTATGGGCTCTACTATGAACTATCTGGAGCGTCGGCCACGACCACGCAGTTTTACGCGACCGACAGTACCGAACATTTCTTGCGCGGCGTACTCTACCACTACAGCCCGCCGAATGCGGATAGCCTAGCGCCCGTGACACAGTTCATGCGTGAGGAGATATTGCAGATGATCAGCACACTGAATTGGACCCATGCGCCATAAACTCCTCTACATCGCCGCAACGCCTATCGAGGCAGACCTCATCGCTACTTTCTTAGAAAGCCAAAGCATTCGCACGACCCTGGAACACTACCAAATGGCCAGCGTCCTGCCTGTTGGCGGAGATTTAAGCATCAAGATTTTGGTTCATGAAGCGCAGTGGGAACGCGCCCTAGAGCTACTTAAGACTTACGTGCAGCAAGAAAAAGAGGATAACTGATCGACGCCAAAATACCGATGCTCAGCACCAAGTGAACCGGCTGCATCGCCTTCGGCAATCCGGTAAAAAACAACACCACACCTATGGCCCATTCCATCGCGATGGCGAAGACCAATGGCCCAAAGCCGGGAATGGAAACCCTGTGCTTGCGCTGAAGGAAAAACAGGATGCTCGTCATCAACAAAATGCCCCAAGCAAAACTGCGGTGCACCTTCGGCATGGCCCCTTCAATGGAATCAATGACCTCTGCACGCATCACCCCGTGCTCCAAGGCATAATCCACTAATTCCCTGGTCTGCGTACCCAAGAATATTTGGAACACCACCATCACCAACAACGCCACCAAGGCTCGGCCCACCGACTTCGGATAAGAGAATTCTCCTTCCGTATTGCGAGCGCGAAGCGCGAGCAGCAGCAACACAATGGCCACCGAGCCCATCATATGTATGGTGATTTGGTTTGGAACTAAATTTCCATCGACCACAATCTTACCCAACCACGCCTCAAACAATAGCAGAAACATCACGCCCACGGCGAGCACTGCGTTCCACACATTGCGTCGCACGCCCCATACTCCAAATATGGCCAATGCCAACACCGGCAAGCCACTCAGGGCACCGATCAACCTATTGATGAACTCAATCCAAGTATGTACAGGGTTGAAAATATTGTAGTCGTGGCGATCAAATAGGGCCCAATTTTCCGGCGCAAACTCCTCACCCGTAGTGAAATCTGAGGTTGCTACCCAGAATTGGTCCTGCAATAAAATCATCTGACCCTCCTCAAAGCTTCTGCCCTCGCGCCAAGTCAAGGTTTCCACATCTGTGGGAGGGATATTGTAGCCAAAACATTGTGGCCAGTCGGGACATCCCATGCCCGAACCTGTTGCACGCACCACCGACCCCGCCAAGATGACAAGGAATATGAACACCAACGAAGTGGTCGCCCAAAAGCGAATACGTGCGCTTCTCATATTATTCAGCTAATAACGTCGCAGTATACAGCCCGCCACCGGCCACCGAACCGACCGCATCAGCCAATTCTTCCGCGCTCACCATCGTGCTATCATAGCTCACGGTGGCCACGCTGTCCTCAAACACAATGGCAAAGCTCGCCACGCCCTCGTGGGCATTGAGCGACTTTTCGATCGCACCCTTACAACCCATCACGCAGGTCATGCCAGAAACAAACATTTTAGCTTCCGCATTCGGGGCCACCTCTGCGGCCTCCGCCTGCACAGGCATTTCGATGACTTCAGGCTCCGGCTGACCGCAAGAAGCCACTAAAAAAGAAAGGGGAATAAGGAAGGAAAGGGTTCTCATACTCAAGTATTTTCAGCAAAATTACATCCCATCGCGTCAAAGTGTGAGGCATTTGTCACAATTTTGCGGCATGTCGAAACAAAGTACCTCTCACTCGCCGGCCCTCCCGTGGATCCTATTCATCGGTCTGGCCATCATCTGGGGCTCAAGCTTCATTTTGATGAAACGTGGCCTTCAAAGTTTTACCTACACCCAAGTAGGCACCTTGCGCGTGAGCATCGCTGCACTTTTTATGGCGGTCATTGGCTTTCGTCATTTCAAGCATTTCCGCAAGAAAGACCTCATCTCTTTAACCATTGTGGGGTTCTTAGGAAACGCCATTCCCTACGTTTTGTTCCCCCTCGCCGTCAACCACCTCGATAGCGGCGTGGTCGGCATCATCAATTCCCTCGTACCACTGTTCACCGTGCTCATAGGCGGCTGGTTCTTCGGGCAAAAAGCCACCGATACCCAATGGCAAGGGGTGGCGGTCGGATTACTTGGCGCAGTGATTCTCATCCTCCCCATGAATTCCATCCTACAAGGCGGTTTTAGCATTGAAGGAGAATTGGGCTATGGGCTTTTTGGAGTACTCGCCACCATGATGTACGGCACGAGCGTCAACACGTTGAAATCAAACTTACCGCACCTCAAAGC
>JAYPCB010000053.1:0-11779 GCA_038124525.1 Cryomorphaceae bacterium
GTAGACCGTCGTAGCTTCAAAATCTCGCAGACCCGAGATCGCATCTCCTTTTTTGTAGGCTTCTGGGTAGCCACCCGCCACGACCATCACAGTGGTAGCCGTTTGAGGGTTCACTTGAAGATCTACTTGGTCCAAGGTGCCTTCATGCATGGCAACGAACAGATCAATAAGATCACTCTCTAATCGTGGGATCACCACTTCCGTTTCCGGATCGCCCATGCGGACATTATATTCAATGACCTTAGGCCCTTTAGAAGTATTGATCAATCCAAAGAACACAAACCCTTGGTACGGAAGGTTGTCTTTGACCAATCCCTTAATGGTCGGCTCGATAATTTCCTTGACCGTACGCTCGCGAAGTGCAGCGTCGAAGAATGGCACTGGGCTCACTGCTCCCATACCTCCGGTATTCAATCCAGTATCTCCTTCACCAATTCTTTTGTAATCCTTCGCTTCCGGTAAGATCACATATCCACCTTGACCGTCCGTCAACGCAAAAATGCTGAACTCAATACCCGCTAGGAACTCCTCTATCACTACGCGAGAAGAAGCATCTCCAAACTTGGCATCCACCAACATGTTCTTAAGCTCTTCTTTCGCCTCATCAAGATCTTCAATAATCAACACACCCTTCCCTGCGGCGAGACCGTCGGCCTTCAATACATAAGGCGCATCTAAGGTTTCCAAAAAGGCTTGGCCTTCGGCCAACGTGTCCTTCGTAAAGGTTTGGTAGGCTGCAGTAGGAATGTTGTGACGCATCATGAACTCCTTCGCAAAATCTTTAGAGCCCTCAAGCTCTGCCGCCGCCTGACGTGGACCTACAACGATGAGGTCAGATAGGGCTGCATCGGCCTTCAAGCCGTCGTGCACTCCCGCCACCAAAGGCGCTTCCGGACCGATGACTACGATATCTATGGCATTGGCTTTCACAAAGGCGCCCACCTCAGCAGCATCTTCAATATTCATCGCCACGTTTTCGCCCAGTTGATGCGTTCCAGCATTTCCAGGTGCGATAAACAACTTGCCCAATGTTGGACTTTGAGAAATCTTATGAGATAATGCGTGCTCGCGACCGCCCGAGCCTAAAACCAATACGTTCATGAAAGTGTGTGTTTACAAGGGGCAAAAATAACCCGAAAAGATGGGGGAATCAATTAAGATTCACGTCCATGCAACCATTGGGCAAATTCTTTCAACGGCGCCAAGGTTTGTGAGTCCAAAGAGACTTTATCCAAGGCTTCAATAGATAGTTGGTAGTATCGGTCTATCTCGCTTTTGGCGAAGGCATCTACATCCAAAATCTTGTACAGCTCTTGGAAAGATTCCACCTTGTCATCATTAGCAGGCATCGAAGTATATTCACTAAAGTCGATGCGCTGCAGGGCCGCGCGTTTCTCAGCCTCAATCCACAACAAGGTCTTCTTATTGCTCAAAATATCCCCGCCCACTTGCTTTCCAAATTTCTCTGGATCGCCGTAGACATCAAGGTAATCGTCTTTAATCTGAAACGAAGTTCCCAGCAATAGCGCAAATTCATACAACGCTTCCGCATCCACTTTTGTCGCACCGCCGACGAGCGCACCAATTTTCATGGCACATCCCAGCAAGACCGAAGTCTTGAATTGGATCATCTTGATGTAAGTATCCAAAGGCACCTGGTCCATGTTTTCAAAATCCATGTCCATCTGCTGGCCCTCACATACCTCTAGGGCTGTCTGAGAGAAGGTCGCCAATACCTCTGGCAACAATTCGGGCGAACATTGCGCCACATATTGGTAGGCCTTGACGAGCATCCCGTCTCCACTTAGGATGCCAATATTTTCGTCCCACTTGATATGCACAGTCTCCTGTCCGCGTCGCAACGGCGCAGCGTCCATGATGTCGTCGTGAATGAGCGAAAAGTTGTGGAAGAGCTCAATGGCCATTGCTTGAGGCATGGCTTTCGAAGGATCGCCGTACAAACCTGCTCCCATCAAGGCCAAAACAGGACGCAATCGCTTCCCGCCAAGGTTCATGATGTAATGCATAGGATCGTACAGCTTCTCAGGGGCTGATCCTAGTTGTAGGGCATCTATTTCTTTTTGGAATAAGGCTTGTAAGGCGGCAAGGTCTTTCATCTATCGCAAGAGTTTCATCAGGTATTTTCCGTACCCACTCTTAACGAGAGGTTGGGCCAATTGTTCGAGCTGCGCCGCATCAATAAAACCTTGCTCGTAGGCAACCTCTTCAATACAACCCACCTTCAATCCTTGGCGTTCTTCAATGACCTCCACGAACTGACCGGCTTGTTGCAGGCTGGCAAAAGTTCCGGTATCCAACCACGCTGTGCCGCGGTCCAATACGCCCACCTCTAAGGCACCCATCTTTAGGTAGATCTTGTTGACATCCGTGATCTCCAATTCCCCTCGAGGACTTGGCTTCAAATTCTTCGCAATGTCCACCACTCTATTGTCGTAGAAGTACAAGCCCGGAACGGCGTAATCGCTTTTCGGCTCCGCCGGCTTCTCTTCGATACTTAGGGCTTTCATATCTCCATCAAATTCCACCACCCCATAGCGCTCCGGATCACTCACGCGGTAGGCAAATACCACACCGCCACTAGGATCCTTACTCGCTTGTAGGACATTCGCCATAGACGAACCGTAGAAAATGTTGTCCCCAAGGATCAGCGCTACGCTATCCTCTCCGATAAACTCCTCGCCTAAAATGAAGGCTTGTGCCAATCCTTCCGGACGTTCCTGAACCGTGTATTCGAAGCGACAACCCAGCTGAGACCCATCGCCCAATAACTTTTGGAACAATGGCGCATCGTGCGGAGTAGTGATGATGAGAATCTCGCGAATGCCCGCTTGCATCAACGTGCTCAGCGGGTAGTAAATCATGGGCTTATCGTAGACCGGCATGAGTTGTTTACTCACCGCCAAGGTCAATGGATGTAATCTGGTACCGGACCCGCCGGCAAGGATAATGCCCTTCATAATTTTAGCTTTCTGATTCGTCTAGATCTACCTCTGAATCATAAATATCGATAATGTTCTCGCTTAAATCCTTTTTGGTGACCCATTTTTCCATCGTCATTAAGAACGAAGGCAACAAAATAAGATTGCTCAACATGGCGACAAAAAGGGTGATGGAGGTCAACAGTCCAAGGCTCTGGTTGCCCGCAAAACTCGACGTCATGAATACGGAGAAACCACAGAATAACACCACCGAAGTGTAGAACATACTCAAACCCGTTTCCAAGATCGAGCTCTTCACGGCCCACTTGATATTCCAACCGTTAGACTTTAATTCTTGACGGTATTTCGCCAAGAAGTGCAGGCTATCATCTACAGATATACCGAAGGCAATACTGAACACCAAGATGGTTGACGGCTTCAAGGGAATGCCCGCATAGCCCATAATCCCTGCCGTTATGAGCATGGGAATGAGGTTCGGTATCAAGGAAATCAACACCATTCTTCCACTCATGAACAACAGCGCCATGATGATGGAGATGGCCACTACTGCCAGTACCAACGAGAGGATCAAGTTGTTGATGAGGTAGGTGGTTGAACGAATGAATTTGATCGAGGCTCCCGTAATACTGACCTCATAGTTTTCGCCTGGAAAAACTTCATCGACCAATTTTTTAACCTTATCCGTCAACACCCTCATTTCAGGCGTGCTCAAATCCGCCATTTGAACGGAAATACGCGCCTTACGACCGTCTGTGGTAACCAGAGATTTTGCCAATCCCGTATCGTCTTTCATGCCGCGGGGCAAATAGGTCAACAACCATTGCTGCTCTGACCTTGAAGGCAACGAATACATATCAGGGTTCCCAAACAAGACCCCTTGTTTCGCAAACTTCACAAAGTCGACAATACTCAAGGCACGACTCAGCTCAGGCATGGCCTCCAAGCTATCTTGCAACTCTTCCATTCGACGAAGATTCGTCAGTCGTTCAATGCCGCCTTCGCGCTTCGTATCAATCACAATGTCCATTGGAACGACCCCACCAAACTTGCGTTCGAAGTATTTTACATCCTTGTAAATGGGGTTGTTTTTATTGAAATCCGCAGTGATATTTCCTGCGGTCTCAATTTTAGACATACCATAGGCTGCCGCAATAACTGCAATAGAAGTAATGAAGTATACCTTCTTGCGGTGGTTTTCTACAGCATTGTCCAAGAAATCCAGGAAGTTCACCAACCAACCCACATCAAAGTGATTTAAATGGCGCTCCTTAGGAGGACTCACATAACTGTAAATGATCGGGACTAAAGTGATAGACAGCAAGAAAACGCCCATGATGCTCAACGAACTGACGATTCCAAAATGCACCAAGTTTTCACTGCTGGTCAACGCAAATGCAGCAAAGCCCAAGGCCGTGGTTGTATTCGTGATGGAAGCGATGTATCCAATTTTAGATACTACACGTTGTATAGCCTTGATTTGTTGACCGTGCTTTTTGTACTCTTGGTGGTATTTATTGATGAGATAAATACAATTGGGCACACCAATAACAATGATGAGCGGTGGAATTAATGAGGACAAAAGGGTAATGCCAAATCCTAAAATTCCCATGATTCCAAACGCCCAAACCGCACCTAGAATCACGATAAGTAAACTAATGGCTGTGGCTCTAAAGCTCTTCAAGAAGAGGAAGAAGATGATCACCGTTACAAGCAACGTTAGCGCTACCGTTCGAAAGATCTCTTTTTCGAGAGTGCTAGAATTCGCAATCCTAAACCATGGCAATCCAGACATGTGTAGGTCTCGGCCATTTTTACTTTCCCAGGCATAGAGAATATCACGAACACCTTCGACGATAGGACGAATCTGTTTGTTGTACAGATGTTCCTCATCTATGCGAATGATTGCCATATAGGTATCGCCTTGGTACAAGGCACCTTTGTAAAACGGCCAGCTTTTCACTTTGGCCTCAAGGGCAATTTCTTCTTCCCCGTTTTCTGGAAGGGCGTTGAACAAGGTATCTGGTGCTAGTTTTTCAGTCGCACTGTCGACCACAAGACCATAGGCTTCCGTAAGACTTTGTACAAAGGTCACTCCGTCGACCTTTTTCAAATCCTTCATCAGCTTAGTCCACTCATCCAAGTGGTCTCGCTTAAAGAAATCTGGATCTTCTATGGCGACAACAATAGTATTAGAAACCTGTCCAAACTCTTCCTCAAGAAGATCATACTCAATGGAAACTGAATCTGTATCCGGCATGAGTTTGGCAAATCCGTATTCCATCTCGACAGAGGTTCCTTGATACGCCATGAAGGCGGTCACAAGTCCAATGGTCACGAGCCAGGCTTGTCTATTGCGTAGAAGAATTCTTGTGATCCAGTTCCAGAACATCCCTTAGTCTTCAATGACCCAGCCTTGCGCAAGCAATGGGAGGGCTTTCTTGTATTTGATATTCTTAACCTCACCGGTCTGCATATTGCGTACCGTAACCGCATCATTTCGGCCGTAGGTCTTTCCATCGTTCACCACAGGGGCTGTTTTCACAGGTCTAGGTGCAGCAGGTGCAGCACCGCCAGCCGCCAGCCGCTCAGCTTCCACTGGCGCATCCAAACCAGGGTGACTTTCTTGCAATTTAGGTTGCTTCACAGGGGCTGCAGGTGCCTGGCGCATTTGGCTAGGATCTGCTGCAGGTAGGCCGCCTCGGTACAAGAATCCAACAATTTCTTGGTTGATACGTGCCACCAATGATTTGAACAACTCGAAAGATTCAAACTTATAGATGAGCAGTGGATCTTTTTGCTCGTAAACGGCGCCCTGAACACTTTGACGAAGGTCATCCATGGCACGCAAGTGCTCTTTCCACTCGTCATCGATGATGGCAATGGAAATGCCTTTTTCGATATCTGTAATGAGAGATGAGCCTTCTGTGTCGATGACTTCTTGCAATACCGAAGTGACCTGCAGGGTTTTCTTCCCGTCGGTAATAGGCACCAAGATCTTATCGAACTTGTTGTTTTTATCGTCGTGAACTTGTTGGAATACAGGCAGTGCCGCTGTTGCGATGCGATGGCCCTTTTCTTTGTAGAATTGAGTCGCTTCGTGGAACAAATTGTTACATACGGCTTCAAAACCTTGGCTCGAGAAGGTCTCAGAGTCAATCTGAGTCTAAAATGCGAATGTGCGGAAGAAATCCAATCTGAATCATTAACAATACTTCGACGGCTGGTACGCTTCGACAAGATCCGCAAGAGTATCGTACACCATGTTGATGATGTCCACCTTGATGCGGTCTCCGCTCAAAGCGTTGCCGCGACGCTTGTAGATTACCGAGCGCTGGCTGTTCATCACATCATCATACTCAAGCAATCGCTTACGCGTTCCGAAGTTGTTCTCTTCAACTTTTTTCTGAGCGCGCTCGATGGATTTGGTCACAAGGCTGTGCTGGATTACCTCGCCTTCTTCCAATCCCAATCTGTCCATCAATCCTGAAATACGCTCAGAGTTGAACAAGCGCATGAGCTTATCTTCCAAGGAAACAAAGAACTGTGAAGAACCCACATCCCCTTGACGACCGGCACGACCGCGCAACTGGCGATCCACGCGACGGCTATCGTGACGCTCTGTACCGATGATGGCCAAACCGCCTGCGGCTTTACTCTCGTCAGTCAACTTAATATCCGTACCACGACCCGCCATGTTCGTCGCGATGGTTACCATACCTGGCTTACCTGCTTCGGCAACAATCTCTGCTTCTGCTTGGTGACGTTTCGCGTTCAATACTTGGTGTGGCACCTTGCGCATTTTCAATGCACGGCTCAACAATTCAGAAATATCTACCGATGTCGTACCAACCAACACGGGGCGTCCGGCCTCACGCATGGAAACAACTTCATCGATCACCGCATTGAATTTCTCACGTGCGGTTTTGTAGACATAATCTTCGCGGTCGTCGCGAGCAATAGGTCTATTGGTCGGAATGACCACTACCTCTAATTCGTAAATCTCCCAGAATTCTCCTGCCTCCGTTTCTGCCGTACCTGTCATCCCAGACAATTTGTGGTACATGCGGAAGTAGTTCTGAAGGGTGATCGTCGCATAGGTTTGTGTCGCGGCTTCAATCTTTACATTCTCCTTGGCTTCAATGGCCTGGTGTAAACCATCAGAATAGCGTCGACCCTCCATGATACGACCGGTTTGCTCATCGACAATTTTGACTTTGTTGTCCATGATCACATACTCTGTATCCTTCTCGAACAACGCGTAGGCCTTGAGCAATTGGTTTACCGTATGAATGCGTTCACTCTTCACGCTGTAGTCGCGCAAAATGCCGTCCTTCTGATTGGCCTTTTCCTCAGCAGGCAGCTCTCCTTTTTCCAAGGCGCTGAGCTCAGCTGTGATATCTGGCATCACAAAGAAGTCCTTAGCAGTATTCTTCGAAATCAAATCGATGCCCTTCCCGGTCAACTCGACTTGATTGTTCTTTTCTTCGATGGTAAAGAAGAGGTCCTCATCGATGAGTTTCATCTTCTTGCCTTGCTCTTGCAGATACACACCTTCGGTTTTCTGCAACAGTGATTTCATCCCATCTTGAGAAAGGAATTTGATGAGCGGCTTTGATTTTGGAAGCCCGCGATAGGCGCGCAACAGTTTCACGCCGCCTTCATCAGCATTGCCATCGGCGATGAGCTGCTTGGCTTCATTGAGTTCCTTCTGTACCAATACTTTTTGAGCGCTCATCAACGCTTCCACGAAGCCTTTGAGTTCATTGAACTGGTGTTGATCACCTTTAGGCGTTGGTCCTGAAATGATGAGAGGCGTACGTGCATCGTCAATCAATACACTATCCACCTCATCCACGATGGCGTAGTGATGGCCGCGCAATTGCACGCGGTCTTCGTCGCGACGCGCCATGTTATCACGCAAATAATCGAAACCAAATTCGTTGTTCGTACCGTAGGTGATATCACAGAAATAGGCGGCACGGCGGGCATCAGAATTTGGCTGGTGCTTATCAATACAATCGATGGTCAATCCGTGGAAATTGAAAATAGGCGCCATCCATTCGCTATCGCGTTTTGCGAGGTAGTCGTTCACCGTAACCACATGAACACCGCGTCCTGCCAATGCATTGAGGTAAACCGGCAGGGTGGCCACCAAGGTTTTCCCTTCCCCAGTTGCCATCTCAGCAATCTTTCCTTGGTGCAGTACT
The DNA here is from genome assembly GCA_038124525.1 of Cryomorphaceae bacterium. GTDB lineage: Bacteria > Bacteroidota > Bacteroidia > Flavobacteriales > Schleiferiaceae > UBA10364. Next base: position 8,168 of record JAYPCB010000053.1, read on the forward strand.
GTACCCCCAATGAGCTGAACATCGTAGTGGACCATGTTCCAAGTAATATCCCCACCAGCAGCTTTCCATCCGTTGGCATAAGTGGCAGTATCACCGTCAATGGTGATGTGGTAATGATCTTGTGCCAGTGTTCGGTCCAATTCCGAAGCCTGTACACTCACAGAGCCCGCAGTAAATCGCTTCGCAGTTTCACGAACCAAGGCGAACGCACGAGGGTGAATGTCTGTGAGTACGGATTCGATGGTCTCTAGAACTTGTTTGTCCAATGCTTCTATCTGCTCGTACAACGGTTCGCGTGCATCGTAATCCTCCGTTTGTTGGATCTGCTCGCGCAATGCTGCAATTTCAGATTCCAATGAAGCCGTCGCCTCTTTGATGGCAGCCTTGAAAGATTCCGTTTCTCCGCGCAACTGGTCGTTGCTCATGGCTGCAAGTTCTGTAGCGTGCGTATTCACCGCATCAACATGCGGTTGCAATTTTTTCAAGTCGCGGTCGCTTTTCGAACCGACGAGTTTGGATATGAAGTTCAGCATCGGGCTGGAGTATTCTTATAAATAGTTCACAAAAATAATAGAAGGTGTCCTTGTAGACGGCTTTTTGAACTGCTAAAAAAGAGCCAATTCCCTCCAAAAGGCCAAAAATTAGCCATAATGACATAGGCACACCGCTTTTGGCAGGGTGGAAAAGGGGGAAAAGGAAAGTTTTGGGAATAAAAAAAGGGGAATTTGGAAGGATTCTCACGTGTTAAAAATCGGCTCAGTAACACCTCGAAAATTCTGCCAAATAGCCCCTAGAACCTATCACAGAAGCATGAAAAGAAAGAACCACCAATCTTCACATACAGGGCAAATATATAACAATTATGACTAAGTGTACAAATAACACTAACTTTTCTTTCACCTTGGTTTCAATTCATTACGCCCTTCCGGATGGCTTTCCCTATTTTTGCAGCCTTATACCCTTTGAGTTATGGCAGATGCATCTAAAATCTCGACGACTAACGCTCCGAAACCGGTAGGACTGTACCCGCACGCAAGAAAGGTGGGCAACCTACTCTTTCTATCAGGCGTAGGACCGCGCACCGCCGGCAGCGATGCCAACGATAGCGGCGTTCCTGGATTAGAGCTTGACCACAATGGCAACTTTAAGGCCTTCGATTTCGAGGCCCAGGTGCACAGCGTGTTTCAAAATGTGAAGAGCATCCTTGAAGCCAGTGGTTCGAGCTGGGAACAATTGGTTGATGTGACTGTTTTCCTCGTCGATATGAAGCGTGATTTTCACACCTTCAACCGCCTTTATGCTGAATACTTTAAGGAGAATCAACCGTGTAGAACCACCGTTGAAATCAACAGTTTACCGACCCCTATTGCGATCGAACTAAAGTGTATCGCTACCGTAGAATAAGCACATGAGTACATTTCCCGAATATTCCCATCTAGACCTCGCCGGAGTACATAAGGCGGTCTTGCAACGTTGGAAAGATCAACAGGTTTTCGAACAAACCTTGAAGGCCCGCAAGGATGCTGAGCCATGGATTTTCTTTGAAGGTCCTCCAAGCGCCAATGGTTTGCCGGGTATTCACCACGTGATGGGACGTTCGCTCAAGGATGTGTTCTGCCGTTACAAAACCCAAAAGGGATTCTTGGTCGACCGCAAGGCTGGCTGGGATACGCATGGGTTGCCGGTGGAATTGGGTGTCGAAAAAGAATTGGGCATTACTAAAGAAGATATCGGCAAGAGCATCACCATTGAAGAATACAATGAGGCCTGTAAAAATGCCGTGATGCGCTACACCGGAATCTGGAAAGATTTGACGGACCAGATGGGCTATTGGGTGGACATGGACGACCCATATGTGACCTACGATCCCAAATACATGGAAAGCGTTTGGTGGCTGTTATCAGAACTGTACAACAAAGGACTCATTTACAAAGGCTACACCATTCAGCCGTATTCCCCAAAAGCGGGAACGGGCTTGAGTTCACACGAATTGAACCAGCCGGGCTGTTACCGCGACGTGAAAGACAATACGGTCGTGGCACAGTTCAAAATGATAAAAAGTGGGCAAAGCGAACAACTCTTTGGCGACCTCGACGTGCACTTCTTGGCATGGACGACGACGCCTTGGACCTTGCCTTCAAATACTGCGTTGACGGTCGGGCCAAAGATTGAATACAGCTTGGTTCAAACCTTCAACCAATACACACACGAGCCGGTAAACATCATTGCTGCAACCCCACTCTTGGGGAAGCTGATGGGTAAAAAGTTTGTGGAAGGCGATACCGCCACCTACGAAGCCGGGGCGAAAAAGATCCCTTACCAAATCCTAAAGACCGTTGTCGGTAAAGAATTGGTCGGGTTGTCGTACGAGCAACTTTTGCCGTATGCCCTTCCGGCGGAGCATGCTGATCAGGCGTTCCGCGTGATTCCCGGGGATTTCGTGACGACAGAGGACGGTACGGGGATTGTGCACACAGCGCCAACCTTTGGTGCGGACGATGCTCGCGTAGCAGCGGATGCAGGAGTACCGCCGCTTTTGGTGGAAGATGAAGCTGGAAACTTGGAACCGCTTGTGGATTTACAGGGACGGTTCCGCACTGAACTTCATGATGAAGTGTTCGGGCTTGGCGGTGAGTACATCAAGGCAGAATATTTGACAGAAGAGGAGCAGGCGGCAGAATTGGCCCTTCAACAAAATAGATTGAAGCACATCATCCCTGAACTCAAGAACTATTTGAGTGTGGATGAGCGTTTGGCGTTGAAACTCAAGATTGAGAACAAGGCCTTCAAGATCGAGAAATACGAGCACAGCTACCCACATTGTTGGCGTACTGATAAACCCGTCTTGTACTACCCATTGGACAGCTGGTTCATCAAGAGTACCGCCAATAAAGACCGCATGATCGCTTTGAACAAAACGATCAACTGGAAGCCGGCATCGACGGGTACGGGACGTTTTGGGAATTGGTTAGAAAACCTCAACGACTGGAACTTGAGCCGTTCGCGTTTCTGGGGTATTCCTCTACCTATTTGGAGCACCGAGGAGGGAGATGAACGCCTTTGTATTGGCAGCGTGGCCCAACTCCACGAAGAGATCCAAAAATCCATCGCGGCAGGCCACATGAGCAGCAACCCGCTGGGGTCCTTTGAGCCCGGTAATATGAGCAAAGAGAACTACGATAAAGTAGATCTGCACCGTCACATCATGGACGGCGTTGTGCTGGTAAGCCCTAGCGGCAAGCCGATGCACCGCGAAAGTGACCTGATCGACGTTTGGTTTGACAGTGGTTCTATGCCGTATGCTCAGTGGCACTACCCTTTTGAAAACAAGGATAAAATTGAGAACAACGGCGCCTACCCTGCACATTTCATCGCGGAAGGGGTGGATCAAACGCGCGGTTGGTTCTTTACGCTACACGCCATCGCTTCGATGGTTTTTGATAGCGTCGCGTATAAAACGGTGATTTCGAACGGACTGGTATTGGATAAGAACGGTCAAAAAATGTCCAAGCGCTTGGGCAATGCCGTTGATCCATTTACCACCATGGATCAATATGGAGCCGATGCCCTGCGTTGGTATATGTTGACCAATGCCTCGCCTTGGGACAACCT
>JAYPCB010000054.1:0-11767 GCA_038124525.1 Cryomorphaceae bacterium
ATAGTGCCGAACTGGGCATGAAGCAAAAGCTCGGAGACCGTTGGGCGTTGGACGCAAGTTTCTATTACAGCTTCCTCGACGAGGTGATGGAGCGTGCTCCGTTCAACTTCGGCGGTCGAGACAGCGTATTCTACGAAGGAGAGCTTTCCCAAGTACTGGCTGTACAAAACCTCGACTATGCTTGGGTTTGGGGATACCAATTCGGCATTCGTTCGGACATCTCCAAAAACCTTCACTGGCTGTTGCACTGGTCTCATCCTTTCGGCATGGACAGCCAAGGCAACCCCTTGCGTCACGTGAACCCTTTCAATGCCACCTCTTCCTTGAGCTATAACAAGGACAAGCTGAGACTCAACCTCATCCTTCGGTACAATGGTGCGGTAGATGCAGAGGATATGGCATTCTCGGAATTAAGTAAAGTACACATGTATGCCATCAACGAAAATGGCCTGCCGTACTCTCCTTCTTGGTACACCATCAACATCCACGGCTCCTACCACTTCTCGAAAAACATCTTGCTTCGGGTGGGACTTGAGAACCTGATGGACGTCCGTTACCGCCCCTATGCAAGCGGAATCGCCGCCCCAGGGCGCTCTGTATTCTTCTCTATGCGCATGTCGGTTTAAGCCAACGCGCTGAGATCCCAAGATTTTTGAATATCGTCGACCAATTGTAATTGGCCACCCGCCACCCGATGAGGTGCCGGCACATTGTTCGTATACAAACTCCCCGTACCCAAACCTTGCGGCAACGGGTTGTTCTTTGTCGAAGCCCACTGGGCAATGGCGTTCATCCCCACATTGCTCTCCAATGCACTGGTCGCCCACCACTCAATGCCACGGGCCTCTGCCAAGGCAATCCACTGGTCCGCACCGCGCCATCCACCAATAAAACTTGGTTTGAGAATGAGGTAAGGCGGTCTAATCTCGTCGAGCAGCTTTTCGCGTTCCTCCTGTTCCACCAATCCTATCAAACTTTCGTCCAACGCCACGGGCGTGTGTGCCCTCTGTACAAGCTCGGCCAATTCCTCCCTGCGATTCACCGCCAAAGGCTGCTCGATGCTATGCACGGCCAACCCCGCCAATACTTGGTCCACCTCCAACGCCTCCTGCAGCGTAAAGGCACCATTGGCATCGACACGCAAGGTTAATTGGTCCTGAGAAAATTCCTTTCTAATCCCTTCTAACAGCGACCGCTCCTGTGCCCAATCAATGGCCCCCACCTTCATCTTTAGCGTGGTAAAGCCCTCCTCCAACCGGCGGCTGATCTGATCCAGCATGAAGGACTCGTCCCCCATCCAAATCAACCCATTGATCGCAATGGACTCCTCGCCCCGACTATACGGCGTTTGGAAATGCTGAAAACCGTGCTGCAAATGACTAAAGGCCTGCTCCAAGGCAAACTGAATACTAGGAAACTGCGCATTGGCCGCATACAACTCTTCCAATCCCAATGCGATGTTCTGAACCGTCCAATCCAGTTGGGTTTCGAGCTCAGGCACATCGTCCATGCTCAACCCACGCAAGATGCCCACCTCGCCCCATCCCACAGGAAACGGTGCGGAAGCATCCTCAATTTTCAGAAAATAACTCTGCTTTGTGCGCAACACCCCGCGCGAGGTGCCGGCGGGCTGCTTGAAAATCAGATCATATGAACTGAAACTCGCGCGCATCCTTATATGTTTAAGGCCACGGCTGTCCCTACGCAAAAGAGCAAGGTCATCATGGCCATGGGCTTTAATAATTGGTCCAATTCCATCGGCTCCATCGCCTTCGTAAATGGCTTGAACACCACCCGCGAGAGCAACAATCCAAAGAATATATGAAACAAGAGCAGGGCCTGATTTCCATCCAGAAGCGCCCAATACAGGGCAAATACTAAGCTAAGTACATTGCCTATCATCAGTAAAGCTTTGAAATAACCGCGGCCCCATTTGTTGCCCATGCGCACCACCAAGGTCCGTTTGCCGGCCTTGGCATCCGTATGCACATCTCTGAGGTTATTCAAGGTCAGTACTGCGGCACTGTAGGCCCCAGCCACCAAGGCCGGCAGCACAAAACTCCAATGCAACGGCGCATACAAGGCCACCGATCCGAGCACCCCGACCAATCCAAAAAACAAAAAGACAAAGAAATCACCGCCACCCCAGTACGCATATGGCTTTGGCCCCATGGTGTACGAGGTCGCAGCAGCGACTGCGGCAATGTTCAACGCAAAAAACACATAAAATAAAACCTGCCCATAGAAGGCCAGGAACACCAATGTCCCTCCGCTGATCAGCGCCAATACCGTCCACAGTCTCACGGCGCGCTTCATCGCCGGGATGGTGATCAATCCGCTGGCAATGGCCCGCTTCTCACCCGTTCTATGGTCGTCCGTACCGCGCATCCCGTCGCCGAGATCGTTGGCATAATTTGACAATACTTGATACGCGAAAGAGGTAAAAACAGCCAAGGCAAAGATCCACCAATCCACACCATCACTGACCTTGTAGGCCAATCCCGTCCCCAATGCGATCACGGCAAAGGCCAAGGGCAATGTGCGCAATCGTGCAGCGGAAATCCAATGTTTAAGCTCTGCCATGTTCATGCATAATTTTTAACGCACTTAGATTCATGGACTGTTCCGTTTTGCAATCAATAACGGTCAATCCCTTCGCCGAAGTAAGCGCCGTGGCCAATTCTTCTTCATTTTCAACACCGACGTAGGCCGCATTGAACGCCTTCACCAACGAGGCTAAATCCACCTGTTGCGCGTTGGCAAAAATCTTACGTGCTTTCGCTCCTGTACTCGCCGTACCTGGGAGCCAATCAAAGATGCCGCCGATGCCGTTATTCAATACGCAGATGGTGAGGTTTTGAGGCAATTCCTGTGCATACAAGGCATTGTGGTCGTACAGAAAACTTTGATCGCCTAGAATAACGGTATGGTGGCGCGCTGGCTCAGCCAAAGAAGCCCCAACCGCCGTACTCAAACTACCGTCTATCCCAGCTACCCCTCTATTGCCATAGAGTGCCACGCGTTTAGGGAAATAATTAAAATAGCGCGCTACAGAACTATTGCCCAGATGCAATACCGATGACGAATCAAGACGATCTACAATGCCACGAAAAGCCCCGGCGTCCGACCAAGGGAGTGTAACTGTGGGACGCCTTTCATGTCTCACTTGAATAAAATTCTCGGAAGATTTCCAGTGCTGCAATAGGTTTGGCGAGAACCGTATATGCTCAACATTCGCGTCCAACACATCCCAGCATTCAAACACATCCACATGAACATGCTTTCTAATCTCCAATCCGCGTAAATACTGCTTCGGCTTTTTATTGATCCATTGTCCACCAATACTCAACACCGCATCAGGCTGAAGATGCAACAGTGCCTCCATGGGTGCAGCATTTGGATGATCCAGTAGGCCGCTCATGGGATCCGCAAAAAGTGTCCAATCAACGCCTGCATCCAAAATCATTCGAACCATCTCAGATTCTGTCGGCAGCAATTGTCCGGCAATCACTGCTACGGATTCAAACTTGCTAAAATCAGGCGATGCTACAGATTCCGGCAGACCATGTTTTGCAAAATGATCCGCGGAAAATTCCAGCTGCATGGACTTTGGCGCCTCCCCCTGCTCATACAGCGGCTCATGGAAGGCCACATTCAAATGAATGGGACGCATTTCAAAGTGCATGGCTTGAATGGCGTACTGAAGGGCCGCTTGTACCTGCCCGTAGGAATCCTCCTCATCAATTTGAATACTCGCCGCCACATGCGGCTCGTAAAACTCGCGCTGCACGCAGGTCTGTCCCTCGCCTTTATTGATGCGGTCTTCGGGGCGGTCGGCGCTAAGAACGATAAGTGGAACGTGGGCATAGTAAGCCTCGAGCACGGCCGGGTAATAATTGGCCAATGCACTTCCAGAGGTACAACAAACCGCTACCGGAGTTCCGGTCACCTGACTGCGTCCTAAGGCATGGAAAGCGGCGCTGCGCTCATCGCCAAGAACCATCATTTCGAAAGTCCCTAGGGCTTCTGCGGCAATGATCAACGGCGCATTGCGAGAGCCCGGTGAAAATATAATGGTCTTCACCCCTGCCTGAGCGAGGGCTTCTAACGTCCAATGTGCCGTGTGCTTGGTGGTTGTCATTTGAGTTGTACAGCGTCCTTGAGGGCAGAGATCTTGTATTCAGTCTCCATCCACTCATTCAAAGGTACGCTGTCCTTTGTTATCCCACCCCCTGCAAAGAACTGAATTCCATTCGCATGCCATTTCATGGTGCGCAAGAGGACGTTGGCGTAGACCGTGTCCTTCACCCAAGCCAAATAGCCGGTATAGAGTTCACGTGGATAGGATTCAATTTCATGCAATACCGTCAGCGCAGCTGGGGTCGGCGTTCCACAAATGGCAGGTGTAGGATGTAGGGCCTCCAAGGTTTCGAAGGCTTGTAGTTGACTATTGTCGGTGTTCACCCAGGTCATCAAATGCTCCACAGGCCCTGCTTCGAAGGTGGTCTGCGGCGTGCGGCGTACGTGTCCCCCGAGGTTTTTCAGGGTGCGATGAATCTCTTTGGTGACGAATTTTTGTTCTTCTATTTCTTTCTCGCCCCAATTCATACCACCGCTCAATCGCGTGCCGGCCAATGACATGGAACGGAACCCTTGCTCAGTTCCCTCCAAGAGTACTTCCGGAGTGGCGCCCATCCAACTTCCGAAGTGGTCGTGATCGAAGGCAAATACCGTACAGTTGGGGAACTGATTGCACAATGATTGGAACGTGGCTGAGGCATCCGCAGCGTCAGTCGACATAAAATGCGTGCGACTCAGCACGACCTTTTGCACCTCGTGCTGTTGGATTTTCTGAAGGACTTGGCTGACTTCGTTTTGGTAGCTCTCTGCGTTTTTATTCTCCCAACAATCGAGGGGGACTTGGCCAAATTCGCTCCAAAAATCGGCCACTTCTAAAGATTCTTCCTCCGCAAATCCATGCGCATCCCAGCTAAAACCGCGTAGGATCAAATCACTTTGATCCAAGGTCGCGGAACGGTAGCGCAGTGCTTTAGGGGCTGCGCCGGGAAATTGGACAATCAAGGAGAGCATTAGTAGCGTTGTTTGACAAAATTCAACAACTTCACAACCGAAATCAGCTCGCCTTGTTCGTTTTCAACTCTAATCTGGAACAGGTGTGAGGTGCGCCCCTTGTGTACACATTCGGCCGTTGCGATCAGCATTCCAGTACGTGCACTTTTGACGTGATTCGCACTGATTTCGAGGCCTACAGCCGCTTCTTTAGTAGGATCTATCAACATTTGAGAAGCGGCAGATCCCACAGATTCTGCCAAAGCAACGGTGGCCCCGCCATGCAAGATTTGCATCGGCTGATATACTCTTGAATCCACGGGCATCGTAGCGACCAATTTTCCTGTGGCAGGATCGGCATCTACGTAAGTGATGTTCAAGGTTTCCATCAACGTTCCCTTGCAGGCAGCGTTGAATTGTTGGAGGACGGTGTCCTTATCTAATGGGGCGTTCATTACTTGCAAAAATAGTATCCTTTTGGATGGTTGGAAAATCGAATGGAAAAAAAGCCTAAATCCCCGATAACCGAGTTAAATTTGCGCTTCTGTAACCTTAGGAAAACAAAGGAGAAAAATGATTACTGTAACGTTTCCAGACGGCAACCAAAGAACCTACGACAAAGGGACGACAGCCATGGACGTAGCGATGAGCATCTCGCACGGACTGGCACGCAATATTCTATCGGGCACCTACGATGGCCAAACCATCGAATTGAACGATCCTTTGACCACGGACGGTACGTTGCAGTTCTTCACTTGGAATGATGATGGCGGTAAGAAGGCGTTCTGGCACAGTTCAGCGCACGTTCTCGCGCAGGCCATCCTCCACTTCTACCCTGAGGCAAAGCTGACCATTGGTCCAGCCATCGAGAAAGGATTCTACTACGACGTTGACTTTGGCGATGAGATGATTTCTGAAAAGGATTTCGAGAAAATCGAAAAGCAAATGTTGGAATTTGCCCGTCAGAAATTCGAATTCAAGTTGCGCGCCGTAACTAAAGCGGAAGCCTTGGAAGCCTACAAGGACAACCCTTACAAAACCGAACTTATTGAAAACCTCGAGGACGGTACCATTACTTTCTGTGACCATGCCGACTTCACTGATTTATGTCGTGGTGGACATATTCCACACACGGGATATATCAAAGCAGTAAAAATCATGAACGTAGCCGGTGCCTACTGGCGCGGTGATGAGAATAATCCGCAGCTGACGCGTGTCTATGGGGTAAGCTTCATGAAAGCCGGCGAACTCAAGGAGTACCTAGAGCTGTTGGAAGAAGCAAAAAAACGCGACCACAGAAAACTAGGTAAGGAATTAGAACTATTCACCTTCAGCCAACGCGTAGGTCAAGGATTGCCGTTGTGGTTGCCGAAAGGCGCCATGCTTCGCGAACGCTTGGAGAACTTCCTCAAGCGTGCACAGAAGAAAGCCGGATATAGTCCTGTAATCACACCGCACATCGGGAATAAGGAGCTATACGTTTGTTCTGGTCACTACGCGAAATACGGTAAGGATAGCTTCCAGCCTATCCACACTCCAGAGGAGGGTGAAGAGTACTTGCTCAAGCCGATGAACTGTCCGCACCACTGTGAATTGTACAAGGCAACGCCGAAATCATACAAGGACCTACCGGTGCGCTTCGCAGAGTTCGGTACCGTATACCGTTACGAGCAAAGTGGTGAATTGCATGGATTAACACGCGTTCGTGGCTTTACACAGGATGATGCGCATATTTTCTGTACGCCGGACCAATTAAAAGACGAGTTCAAAAACGTCATCGACTTGGTGCTGTACATCTTCAAAACGCTGGACTTCAAAGATTACACCGCTCAGGTGAGTTTGCGCGATCCAGAAAAGCCGGAGAAGTACATCGGTTCCGATGAAAACTGGGTAAAGGCAGAATCAGCCATCATTGAGGCTGCGGACGAAAAAGGCTTGAACACAGTGGTGGAATACGGCGAGGCCGCCTTCTATGGACCGAAGCTTGACTTCATGGTCAAGGATGCGCTCGGCCGCAGCTGGCAGCTTGGTACCATCCAGGTGGATTACAACTTACCGGAGCGTTTTGAACTAGAATACAAAGGCAGCGACAACCAAGAACACCGCCCAGTGATGATTCACCGTGCACCGTTCGGTTCGATGGAGCGCTTCGTTGCCGTACTGCTCGAGCACTGTGGTGGAAACTTCCCATTGTGGTTAACCCCAGAGCAGGTGAAGATTTTGCCGGTGAGCGACAAATACAATGAGTACGCCAAAGAAGTGGCCAAATTCCTAGAAATTTCCGATATTCGCGCCCTCGTAGATGAGCGTAACGAAAAGATTGGCAGGAAGATACGCGATGCAGAAGTATCAAAAACTCCATTCATGTTGATCGTCGGCGAGAAGGAAGTGGAGAGCGGTCAGTTGAGCGTTCGTCGTCACGGTCAAGGAGACCAAGGCGCCATGTCCAAAGAAGAATTTGTAAAATTGATTGCGGATGAAATTTCGCAACTGATTGATTAATAGATGTTTAATTAAACAAGAACTACACTGAGAAGAGGTAAAAGAAAGCAGCCGAAAGAGAAACTAGCTGCAAACCACAGAATCAACGATAAGATCCGGGTGCCAAAAATTCGTCTCGTTGGTGATAACGTTGAGCAAGGTGTCTTCAACACCAGAGATGCTATGCGCATGGCAGACGATATGGATTTGGATTTGGTAGAGATTTCACCAAATGCAGACCCACCGGTTTGTAAAATCATTGATTACAGCAAATTCATGTACGACCAGCGCAAGAAGCAGAAAGAGCTTGCAGCCAAGGCAGTGAAGGTGGTAATCAAAGAAATTCGTTTCGGCCCCAATACCTCAGATCACGACTACGAGTTCAAAAAGAAGCACGCCATTGAGTTTTTGCAAAGTGGCGCCAAGGTGAAGGCTTTTGTCTTCTTCCGCGGACGCTCGATTGTGTTTAAGGATAAAGGAGAGATTTTACTCCTTCGCTTGGCACAAGACCTCGAAGAATATGGAAAGGTAGAACACATGCCTTCTATGGATGGTAAGAAAATGAACATTACCATCGCCCCAAAAAGTAAGTAACTCCAATAAATAACAGTTGAATCATGCCAAAAATGAAGACCAAATCCAGTGCTAAAAAGCGTTTCAAGCTTACTGGCTCTGGTAAAATCAAAAGAAAGCACGCTTTCAAGTCACACATTTTGACTAAGAAAGCTACTGACCAGAAACGTCGTTTGACAAAATCTGGCTTGGTGGATGCCTCAGACGAAGCAAACATCAAGAAACAATTGGGAATGAAGTAATTCCCAGAGTTAGTTAATAACCCTGTGCTGGGTAGCTAAACCTTCTTGTAACAGTAGAAGTACCTCTCACAAAAAATTAAACAATTATGCCACGTTCAGTAAATGCTGTAGCTTCAAGAGAGCGCAGAAAAAAATTGATGAAGCACGCCAAAGGGTACTTTGGTCGTCGCAAAAACGTTTGGACGGTTGCTAAAAATGCGGTAGAGAAAGGTCTAACGTATGCTTACCGCGACCGTAAGAACAAAAAACGCACCTTCCGCGCATTGTGGATTCAGCGTATCAACGCAGGTGCACGTTTGCACGGAATGTCTTACTCTCAGTTTATGGGAGCAGCCAAGAAGGCAAACATTGAATTGAACCGTAAGGTATTGGCTGATTTAGCCATGAACCACCCTGAGGCGTTCAAAGCGATCGTTGATAAGGTGAAGTAATAATTTTTGGAGTACTTAAGAAATGCCTCGTTCCTTTGGAGCGGGGCATTTTACTTTTGGAGCAGTTCATAACCGTTCCAGCGAATGCGGCGCAAGCTTCCCGAGGGTGTGGTATAACTGTCTAACAACTCCGCTCCCTCTAAGGCAGGTAATTCATGGGCGAACAACCACTTCTCCTCCCCGTCCAAACGCCAAGGCCCTGGAATATCTGCCGTGCTCGTCACAACATTAATGTGGTCGAAGAGGCCCGCAATGGCATGACTCTCCGGAGCTTTGACAATATTTTCAGGCTTGCCTTTTTGCACCAATGCACCATCCTTAATCACCCACAACTGGTCCGCGATCATCAATGCATCGCTCGGATCGTGCAAGACTAAGATGGCCGCAATCTGCGCATCGCGCACCATTTGCTTCACATCAATTAGAATGCTGGTCTTCGTGCGCAAATCCAACTGTGCAAGGCTCTCGTCCATGAGTAGTACAGGCGGTTGGTTCGCCATGGCCTTTGCGATGCTCACGCGCTGACGCTGTCCACCGCTCAAGGAGCGCACCGGAAGCTGGTCTTGGCCTTGGAGTTGCATAGCACGAACCAAATGATCAACGCGCTGCTCACGCGCCTCTTCCTCCAAACGTAACAAATGATGTGCGATGTTTTCGCGGGCGGTGAGCATGGGCTGAAGATCGTCGAGTTGCGGCACCCATCCGGCCTTGGTTTCATCCAAAACGAGGATTTTTTTACGCGTTTTCACGGGCTCACCCACAATGTGAACAGTCCCTTCTAACGGATCTAGTTCCCCGCGCAACAACCGCATAAGAGTACTCTTTCCTGCCCCACTTGGCCCCAATAAAACCACCACCTCACCCGGACGCACCTCGGCATCGCCAAAGTGGAAGGTCGCCGTATCGAAGGCAAAGCTCAAATTTTCAATGTGGACTGCAGGTGTAGACATAGCAAGGCAACAAAAAAGCCGCCCCAAAGTTGGGGCGGCCGTGGAAAAAATCCTAATTCAATATTATAGGTGAATCACCTCATCATAAGCCGCAGCAGTTGCCTCCATGAAGGCCTCGCTAAGGGTTGGGTGAGGGTGAACCGTTTTCAAAATCTCGTGACCTGTGGTCTCTAACTTACGAGCAACAACCGCTTCAGCAATCATTTCTGTTACATTGGCACCGATCATGTGCGCACCCAACAACTCGCCATATTTGGCATCGTAGATCACCTTGATGAACCCATCCTTATGTCCAGAGGCAGAAGCCTTACCAGAGGCTGAGAATGGGAACTTACCAATCTTCAACTCGTACCCTGCTTCCTTCGCTGCTTTCTCTGTGTAGCCTACAGAAGCTACTTCAGGGAAACAGTAAGTACATCCAGGGATGTTGTTGTAATCGATAGGCTCCACTTGCATGCCCGCAATCTTTTCTACACAAAGAATACCTTCGGCAGATGCTACGTGTGCGAGAGCTGGCCCTTTCACGATATCACCGATGGCATAGTAGCCAGGAACGGTAGTCTGGTAGTAGTCGTTGACCATCACGCGACCGCGATCTGTGGCAATGCCTACTTCTTCCAAACCGATGCCTTCGATGTTTGGCGCTATTCCTACAGCTGAAAGCACAATATCACATTGGATTTGCTCCTCGCCTTTTTTGGTTTTCACGCTCACGGTACATCCTTTGCCAGAAGTATCCACGCCCGTTACCTCAGCATTGGTCATGATGTTTACGCCTGCTTTCTTGAAGTTGCGCTCGAGCTGCTTGCTTACTTCTTCGTCTTCTACCGGTACGATGTTCGGCATGTATTCTACGATGGTCACTTCTGTGCCCATGCTATTGTAGAAGTAGGCAAATTCGATACCGATGGCACCCGAACCTACGACCACCATTTTCTTAGGCTGCTTGTCCAAGGTCATCGCTTGACGGTACCCGATGATTTTCTTGCCGTCCTGTGGAAGGTTTGGCAATTCGCGTGAGCGAGCACCTGTGGCAATGATAATATGATTTGCGCTATAGATGGTCTCTTTGCCATCCGCTGCAGCGACCGCTACTTTCTTGCCTGGCTTAACAGTGCCATAGCCGTCTAGAACGGTGATTTTGTTTTTCTTCATTAAGAATTGGACACCGCCACTCATACCGTTGGCCACTTCACGTGAGCGCTTTACTACCGCGCCGAAATCCTTGTCGTACTCCTTGATATTGATCCCGAAGTCTTCTGCGTGTTTTACGTATTCAAATACTTGGGCACTCTTTAGCAATGCCTTAGTTGGAATACAACCCCAATTCAAACAAACACCACCGAGGTTTTCTTTCTCAACCACCGCAGTCTTTAGGCCCAATTGTGAGGCGCGAATCGCAGTTACATATCCACCTGGGCCTGAGCCCACAACTATTACGTCAAAATCCATGAAGATGTGTTTTTAATGAGGGTGCAATTTACATCGGAATCCTTAACGCTTCCGCATCGCAATACAGGATATCTCAACATTTACATTTTTCGGCAGCGTCTTCACTGCCACGGTCTCTCGCGCAGGGTACGGCTCTTGGAAATAGCGGCCATATACCTCGTTGACATTCGGGAATAGATCCATGCTGCTCAAAAAGATCGACGTCTTGACCACGCAGGATAAATCGGCGCCTGCCGCAAGCAATACTGCCTGCAGATTATTGAGTACGCGCTCGGTCTCTTCTTCAATGGAATTTCCTAGGGCCAATTCCCCCGTATGCGGATCCATCGCAATCTGACCCGAGGTAAAAATCATGTCCCCGTAGGTAATGCCGGCGCTATATGGGCCGATAGCGGGCGCCAAGCCCTTTCCTTCAACTGCTTTTTTCATGAGTGATCGAGTATTTGTTCTATGATTAAGGTCCAATTTAACCCATATTTGCGTGCATGAAAGTCCTCCTCGTTGACAATTACGACAGTTTTACCTACAACCTCGTTCATTACTTGGAACAATTGGGCATTACCGTCGT